>CAZWPY010000069.1:0-18085 GCA_964635475.1 uncultured Acidimicrobiia bacterium
ACAGCCCGAACCCTGAAGCAGGTTCGGACCGTCCACGATGACTCGCGACATCACACTGGTGGCGGGGGCAGGATTTGAACCTTCGACCTTCGGGTTATGAGTTCCGTAAGGGCTGTTCCCGCTGGTGACCGTTGGCCGTTCGTGCCTCTGACCTGCGGTTTTGCCTGGATGCGGTGGTTGTCTGTGCCTGTAGGTAACCCTTCATGACGGACCGTCCGTTAGAAGTTCCGTTAGAAGTCGTGCCTGAGACTCAGATTTGCCTGACACAAACACGTTGCTGATTCAGGCAAGTTGCTGTACCGTGCCTCATGTCAGACCGACTTGCCTAGATCGGTGACTTGTCCATGGAACGCAAATCAGTATCTCAGGCAACTCGACGGCTGTTCGAAGCCGTAAGTGTCGCGGTCGACGACCTCATGCCCCCCGAGTGGTCGGCCGAAGTGGCGAGTCGCAGCTCGACTGGCGGGACAATCCGGGTGACCTCGCCCGACGACGTCTCCGGGGAGATCACCGTTCTCGTCGATGACGGTCTCACGCCACGCGGCGCCGTCGAGCTCGACGAGCCCGAGGGCCCGACGCTGATCGCGGCAAGCTGGCTGAGCCCTCGAACCCGGGAGCTGCTCGACGAGATCGGCGTCGGCTACCTCGACCAGACCGGCAACGCGCGCCTCGTCGTCAACCGGCCCGGCCTCCTCGTCCGCACCCAGGGAGCACAGCGCAACCCCTCCCCCGAACCGACCAAGGGTCCAGGCCTGCGCGGGCCCAAAGCGTGGGCACTCATGCGGACACTCGTCGAGGTCCAACCGCCCTACGGCGTCGCCGACCTCGCAAGGACCGTCGACGCCGATCCCGGCTACACCTCGAAGCTGCTGAGCGCGCTCGGCGACGAGCTGCTCATCAGCCGCGTCCCCCGGGGCCCGGTCGAACATGTCGAATGGGAGTCCCTCCTCCGACAGCTCGCCACGAGCTACTCGCTGCTCGACAGCAACGAGACCACGAACTGGATCGCGTCCGCCGGACCCGACCAGTTCCTCCGAGACCTCGCAGCGATCAAGTCCCGCGACTGGGCCGTCACCGGATCGTTCGCCGCAAGCGAGCTGGTATCGGTCGCCGCTCCCGAGATCGCGATCGTCTACGCCGACGATCCTGAACGGCTCGCCACTCTGACTCGACTACGCCCGGTCCGAAATGGCGCGAACGTTGTCATCGCCCGTCCCTACGATCGCATCGTGTTCGATCGCACCTGGAACGCCAACGACCTCACCTGTGTCTCGCCGCCCCAGCTCGCGATCGACTGCCTGACGGGCCCCGGGCGCATGCCCGCCGAAGGCGAAGCCATCCTCGACTGGCTCCGCAAGCGCGCCCCCCGCTGGCAAGCACCGGCGCTCACCCGATCGGCGGACCTCCCGTGAGCATTAGCGTGCCTCGCACCGAGTACGTCGAAGCACGGCGCGTCCTCCTCGACGCGCTCACCGCTCTCCAGCCCCACATCGGAGCGGTGGTGCTGATCGGCGCTCAAGCCGTCTACCTCCGCACCGCCGAGCGGCTCCCGACCTACCAGGCGTTCACCACCGACGCCGACCTCGTCGTCGACCCCGGCCTGCTCGCCGACGCTCCCCTCCTCGGGGACGCGATGGCCTCCGCCGGGTTCGACTACACCGGCGAGCCCGGAATCTGGGAACGCCGTGTCGAGCGCGAGGGGTTCGCGGACGACATCAGCGTTCCGGTGGACCTGATCGTGCCGTCACAGCTCGCTCCGACGGCGGGACGACGCGGCGCTCGACTTCCCGGCGGGCACGGCAAGACCGCCGCTCGCAAGAGCGACGGGGTCGAGGGTGCGGTGGTCGACTTCGACCCGTTCGAGATCGGCGCCCTCGAACCCGGTGACGTTCGGCGAGTCATCGTCAACGTCGCCGGGCCCGCAGCGCTGCCGGTCGCAAAGGCGTTCAAGCTCGGCGAACGCCTCGAGACCCCGGAACGGCTCATGGCCAAGGATGCGGGCGACGTGTACCGCCTCTTCGACGCGACCGCCGTCGCCAACATGGCGAAGACGACAGTGAGGCTTCTCGGCGACGACCGATCGGCAACGACCACGCGGCCGGCGCTCGTCTATCTGCGCGCGCTCTTCGCCACGCCACGCGGCCCCGGCGTCAGCCTCGCAACGCAAGCGCTCGCCGGCATCGTCGACGAACGCACGGTCGCCAGTTTCATGACCGGCTACACGCGCGACCTGCTCGACAAGACCTGAGCGGCTCAGCGGGTCCGCTTCGGCTCGGCGGTCAGGTCATACATGCCCGACGCCTCGGCGATGTCGACCATCCGGTCGAGCGCGTTGCGGCCCACGTGCGGCAGGACCTGCTGCGCGATCCGGGCGATGTTGCGCGCATCGTCGATCCCTCCGTGGTGGGTTCCCTCCAGCCCGAGATCAAGCTGAGCGAGCGCGGTGGCCATGCCGCACCGGCGCACTCCGCGCCATTGGGCGAACTCCTCCTTGAGGTTGACGTGCCCGACCTCGAACCACCCGGGCATCGATACGCCCGCTCGGCGGCAGTCGAGGCGGAACTGGTTCAGGTCGTAGGCGCCCCACGAGCAGAGGCGGTGCCGGACATCGCCGATCCATGCGAGGAAGCGAGCGAAGACAAGGGGGAAGGGCTCAGCGTGGTCGACACTGGCCTGGGTGATTGTGGCGAGCTCGGTGCAGAACCCGCTGAGCTGCGGATGCACGACAGGGCGAACGCAGGCCCCGAACTCGTCGACGATCTCGAGGTTCTCGCCGAGGCGGACCGCGCCGATCTCGATGATCTCCTTCTCGTTGCGCGAACGGGCCGAGCCGTCCTCCCAACACATGGCCTCGACGCCGACGACGATGTACCGCATGACGTCGACGGTAGAGGACGGGCCCTCGACAGTCCGGTCGTTTCGGCCGTCATGAAGCCATGGCCCGCACCTGGCTCTCGATCAGCGTCGAACTCGTCTCCGGACGAGGCGAGGACTACTGGCCCCGCCCCGGACGCATCTTTGCCGCCGCCCGCTCCCATACCTTCGCCACCTTCGCCGACGCCATCAACGACGCCTTCGGCCGGTGGGACCTCGCACACCTCAGCTCCTTCGACCTGGATGACGGAACCCGCATCGCGGATGCCAACCCGTACTTCGACGAGCCCGAGGACACCGTCGACATCCACACCGCCAAGCTGTCCACACTGAAGCTCGGCGACCAGTTCGTCTACACCTTCGACTTCGGCGACGACTGGTGCCACCTGTGCACCGTCGGCCCCGAACGAATCGACCCCGTCGAGGCCTCCGGCATCACCCCGGACCGGCCGGTCCCCTACTGGGGTTGGGGCTCCCTACCCGATCAGTACGGCCGACGCTGGGCCGAAGACGATCTCGAGAGCTCGGTCCCGCCCGACCCGAAAGGCCGGGATCTCCCGACCTTCTACCCGCCATGGCGCTGGCGGGCTGAGCGGTCATGACGACCATCGCTGCCTTCTTCACCTGACGACGCGATCCCTTCACGGGGCAAGCGAGGCCAGCGCGTCGTCGATCTCGATCAAGCCCGCGGACGCCCGCCACAGCGCGTCCTCGGCCTCTTGCCCTCGATGGTTGCGTCGCCATTCGTGGTCCCAGTAGCTGTCGACGATCCGCCGCAGATGGACGTGGCCCACCGAGCGCTCCTCGATGAGCTGCTGGCGCACTGCTTCATCGCCAGGATCCTCCGCTGCAACGCCCGCACCCGACCGCAACCGGTCGATGACCAGTTCGTCGAGGCCATCGCCAGCTGACCAGAAGCGCACGACCTGGCGGTGCCGAGCGTTCCATGCCGGCCACACCGATGGCCGGTAGCACCACAGCATCGGTCGCTTGCCGAGCCGCAGTCGATCACCCACCCACTCCCCTGCAGCGTGACGCGCCATCCACGGCAACTCGCCGGGCGCGACGTCGAGTAACAAGATGACGGTGCCGCTCTCGACTTCAGCGACCGAGTCGAGCAGCTCACCGGTCGCCCACATCTCGAACAGCGGCCACCCGATGTCGGTGTCGCGCATCCGCAGCATGTCGGAGGCCTCGGTCGCCATCTCCACCAGATGCCGGATCGCCGTCGAACGCTTCACCCCGTCATGAAGCGGTCGGGATTCCGACGAGCGAGTCGCCCTTCTTCGACCTCGTCGAGTTCTTCCTGCGCGGCAACCAAACCGCGGAGATCGCCTATCGCCGGGGCCTGGGCGACGTCGCTTGAGGTCAGTTCAGCCGCTCGCCGTTGTCGTCGACGAGATAGGTATGAGGTGCAACGACAGCGAGCTGCCACCGACCTCGCTCGCTGTTAAGGGCGAGATCTCCGTCGGCGTCGTAGTACAGCCAGCGCAGGCGCAGATTCCCGCTGGTGCCATCGATCGTCGCACAGCCTCGGACTTCTGCCACGCTCGACTGTGTGTACTCCACCCGATCGATCTCGACACCAGTGATGACGTGGGACTCGAACCATGACTTCGCGTACTCGGCTGCCTGGCCTTTGGACTTATTGCCAATGAGCTGAGTCGGCATGAGGGGGACAAGGCGGGCCCACTGCTTCTTCTGCCACGCCTCGAGGAAGGTCCTGGTCGCGCCGACGACCTCGTCATCATCGAAGGCTTCGTCGCCCGAGCAGATGCTCCAAGGCTGGAACTGATCACGAGCCTTCCTCCTCCGGCCGTACTCAGCCAGTGAGGCGAGTGTCTCCCTCCACCCCGGCTCCGGAGGCTTCTCATCCTCCTCTGCCTTCTTGGTCGTTGCGATGCTCCAGTCGACGACGGCGAAGAGCAGATTCCAGGCCTTCGTTGCCACGACGACGTTGTTGAAGTTGACGACGGATCCGTGAACAATCCCGTGCCGGTGCACCTCGAAGACCTCGCCGTCGACCCGCTTCTTGATGGTCTTGAGGAAGGGCTTGAGAGCGTTGGTGAGGCCCATGTGGTGACCGGTGACGCTGTTCCATGCAACCATCTCGCCTGCGTCCCGAGCGGCGAGACCCTTCCGCTTGCCAGCCTCGAAGTCGTTCACGAAGCCGTCCATCACGCTGATCAGGAGCATCGTGCACGTGTCGAAGCGATCGGCGTCGTAGTCCTCCCGAGCCCGGATGAGTAGGTGGTGACGCTCTCGGAGACCCTGGACGTTGCGAAGGCGAATCAAGTGCCACTTCGTCGCTTCGGGATCCCGATAGAGCTCGATCAGCCGGCTCTCGGCGTCTTCCGGAGTTGACGTCTCGCTGAGGATGGCATCGACCTTCTCGACACTCATCCAATCATTGAATGTCCAGTGCAGCGGGCCCAACCTCGCGTAGAAGGCGTCGACTCGGTCTGCCATCGCGTTCATCTGTCGCTCGAGTTCGACGATCTTCGCCCGCGTGTCGCGCATTACGAACAGGGTCAGGGCCTTGAAGGCCTGAAGCTGCTGACGCATCTCAGCGAAGGATGGGAGGTCGTGCGCCGACCCGTAGGGCTCCGGCGTGGGTCCCGCGTGTGGCTGGCTCATGAGTTCACGCTACGTTGAACGCACGTTCGTTCACCCTGATTTTTCGCGGCCCTGGGGTCAAGGGGCCCGCCCGTAGGGCGGAGGCGAGGACACGGAGCGCAGCGGAGTCCCGGAGCCGGCCCTTGACGCCGATCGGTTCGACATCATGGGGTCGGCCTCGCCCCTCGGGGCGGGGCCTGGTCGCTCTCTACATCCCGATGCGCATGACGGGGCCTTCCCGCTGCAGGGTCCGCCGGCGCTCACGGACGATGGCTTGCTTGAAGGTGCGCTTCTCGCTTTCGGCCAGGGAACGACTGTGGAGGAAACCGAGGGGAAGCTTGACGCCCTTGGTCGGGCCGAGGCCCTTCGTGAGGCCGTAAGCGGTGTGGTGTTGGTCGAGTTGTCCCGCGGCGATGTCCCACCGCTTCGCGTGCTCGCCGACGGCCGGTCGCACTCCGAGTGTTCTGGTGACGCGTTCGGGGGGGTCGCTGCGGATCTGGTTGACACGGGTGCGGCGGTCGTCGCGAAGGCGGCCGTCGATGTCGGCGAGCTGGGTCTGCATGGCGGGCCGACGCTGTTCGAGCGTGCGGGCTCGGCCGAGACGACGCTCGAGGTCAGCGATGCGACCTTCGGTCTTCTCGATCTGTTCAGCACGTTCGCGGATGGGTCCGGGGAGCTCCTCGACAACGCGCTTGGCGTCGGCGATGGCTCGTTCGTGGCCGCGGCGATGGAAGGGGCGCTCGTGTTCGGCGAGGGTGTCGAACGCTCGCTGGAGGCGGTCGCGGGAGTCGTCGAGCCTCGGAACGGCTGACCGGCGCTCCTCCTGGGCCCGGCCGAGATCCCGGGGAAGAGTGTCGAGGTCATCGCGGAGCTGAGCGAGCGTGCGGTGAGCTGGGCTCGCTGTCCGAACAGTGCCTGGAGCTCCCCGGCGGGGAGCGTCCCGGGGCGGTGGCGGTTGTGGCTAGGAGACTGCTGAGCAAGGGGTTTCCTGGGCGCTGGCGCCTAGGTGCTACCTCGAATACGGGCCTGGCGGGCGCGCGATGCGGTTGGTGACTATGCAATCGGGCATGCAACGGCCAGCAGCGCCGGTTGGTGTTTGGTTCTCGGCCTATTGGCTGAGTGCCCAGCCGTTGTCGTAGTGGAGTCCGAGACTGAGTAGGCGACGGAGGTTGATCACCGCAGCTCGCGTCGACAAGCCGAGGCGATTGGCCTGCACTCCTCGGTAGCGAACACGGCGTTGGCCTTTGGCCACGATCCATGCGTTCGCCGGCGGGCGCATCCGCCAGTTCAACGCCGATGAGATCCTCGCCCTGTCCCGCGGGTTCCGGCTCCCCATCGGCTGGTTCTTCACCCCGCCGCCGGTGACCGACGAGATCGGGATCGCCGCGCCCGACCTCAAGGCCAACAAGGGCGAGGGCTGGGAACCGCTGCTGCTCATCGACGCCATCCTGGGCAACGCCGACACCCTCCCCGAGTGGGAGGAGGCGCTGCGCACCTGGTCGGTGCGACCCAACGCGATCCGGGTCCAGACCGACGGCCGGGTCGAGGACCTCCGCGACGGCGCCAGCGATGTCCACGAACGCATCGACACCTTCCTCAAGGCCCGCGCCCGGGTGCTGGGCGAGCTGCTCGGCGACGTCGACCGGGCCAAGGAAGTCCTCGCCGGCCTCGTCGGGCTCCTCGACGAGCTCGACGACGTCGACGCCATCGACACCGAGGCGGACGATCCCGCACCAGCCGGCACCGACGAACAGAAGGGCGGAAACCGATGAGAGGCCACATCGCCAAGAAGGGCAACCGGTACTACGCCGTCGTCTACGAAGGCGTCGACCCCGCCA
Source organism: uncultured Acidimicrobiia bacterium (assembly GCA_964635475.1). GTDB lineage: Bacteria > Actinomycetota > Acidimicrobiia > Acidimicrobiales > CAZWPY01 > CAZWPY01. Next base: position 7,329 of record CAZWPY010000069.1, read on the forward strand.
CCGGCAAGGACCGGCGCCGCTGGCACGCCGCCGGCGACACCCGCAAGGGCGCCGAGAAGGTCCTCGCCGATCTCATCAAGCGGGTCCATGACGGCGACTACCGGGCTCCCGACAAGATCACCCTCGGCGACTACCTGCTCGAGCGGTGGCTGCCATCGAAGCGGACCCGGGTGAAGCCGTCGACCTCCGACGCCTACGAGCGCAACATCAAGCTGCACATCAACCCTCACATCGGGCGCATCCCGCTGCAGAAGCTCCAGCCCGGGGACCTCGACGAGCTGTACGTGCTGCTGCTCACCAGCGGCAAACGCAACGGCGCCGGCGGCGGCCTGGCCCCAAAGACCGTGCGCAACGTGCACGCCACCATCCAGAGCGCCCTGACCGACGCCACCCGCAAGGGCACCGTGATCCGCAACGTCGCCGACCTCGCCGACCCGCCCTCGATCAGCCGCAGCGGCCGCTCGATGAGCGTGTGGACCGGCGACGAGCTGCGGGTGTTCCTCGCCGCCATGGCCGACCACGACCTGTACCCCATCTACTTCCTCGCCGCGACCACCGGCATGCGACGAGGCGAGCTGGCCGGGCTGCCATGGCGCAACGTCGACCTCGACGCCGCCCGCCTCACCGTCAACCAGCAGATCGTGTCGGTCGGCTACCAGCTGATCGAAGACGACCTCAAGACCGAGAGCAGCCGCCACACCATCGATCTCGACGAACGCACCGTCGCCGAACTCCGACGCCACCGCCGCCACCAACTCGAGCAGCGCATGGCCACCGGCCGGCGCGGCGACGACACCTACGTGTTCGCCAAGCCCGACGGCTCACCCGTCCATCCCGACCTCATCAGCCAGACCTTCGAACGCGCCGTTGCCCAGCTCGACGTTCCCAGGATCCGCCTGCACGACCTCCGCCACACCCACGCCACGATCCTCCTCCAACAAGGCGTCCCCGTGAAGGTCGTCAGCGAACGCCTCGGCCACTCCAGCCCCGCGTTCACGATGACCGTCTACCAACACGTCATGCCCGGCATGCAGGCGCAGGCGGCCGCCACCTTCAGCGCCGCCGTGTTCGGGGAGTGAGTGGGCAGTCTCGCTCGACCAAACCTGGTCACGTGCCTGAGAACTCAAGTCGCTGCTTCAGCTCATTGCCCTTGTTGTAGGGCCAACGCCCATCATGCTGGAGTCGGCCTACAACGATGCCCGGACCTACGCCGATTCGCACAGCAAAGCTGCGGACGTCATCAAGGGTCCGGAGCATCGCTAGTTCAGGTTCGTGCTGGCGGCCGATCAGCAGTTCGGACGCAAACGCATCGGCCTCCTGTTCGACGCCGCTGTGGTGGCCGGCGTCGTTGATGAACGTCTCCTTCTTCGAATGCTCCAGGACGTGGCCGATCTCGTGGAAGAACGTGAACCACATGATGTCGCTCCACTTATGGCGCAGACTTAGCTGCACGAGGGCCTTCGTCGATGTCAGCCAGCGAGCAGCGCCATTGATACGCGCGCCCTTGATTTCAGGCTCTGCGACTACGGCGACGCCCACCGATGCGCACCTTGACACCAGCGCAGGAAACCACGCGTTCGGGTCCCGCTCCTGAGTCATCTCGCGCAGCTGGGGCAGCAAGCGGAGCAACCCTCCGCGGTCATAGGGGTGGCATTCGATCTCCTCAGCACGGATCTCTCCGATCCTCAGCCAGGCTGCCACCGCTCCCGGGTCGCTGGTGAATGCCTTGGAGGTTCGATAGGCGGTCGGCTTGTGCCAGACGGTCATCCAGGCTGTCCTGTCTGCAACACCGAAGAAGGTGCAGACCTCGCGAAGCTGGTCGACCGGGGTCGGGCACTTCTTGATCCATCCGCGGCTAACCAGCTGCCGGATCGGCAACTCGTCCAGCCAGGGCGCGTCCTCCGTCAGTCGCCTCGATTCGGCTGCGCGCGTTAGGTACTCCCGATAGGCGATCTCGAGGTTGTTCCACACACGCGCCGGAGTCCGAGTTGCGTGTTCGAGCAAAAGCGCCGTCTCCGGCGTCACTGCGGCCGCTCCCTGGACGATCTGGTTGATGTGCTTGGCGGAGAGACCGGTGCGCGCAGCAAGTTCGACCTGGGTCATTCCCAGCTCCTCTAGCCGCTCAGCAAGCGTCTCGCCGGGTGGAAAGACGACCTCCGGCTCGTACCGATGGGACGCCTTCGTTTCGGTTGTCATGTGAGCCACTTCCCTTCAGTGGTAATCCACGATCTCGATTACGGTCACGCTCTCGACCCGGCTCCAGTCCAGGCCGCCTTCGTCGTCGAGCGGGGCCGGGTTCTCCGTCGGACGGAACAGCAGGCGATACGGGTGCTCGACGTCGACCGCCAGCGTCCCCTTCCGGTCCCCCGTGAGCTCGTGACAGCGTCCCGGCAGGTACCGCATCTCTTCAAGCGACGGCGCAGCCTGCATCTGCTGAAGCCGAAGCGCGATCTTCTTCGCCCCGGTCGCCCCGAAAGTGCGCTGGACCTTCTGAGGCTCTGTGAGCTGCCGTTGAAGCTTCCTCGTTGCGAACAGGACTTCCACGGTCCCCTCAACTCACCGGCGCTCCCGACACGATCGAGCATGCTAGTCGACTGGTTGAATCCCATGGTACATCTGTCGACGAACTTCTTCTATACTTGATGGGTGCATGAAAGTGTGCGAGGATGGGTAACATCCAAGGTGACGTCCACAAGGAGTAGGCGATGAGCGCCCTCACACAACTGGAGCAGATTCGGGAGCGCATCGCCGCTGACCCTGACGCACTCTCAACCGCACAGATGCGCCTCTCCGAGGTGCTTGCCGCCGCGGCGAGCTTTCCTGGAGCCCTTCGAACGTTCCGGTCGGGCTCGTTGGCCACGGGTTTCGTCAACGATCCCGTGGAGGACGGCGACGGTGGCCTCGTCATGGACCGCCGCTCGCACCCGAACCTTGGGCCTGAGGGACAGGGCGACTTGCCCGGAGAGCTTGTGGAGCAGCTCCGACGTCACCTGCGCCCGATGCTGATCTCCCGCCACCCGGGGCTCCGGCTTGAGACGATGAAGCGCGGGCTCCTCGTCCGATTCAACGAGCCGCTCGTGTCCGGGGAAGATCCGACAGTCGACCTCGTGGTCGCGCTGAATCGGGTGGAGGACGACGCTTTGTGGATCCCGAACCTCGACCGCAACCGGTGGGACCCGAGTCATCCGGAAAAGCACGTCACCCTCTTCACGTCAGGCTGGGACTCGCTTCGCCGAACCCGCCAGCACGTCGTTCGAGTTGCGAAGGCTCAGGTGAAGCAGTTCTCGACGCCGGGCGTCTGCTCGTTCAACGTGGCGGCGCTGGCATGGGAGTGCACCGTCACCACGGAACCCCTCGACGAAGCCCTCTACCGCTTCTACGATTACGCAGCCACAGAGCTGTCGCAGGCTCTCACCAAGGACCCTGCCGGTGTGAGCCAGCCGATTCGGGTCGCTGACAGGAGAATCGCCGTCGAGCGCTTCCGACGCACGGCCGAAGCAATCGGTCTGGCTATCGATGCTGGCGATGACGACGAGAAGGTGAGCGAACTTCTCGGGGCGTTCGGTGTCTTCTGGCGCCTGGTGCCCCAGCTCAATGGCTCCAGCGCTACCGCCATCCACCAGGCCATTGCCGCCGGGAGTCCCCTGGGAGTCGGAGCGTCAGGGCAACTCGCCACCGCGACGCGGCACCGAGAGCCGGTCGTGAAGCCCACACGCTCGTATGGGGGCCGCAGGTGAATCGGTGCGCGACAGGGCCGTGGTACGGCAGATTCGCTGACCGCCTGGCTTTCGAACGAGGCTCGCGCTCGCGCTACCCATCACTGATCTCGCATGCTCGTCGAGAAGGTCGCGGCTGGGAGTACCGGCTCGTGGTGGATCCACCGGGCGCGGATTCCCGGCGGCTGACGATCGAGTTCCCGCTCCGACACAGCCGGGTGCCCATCGTTTGCGCAGACGGGCCGGACTCCTCCCCCCACAGATACGAAGACGGAAGCCTTTGCATGTGGTACCCGTCAGACCCGAGTCAGCGTCGGTGGGTCTTCCCCGACGGTCTCGTCGCTCTGATCGGGCACGCACTGGTGCACCTCGCGAAGGAAGCCCTCTGGCGAGAATGGGGCGAGTGGCCGGGTGAAGAAGCTCCACACGCCATCGGCGATACTCAGCTGGCTGCCTGATGTGTCTCGCATTTGCCCAAGTTGCAGCGCAATCGTCCAGCCTTGACTCGGCCCTCGTCGCGGCAATCGTGGCGGCGCTCGTCTCCGTCGCCGGCTACTGGCAGACGGGTCGCCTGAACCGACAGGACCGCCAACGGCAGCTCTTCGCCGAGGCCTACTCGGCGGCCCGCACCTATCGAGAGTTCCCCTACATCATCCGACGTCGGCTTGGATCGGACGACGAGGCCGAGATCACCGCGAGCCTCTCCACCTGCCAGGTCGAGATGGACAAGTACTCGGGCCTGCTGCTCGTCGAGTCCGCGACAGTTGGAAAGGCTTACGTGGAGCTGATCAGCCAGACGCGCAGGGTCGCCGGTGCCGAGATTTCCGCTGCCTGGGATGATCCGGCGAGAGGGCCCGGGGAGCCACCTCATGTGCGTGGTGTCGATCTTGCGGACCTCGAGGTGCCGGATTCCGCGTATCTGACCGCCGTTCGGGATCACCTCAGCGTGGTTCCCGTCCGACTCCGCAAGCTCATCCTTCGCCGCCGTGCTGCCACAAGATAGCGCCCCGTGCCAGATCGTCCGTTAGAAGATCCGTTAGAAGTTCGACCTCTGAACGACGAAGCCCTGGCCTCAGCAACGCTGTGACCAGGGCTTTTGTGGTGGCGGGGGCAGGATTTGAACCTGCGACCTTCGGGTTATGAGGTTTCCGATCAGGATCTCAGCCCGTACCAATGCGTACCAGATAGTGCCCTTGAGCTGGGGATTCGTCGCTCAGTCTACGCCGGTCGTGCCAACTCGTACACCCCCGTACCGCGCCGCACAGTAGAAGGAACGGTAGAAGCGTGGGTGGCCAACCCGGAACGCCATCAAGTCCAGCCCCCGCGCCGAGAACTTCCGTCCGGCGAGCGCCTGTCCCGGTTCCACGTGGCGATCGACGAGGCCATCTTCGGGTTCTGGAGGTGCGGTGGCACGGCCAGCAGCTGACGGGTCTTGTCGGTTCGTCCTCAAGCCCGGCGGGGTCGGCCTCGGACACAGGAACGGCGAGCTCGGTAGCGGGCGACCGTGAGGGGTAGTGGCGGTCGAGGGGGTACCGGCACACACGACCGAATCAGAGGAGCCAACATGCAGACGAAGACCGAGCACGAGAACACCTCGTCGGCCGACGAGCAGGACACGCATGGTGAACACGGTGGGGAGCAGGCCGACATGGAGCGGAAGATGTACCTGCGGTTCGCAGCGATGATCCTCACGTCGATGGTGTTCATGTACTTCGTGATGTTCGTCGGTTCGTGGGAGCTCAGCCACGTTCGCTTCAGCCAGAGCCGCATCTTCATGGCCGTCACCATGGGCGGCACCATGGGCCTGGTCATGCTCGCCTGGATGTTGAACATGTACCGCAACGTCAAGGGCAACATCGCCATCGTCGCCGTCAGCCTGCTGCTGCTCGGCGGGGGCATCGCCCTCGACCGCAGCCAGGCCACCGTCGACGACGTCTCGTTCATGCAGGCGATGATCCCGCACCACTCCCTCGCCATCACCCGATCCGAACGCTTCGGCAACGACGACGTCCGGGTGTGCGAGCTGGCCGTGGAGATCAGCGAGGCACAGCGCCGCGAGATCCTCGAGATGGACTGGCTCATCGACGACATCAACGAGAACGGCGCCGCCACCACGCCAACGCAGGCACAAGAGCGGGAGGTACCGCAGTTCGACGTGTCGGCTGACCGAGAGTGCCCCACCGGCTGAGCTGATACCGACGCTACCGTTGATTCGATGGCGATTCGGAGACCTGTGAGCCGTCCGTTCCGACCGATGGGGCTGATGTGCGCAGTGCTCGCGGTGGTGCTCTCGTCGTGTTCGGATGAGCCCTCCTCGACCGTCGCAGCTGGTTCGTCGGGCGAGGCGCTCTACCAAGCGTCGTGCGCTTCGTGTCACGGCAGCGACCTGCGCGGCACCGACCAAGGACCTCCACACCTTTCACAGGTCTACGCATCTGACCACCATCCCGATGCGTCGTTCCATGCAGCGATCACGCAAGGTTCGCGTGCACACCACTGGGACTTCGGCGACATGCCCCCGGTCGACGGTCTTGATGACGACGAGATCGACCGGATCATCGCCTACGTGCGCGAGCAGCAGGAGATCCACGGCCTCGAGCCGTACCCGCCGTCCTGACCGCGCTCGACCGCCGTGTCGGCCTGTTCCAATGACGGTGCGGCGGCGGTCGCGTCAGGACCCGTGATGTCGGTGGTGCTGGAACATGACGGCGACGCAGACCCCGGCGGCGACGGCACCGAGGCTGATGGCTGCAGCAGGGCCGATGGCGACACCGAGCACCGAGGTCAGCACGATGATGAGCAGCATCGGGCCGACGCAGCAGGCGGCGAGCGCAGCGAGGACCTTGCGGTCGGTGGTGTCGGCGCGGGTGTGGCGGTGTTCGGTCATGACGTCACCCCTTCGGTGGAGGGCTGCGGGGCCGTTTCGTCGGCGAGTGCTGGTGGGCGGAGCTCGACGCGGCGGAGAAGTTGGGCGTTGAGGGCCACGACGATGGTGGAGATGCTCATCAAGATGGCGGCCAATGCCGGGGGCATGGTGATGCCCGCCCATTGGAGCGCTCCAGCGGCGACGGGGATGGCCAAGATGTTGTAGCCCGCGGCCCACCACAGGTTCTGGAGGCTCTTGCGGTACGCGGCCTTGGACAGCCGGATGATGCCGACCACCGCACGCGGATCGGAGCTGGCGAGGATCAGACCGGCCGACTCGATGGCGACGTCAGTGCCGGCGCCGATCGCGATGCCGACGTCGGCACGGGCGAGAGCGGGGGCGTCGTTGACGCCGTCGCCGACCATCGCCACCTTGAGACCACGACCCTGCAGCTCGGTGACCTTGGCGTCCTTGTCCTCGGGAAGGACCTCGGCCATCACCTCGTCTACTCCGAGGTCGCGGCCGACCGCGTCGGCCACCTGTCGGGCGTCTCCGGTGATGAGCACCACCTGGCGTCCCAACGCTTGGATCGCTTCGACAGCAGCGCGAGCTTCAGGGCGGATCTCGTCCTCCACGGCGATGCCACCGAGGATCCCTCCGGCCTCAGCCAGATACAGCACCGACGACCCGCGTTCCTTCCAACCCTGTGACCACTCGGTGAGCTCGGCGGGTTCGGTGAGTGACAGCTCGCGCACCATGTTCGGCCCACCGACCGAGTAGGTCACACCGTCGACGATGGCCTCGACCCCACGACCGGTGACCGACCGGAACCCCGTCGCCGTCGGGAAGTCACCGCGTTCGGTAGCGGCCGCGACGATGGCCCGGGCCAGCGGGTGCTCGCTGTCGGATTCCACCGCGGCGGCGAGGCGCAACACCTCGTCGTCGGTGATCCCGGCACCGGCTGCGCCGACGACGGTGTGCGCTCCCTTGGTGAGAGTGCCGGTCTTGTCGAACAGGAACGCATCGACGGTGCGGCTCTGCTCCAAGGCGAGTCGGTCCTTGACCAGGATCCCGTTGCGGGCCGCCAAGGCCGAGGAGATCGACGTGGTCAGAGGGATCGCCAGACCCAGCGCGTGCGGGCAGGAGATGACCAGCACCGTGACCACCCGGGTCACCGCCTCGTCGCCGTCGCCGAGCAGCGACCACACCACCGCGGTGATCACCGCAGCCCCCGCTGCGACGTAGAACAACAGCGCGGCGGCGCGGTCGGCCAGCACCTGGGTGCGTGACTGGGATTCCTGGGCCTCCGCGACGAGGCGTTGGATCCCGGCAAGTGTGGTTTCCTCACCGACGGCGTCGATGCGGACCCGAATGGCGGAGTCGGTCGACACCGTGCCGGCCACCACCCGGTCACCGATGTCCTTGGCCACCGGCTTGGACTCGCCGGTGATCATCGACTCGTCCAGCTCCGCGGAGCCGTCCATGATCTCGCCATCGGCGGGAACCCGGGCGCCCGATCGGACCAGCACCACGTCACCGGCCTGGAGCGAGTCGATGGCCACCGGTTCCACCGAGCCGTCGTCGAGGACGCGCTCGGCCTCGTCGGGCAACAACTCGGCCAGCGCAGCCACCGCGTCTTGTGCTTGGCCGAGCGCCTTCATCTCCTGCCAATGACCCAGCAACATGATGGTGACCAGCAACGCCAGCTCCCACCAGAAGTCCAGATCGAACGCGTCGAGCGACGTCGCCATCGACGCCACATACGCGACGGTGATCGCCATGGCGATCAGCAGCATCATCCCGGGCTGGCGGTCCTTGAACTCCTGGCGACCGCCCTCGAGGAACGGCCACCCGGCCCAGAAGAAGATCACCGACCCCAACACTGGACCGATCCACTCGACGCCATAGAAGTCGAGTTCGTAGCCGAACCAGTCCATGACCATGTGACTGGTCGCGACCACCGGGATCGTCAGCAGCAGGCTCCACCAGAACCGCCGACGAAACGCCTCGGTGTGGTGTCCGGCGTGCTTGCCGCCGTGGGCGTGTCCACCATCGTCCCCGTGACCCCCATGATCCCCGTGGACGTGGTGCGCAGGGTGATTCTCGTGCCCCTCGCGGTCGCGGCCGGCCGGATCGTGGCCCTCGGGACCGTCAATCGAAGGGTTGGTGGCGTTCATGCAGCCTCCACGATCAGGGTGCCGGCCATCCCGGCTTCACGGTGCCCAACGATGGTGCAGTAGTAGGTGTACTCCCCCGGCTCCTCGGCCCGCAGGCCCCCCTCGGCGGTCTCACCACGGTCAGCCGCGACGTGCACGTCGAGACCATCGACGGTGAAGTCGTGGAGGATGTCCTCAGAGCTCAACACGATGGCGACATCCTCGCCTGCGGTGATCTCGATCTCGTCGGGGTCGAACGCGAACGAGGTCGCGTTCACCTCGATCCGTCGAGCCCCCTCGACAGCGGGACTCGACTCACCGTGGTCGTCGTGGCCACCTCCATCGGGGGCGGCAGGAGGGTTCGACGACGTTGCTTCCTCACCGTCTCCACAAGCAGAGACGACGGTGAGGGCAAACAAGGACAGCACAACAACAACAACAAGTGATCGGCGCATGACGCGCTCCTTCCAATCAGAATCGATGAGGCGACGCGCCAAGAGCGCGCGTCGTCAGAACAGGTGAAGGAACGGCGACATCAACAGCGCATGACCGAAAGCCGGATCCAGACCGGGCCAGGCGGTCTGAACACGTCGACCGCGCGTCGGACGCGGTCCAGGCCCGGCATGAGCAGCGGAGTAGATCTGGAGGCGCCGAGAACGCGACGGATCAGCGACCACGACTCGAACACCATGATGACCGCAACGCATGCAGCCATTACCGCTCCGGCCATGCAACCGTCGCAGTGGGAGCCGTCGTCATCGTGGTGATCCACCCCGTGGCCACCGTGGCCATCGACCGCACTCACCTCGCTGACCGCTACCGGCTGCATCTGGCTGCCATGGGTGTCGAGGCCGTGCATCAACAACAGCCCACCAGCGACGAGCACGGTCAAGGCCGTGATCGACACTATGCGGTACCGGCGCCAGATCATCGCACTGCACCGTATCGATGCGAACTCAGGCACGAAAGGGCGACGAGCCGCCTCCACCTCGAGCCTCGAACCATGACCAGCACACTCGCCAGCATACCCCCCATGGGTATAAGGCGCACGTGGTTCTCCCGGAGAGACGTCTGATGCGCCTTGGGGCGGCGGGTCGCTTCCTGATCGTCCGGGCGGCTATCGGGGTCCCCTCCCGGTCACAGTTCGCCACTGGCAGGGCACCGTCGGCGGCTGCTACCGACTTCGCTACCGACCACCAATCGAAACGAAGGACAAGGCAATGGCATACGTGACCGAGAAGCGAGGAGTGCACTACGCAGTGATCTACGAGGGCCGCAATCCCGTCACTGGACGAGAACGGCGGCGCTGGCACCGATGCGAAGACCGAAGCGACGCTGAGCGCCTCGCCCGGACGCTCACCGCCGAGCATGAGCGACGCCACCGAGCCGGGTCCTCGATGACGCTCGGCGACTACCTCCTCGGCCAGTGGCTGCCCGCCCGTGAAGCCACCGTCGCCTGCTCGACGCACGCCCGCGACGGCAAGGCCATCGAGCACTACCTGCTCCCCCACCTCGGCGACACACCGTTGCGACGCCTGCGAGCCGAGCACATCCGCTCGCTCTACCAGCGGCTTCTCATCACCGGCAGTCGACGGGGCGGGCCGCTCGCCGCGAAGACCATCGCCAACCTCCACCAACTCCTGCGATCTGCGCTGCGCGACGCGCTCGACCGCGGCCTGCTGCCGGTCAGCCCCATGGCGGGCGTGCAGCCGCCTGACCCACGAAGCCACCCTTCGGGAGCCCGGCGAGCCAAGTCCTGGACGGCGACCGAACTCGGCGCGTTCATCGACGCGACCGCCCACAGCCAGCACTCGATGCTGTTCCGCCTCACCGCAGCAACCGGCATGCGACGCGGCGAGGTCCTCGGACTGCGCTGGGACGACATCCACTTCGACACCGGCCGGATCGAGATCACCCAAGCCCTCATCGCCATCGGATACCAGCTCGAGTTCACCCGACTGAAGACCCGCACCAGCCGCCGCAACGTCGCCCTCGACGCCGACACCCTCGCCCTGCTCG
>CAZWPY010000070.1:0-2059 GCA_964635475.1 uncultured Acidimicrobiia bacterium
GCACCTCGTCGAGCAGCACCTCGTCGAGCAGCACCTCGTCGACAACGAGTTCGACTATTCCAACGAGTTCGTCGAGTTCGTCGAGTTCGACAACAACCAGCAAGTCGAGCAGCACCTCGTCGACAACGAGTTCGACTATTCCGACGAGCTCGTCGAGTTCGTCGAGTTCGACAACAACCAGCAAGTCGAGCAGCACCACGACGAACCCGACCACGACGACCAGCCTCACGTTGGGCGACAAGTCGGGGTACGGCAATCGTGTGTGGCACGACCTCAACCGCAACGGCGTGCAAGATCCCGGCGAGCCTGGCGTCGCGGGCGTGACCGTGAAGCTCTACAAAGCCGACGGCACCTTGTTTGGCACGAAGGTCACCGACGCGAACGGTCTCTACCTGTTCGCCAACATCCCCGCCGGTGACTACTACGCCGTGTTCAGCGGTTTGCCCGCCGGCATGGCGGCCACCGTCGCCGACGCGGGCGGCAACGACTTGATCGACTCGGATCCCAACGCCGCCACGCTCACGACGATCGTGACCACGCTGACCTTCGGCGAAGTCGACACGACGTGGGACCTCGGCCTCGTCATGGTGACGACCACCTCAAGCGAGCCGACCACGTCGAGCAAACCGACGACCACGAGCGAGCCGACCACGTCGAGCAAACCGACGACCACGAGCGAGCCGACCACCACCACCACGAGCCCGACGACTACCACGACGGTGCCCAGCGCCTCGATCGGTGACTATGTCTGGGAGGACCTCGACTTCGACGGCATCCAGGACGCGGGCGAGCCGGGAATCCCCGGGGTCAAGGTCGAGCTGCTCGGCGGTACCAACGGGACGACCGTGATCGCCACGACCACGACCGGCGCAGCGGGCCAGTATCTGTTCTCTGGCCTCAACGCCGGCACCTACACGGTGCGATTCACGATGCCCTCCGACTACGGCCTCACGCTGGCCAACCAGGGCACCAACGACTCTGTCGATTCCGACGCGACCGCTGACTCCGCTTCGGGGTCGCCGGCCACAACCGCAACGACGGGCGCGGTCACAGTGACCAACGGCGCCAACCTGACGGTCGACGCCGGCATGACCCGCCCGGTCGACCTCATCGTCGACAAGAGCCTCGCCTCGGGTTCCACCACGGCCACTGGCCAGACCATCACCTACCCGATCGCGGTGAGCAACGCGGGTCCCGGCGCCGAGCCGGGTCCGATCACCCTCACCGATACCCTGCCGGCGGGCCTCACGCCCGTGAGCGCGACAGGCGACGGGTGGGACTGCTCGATCAGCGGCCAGGTGATCAGTTGTACCCGCACGGCTGGTCTGGCAAAGGGTGCGAGCGCACCGACCATCACCACCACGGCCACGATCACCGCAACCGGTGGCGAACTCATCAACACCGCCGTCGTGTCGGGCCGCGCCGTCGACGTCAAGCTGTCGAACAACACCGACACGGTCACCATCACGGTCGGCAAGGCCAGCATCGGCGACTTCGTCTTCGACGACCTCGACGGTGACGGTGTGCAAGACACCGGCGAACCGGGTGTGAGTGGCGTCACTGTCGAGTTGCTCAACTCCTCCGGCACCGTGATCCGCACGACCACGACCGACTCCGACGGCAAGTACCTGTTCGACGGGCTCGTCGCTGGCACGTACTCGGTTCGATTCACGGCCCCGTCGGGCACGGCCTTCACCACGGCCAACGCGGGCTCGAACGACGCTGCCGATTCCGATGCCTCCAGCACGGGCACGACGTCGACAATCACGCTCGGCGCGGGCGAGTCGAACACCACGATCGACGCGGGCCTTCGTCGCGACGTCGACTTGGCGATCGACAAGCAGCAGAAGGGCACGTTCGCCGCGGGTGAGACGGTTACCTACACGCTCGACGTCACCAACAACGGACCCGGAGCCGAGGTTGGCCCGATCAAGGTGACCGACACGTTGCCCTCGGGCCTCGAGTTCGTGTCGGCGTCGGGCACTGGCTGGACGTGTTCACAGTCGAGCGGCGTGATCACCTGCACCCGACCTGGGCCGCTGGCCAAGGGAGCGGCCGC
>CAZWPY010000070.1:2159-17770 GCA_964635475.1 uncultured Acidimicrobiia bacterium
GGCGGCGACGGCTGGACCTGCAACTCGAGCGGCACCGTCGGCGCCGTCGTGACGTGTAAGGCGGCCGGTCCCCTAGCCGCCGGCGCGCGGTTGGCCAACATCACGATCAGCACGACCGTGGTCGCCACGGGCGACATCGTGAACGTGGCCTCGGTCAGCGGCGCCAAGCCGATCACCGAGGAAATCCGTACCGACAACAACACGGCGAAGTTCACGCTCGCTGTCCCGTCGGTCGTGGTCGAGGCGCCAGTCGCCAAGCCGATCGTGAAGACCCCGGCGATCACCGGTGCGTCAATCGCTCGTGGAGCGTTCCTCGGCCTCACGCTGGTTACGTTCGGCCTCCTGCTCGTCGTGGCGCTGCGCCGTCGTCGCGACACCGGATCGGTGATCCGCTAACGGGCAACGATCCGTGATCCGCTAACGGGCAACGATCGGTGATCCACTAACGGGCAACGATCCGTGATCCGCTAACAGGACAGGGAGACCAACCCACGGTCGCCCTGTCAACGAACCCAATACGAAGGGGTTGGTCCACACGACCAACCCCTTCGTCGCGTCCGGCCACCGCTTCGCAACTCACGTCACTCACGGCTACAGGGGCCACCTAGTCATGGCGGCCAGGTCGTTCACCTGGGATTCCCCGCAGCTATCGTGACCGCGATCAGCGTTTTCTGCAACCACTTCCCGTGCTAGTGGAACCACTATTCGTGATAGTGTTCCTCACTCATAGAGGTGGGCCATGGGGCGCCCACACCGCTCGAAGGGAGACCGGCCATGGGACAGACATGGCTCGGAGAACGTCGCCGGAGTTGGGGGACTCGGGCGCTGCTGGGAACACTCATCGCCATCACCGCCGCGGCCGGACTGGCTCCGCCGCGCTCGACCAACGACCTGGCCGACGCGCAACTTGTCGTTGCCGGCGTCGACCTCGTCCTCAATGTTGCGTGCCAACAAACCGGTCCGATGCAGGTCAGCTGTACGTACTCGGTAACCAACGTCGGTGATACGGCCGACGAGAGCGGCGTATTAGTTGCGTCCAACATCGATCCCGGTCAATGGACCGCCGTGACCGAGAACGGCTGGGACTGCGACGACCCAACGGGCGGCGCCATGCAGTGCCACTGGCCCAACACGATCGAGCCAGGAACAACGACCGCCACGTTCACCCTCGTCGGGACGATGGACCCGTGGGAGAGCTGTCCCCTCAATGCCGCGGCCTACAGCGACTTGGCCTCAGCGCACGACTCCGGTTCGTCGGGCAACGGCAACTGGGCGATGACCGCGGTCACCATCACCTGTATGTCGACCACGACCACCACCGAGGCGACCACCACCACTGAAGCAACCACCACGACCGAACCGACGACCACCACCACGACCACGACAACCACGACAACGTCGTTACCGCCGGCCTCCTACGGCAATCGCGTTTGGTACGACGACGATTACGACGGAGTGCAGGATCCGGGCGAAACGGGCGTCGCCGGCGTGAAGGTCGACCTGTACACAAACGCGGGTCAACACGTCGGCTTCGAGGTGACCGACGGTTCTGGCTTCTACTTCTTCAACAACCTCGTACCTGACACCTACTACGCGCAGTTCGACCTCTCCACCTTGCCCGCCGGCTATCAGGTCACAGTGCAAGACGCCACCAACGATCAGGTCGACTCCGACGCCGACCCGACGACGGGACTCGTGATCCCCACCGACCTCGACCCCGGCGAAGTCGACCCCACCTGGGACATGGGGATCAATCTGATCCCGCAGTCGACAACGACCACGACCACGACCACAACGAGCGTGAGTTCGGGCACGGGCTCGAACTCGTCCTCGACCACGTCGAGTTCGTCGGTGTCCTCGTCGACAACAACCACCTCGGTCGACGACACGTTGTCGTCACTGCCAGCCAGCTACGGCAACCGCGTCTGGTACGACACCAACAACGACGGCCTGCAAACCCCGGGTGAAACCGGCGTGGCGGGCGTCCGGGTGCGGTTGTTCACGGCGGCCGGAGCACCCGTCGACCTCACGACCACCGACGGCCTCGGCGCGTACCTGTTCACCCAACTGGTGCCGGGCGACTACTACGCGGTGTTCGACCTGCTCACCATCCCCGCGGGCTACACGGTGACCACCCGTGACGCGGGCGACGACGCGTTGGACTGCGACGCCGACGCCGCCACCGGACAAGTGATCGCTACAACACTGGATCCCGGCGAAGTGGATCCTTCGTGGGACATGGGAATCGTCGCTATCGCGACCACGACAACTACCAGCCCAACCACGGCCGCGACAACCACTACGACACTGGCTACGTCGAGCTCGACCACCACGACCACCGTCGTATCGAGTGAGAAGTTGGCGTCCTATGGCGATCGCGTGTGGTTCGACGACGACGTCGACGGGATCCAAGGCATCGGCGGTGTCGACAACGGCGTGAAGGGCGTGACCGTTCGCCTCTACGACGCGAGCGACAACCTCGTGGGGACAACCGTCACGAATGCCCTCGGCAACTACCTGTTCGCCAACCTCGTGCCGGGTGACTACTACGCCGTGTTCGACCTCTCCACGTTGCCAGCCGGCTTTGTGGTGACACTGCAAGACGTCGCCTCGACAACCAACGCCCGCGACTCCGACGCCGACCCGAACACTGGTCGCGTGATCCTCACCACCCTGACAGCCGGCGAAAACGACCGCACGTGGGACATGGGCATCCACCAGGGGACGACCACCTCCACACAGGACACGAAGTCGGAACCGACGACCACGACCACGACGACAAGCGCCGCGACCACCACGACCGACGTGACCACCACGACAAGCGCTGCTACCACCACGACAAGCGCCTCGACCACCACCACGGACGCGACCACCACCACGGGGGCGACAACGTCGTCGACGATCCCGACCAGTTCGAGCGCCGCAACCACCACCACTGACGCGACCACGACAAGCGCCGCGAGCACGACGTCGAGCGCCGCAACCACAACCACGGGCGCAACCACAACCACTGACGCGACGACCACCACAACGACGTCGGCGCCGGCCGCGTACGGCAACCGAGTCTGGTACGACCTCGACGGCACCGGGATCCAGGATGCGAGCGAAACGGGTGTCGAGGGTGTGACCGTGCGGCTGTACGACGCCAGCGGAACGCTCGTCGCGACGACCACGACGGACATCTCAGGGCTCTATCTCTTCGGCAACCTCACACCCGGCGACTACTACGCCGTGTTCGACCTCACAACGATCCCGAGCGGTTACGTCGTGACGGTCCGCGACGCAGGGGCCGACGTGGCCGACTCAGACCCGGACCCACTATCGGGCGCCGTGGTCGTGACCACCCTCGACCCCGGCGAGGTCGACCCGTCGTGGGACATGGGTATTCGTCCCGCGACGACCACAAGCCAAGCCACGACCACGACGCACGCGATCAGCACTTCGGCCTCGGTGACCTCCTCGCAGCCCAGTACGAGCCAAGCCACCACCACGACTCTCGCGATCAGCACGTCGGCCTCAGTGACCTCCTCGCAGCCCAGTACGAGCCAAGCGAGCACCACCACCAGCCGGGGCACGACGACCTCGATGTCGGTCACCTCGAGCGACAACGTTTCGGTTCCGACCACTACCTCACAGGCGACGACTACCTCACAGGCGACGACTACCTCACAAGCGACCACTACCTCACAGGCGACCACCTCGTCGCGGGCCAGCACCACAAGCCAGGCCAGCACCACAAGCCAGGCCAGCACGACGAGCGCGGCGACAACCACCACGTCGCAGGCCACGACCACGTCGTTGTTGGCGGCGCTGGGTGACTTCGTGTGGCACGACCTCGACGCCGACGGGATTCAGGACACCGGCGAACCCCCGGTGGCGGGCGTCACCGTGACATTGCTCGACTCCACCGGTGCGGCAATCCGCACGACGGTCACCGACTCGAACGGGGCATACCTGTTCGACCGGCTCAACGCCGGAACCTATGCCGTGCGCTTTTCCGCTCCAGCCGGATACACGTTTACCAGCACCAACTCCGGCACCGACGACGCGCTCGACAGCGACGCCAGTCCCAGCAACGGCACCACCGCCACCGTGACACTCGCGGCCGGTGAGACCAACCGCACGGTCGATGCCGGGCTGATTCGACCCGTCGACCTCGCCGTCACGAAGGACATCGCACCCGGTGCCCGCGTGCGGCCCGGGTCGACGCTCAACTTCACGATCAACGTCCGCAACGTCGGAAACGTTGCCGAACTCGGCCCGATCACCGTCGTCGACACCCTTCCCGCCGGCCTCACGTTCCAGGCGGCCAGTGGCGACGGCTGGACGTGCACCAACAGCGGCCAGCTCGTCACCTGCACCCGCCCGGGACCGCTCGCGGCCGGAGCCGCGGCGCCGACGATCACCGTCTCGGCAACCGTCGCGGCCGACGCGACCGGATCGATGATCAACAAGGTCGAGGTGCGCGGTACCGGTCAGGACACGAACCCGAAGGACAACACCGCCTCCGTCGCAGTCCCGCCGGATCGACTCGACCTCGCGATCGTCAAGCGGATCACCACGGCCGCTCCGGCCGTCGGTGCCGACGTCGTGTACACCCTCACGGTGAGCAACGTTGGGGCAACCGCAGAGACCGGGCCGATCGTCGTGACCGACCACCTCCCGAGCCAGCTCGTCTTGCTCACCGCGGGTGGAACGGGCTGGACCTGCACCACCACCGCGTCGGGCGCCACGAGCGCCGCCACCACCATCGAGTGCAGCACCCCTGGTCCGCTCCCGGCCGGGGCCGACCTGCCGGCCATCACCATCAAGGCCCGAGTGAGCGCGGCGGGCACGATCGACAATGTGGCGACCATCCGCGGCGCGCGGCCGGTCGCCGAGGAGATCCGCAGCGACAACAACATCTCGCACGCGACCTTCGCCTTGGAGCCGGTCGGGACTCAAACGACCTCGCTCCTCGTCCCGACACCTGCACCCGTGCCGACGCCGGTCGTGCAGCAGCCGTCGACCACGGGTATCGAAGCCGTGCCGATGGCCGCATGGGGCGCCGCGCTTGTCGCGATCGGTGTGATGTTGCTGATCGGCTGGCGGCGTCACAAGGAGATCGAGCGGCCAATCCTGTAAGCCAGGCTCGCGCCCAGCCCGGCACAACCGCGTGCCCAGCGCCCGGTGCGACCGCGGGCCAAGCGCACTGCCAACAGGTCGTGTGCCGGGCGCGAGACTGGACCGATGGACGAGACGCCCAACTCGCCCCGGGCCATCGTCGCCCGCGGGTTGACCAAAACCTATGGTGACTTCACCGCCGTCGACGGCATCGACCTCGACGTCTTCACCGGCGAAACCTTTGGTTTCCTTGGTCCCAATGGCGCGGGCAAATCGACCACGATCAAGATGTTGTGCACGCTCACCGCGCCGAGCGCGGGGACGGCGACGGTGGCCGGGCACGACATCGTGGCGCAGCGCACCGACGTTCGCCGCCACATCGGCCTTGTTTTCCAAGACACCACCCTCGATGGTTACCTGAGCGCCGAGCAGAATCTGCGTTTCCACGGCGAGCTCTACGGGATCCCCCATCACCAACTCGACGACCGGATGCGTGCGGTGCTCGACATGGTCGGCCTGTGGGAGCGGCGCGGCGACAAAGTGCAGAACTTCTCGGGCGGCATGAAACGTCGACTTGAGATCGCCCGCGGACTCATGCACTCGCCGCGTGTGTTGTTCCTCGACGAACCGACGGTCGGCCTCGATCCGCAAACGCGTTCGTCGATTTGGGCCTACATCCACGAGCTGCGCCGGGCCGAGAAAATAACGATTTTTCTCACCACGCACTACATGGACGAAGCCGAACACTGCGACCGGATCGCGATCATGGACTCAGGAAAAGTCGTCGTGCTCGACACGCCGACGGCGCTCAAGTCCACCGTCGGCGTCGATCGTGTCCGGCTACACACCACCGACGACGCGGCCGCAATCGCCGCGCTCGCGAGCCAGTGTCAGATCGACGCCACACCGCTGCCCGACGGCGGGATCGAGTTCGGCGTGGCCGACGGCGAACGATTCGTGCCCACCCTGTTCTCCAAACTCGACCTCGGCATCCGCTCGGTGTCGGTCACTCGCCCCAGCCTCGACGATGTCTTTATGAGCTACACCGGCCGCACCATCCGCGACTCCGAAGCCAGCGCGACCGACCGCAACCGAGTCTTCACCGCCGGCTTCCGCCGTTAGCTGAGCCCGTTTGGAACTGGGCGACGCACTCGCTCGAGCAGCGCCGCGTAGGCAGCGAACGGCTCGACCACCAGCCCGGCCACCTTGGCCAAGTCGTCCCATCGCCTCAACGCCACCGCGGCCCCGTGTGCAGGGTGCATCTCGAAGTCGGCCACCTCGGCCGGTGTCATCGGACCACCTTGGAGCCCGAGGCTGCGAACCGACGACGGACTCAGACCCGCGAGGTAGTCGGGCTCGACGGCGCACAGGTACCGCTTGGCGGCGACGTGCAGCGCGATCGGCGCCGTGACCGCCGCGGGGAACGCCGCAGCCAAATACCGGGCACCGGCCGCGTCGTGGCCGAAATCGGCGTTCAACTCCTCGTCGATCGCAACGTTGTCGTCGAGCACCAAGTGGCCGACGTCGTGCAGTAACACCGCAGCCACGAGAGCATCGTCGGCGCCAGCCTCGACGGCAAGTGCCGCCCCCTGCAACGCGTGTTGCAGCTCAGTGACTGCCTCGTCGTAGAGCCGCAACGCGATCGGCGACGCGTACAGCTCCACCAGCGACCCAACGGGGTCGGTACGGTCAAGGGTCGGCCGCGCCCCCGGGCTCACCGGTCCGCCTCGACGGGCCGGCCGAGGAAGTCGTCGGAGATGCTCAGCCGGACACGCTCGCCGGCGAAATCGTCACCCTCGGCCGCGAACTCGGCCCGTTTGTCGGCGTAGTAGGTGTCGCGGTGCGACCCGAGCGACACGCGGTTGTACGTGAGATAGGCCGCCCGCCGCGCCCGCTCGGTGGTATTGGTTTGGCTGTAGTGCGGCGTGTAGCTGTCGAAAAACACGAGGTCGCCGGGCGCGAGCTCCACGGGTTCCCACACGAGCGCGGCAACCGCCTCGGGTGTGATCCGGCCACGCTCGTTGGGCAACAGCGTCTCGCCGGGCGGTTTGTGTGCGAAATACAAGGTTCCCGACGCAATCGTCGCCGGATCGATCGGAACCATCACCGACACGTGGTGGTCGACAAAACGGTACGCAGCAGCATCTTGGTGCGGCGCGAAGCCCGCGCCGCCGGGCTGTTTGTAGTTGATCTTCTCCTTGAAGATCACCGCGGGCTCACCCAACAACCGCTCCAGCAGCTCGGGGATGCGGCCGGTGGTGACCAGGCGGCGCAGCACATCGGAATGTGCGAGGAAGTCCTCCGAACGTGCGAGCGCGGGCCCACTGTCGGTCAACTCGAAGTGATGGAGTCCCGGACCGCCCTCGCGCCCCGGCCCCGCACCGGCCCATCGCTCGAGCTCGTCGACCGCGGCAGAGATTCTCTCGACGTCCGCTGGCGCGATCGCCCCGCGCCACACGAGGTAGCCCGTCGTCGCGTACTCAGCGATCTCCTCATCGGTCGGAATCGGCGCCGGGGATCGAGATGTCTCGTCGGGTTGGGTCGTCGTGCTCATCACGCAAAGTCTTTCATCGAGCCGCCGGATGTCGGGCGGCGCGAAGGAGGGCCGCGCGCCAAGCCACGGGCCCCCCGTCGAGCTGGGTATGCTGACAAGAGCTGGCACGGCGCATGTGTCCAGGGGCGGAGGGTCACACAATGCAGGCAATCAAACGAGTTCTCGCGGTCGGAGCGGTCGGATTGGCCGTTGCAGCAACGGGGGTGGTCTCCGCCGTGCCGGCAGCCGCAGGTGGCGAGGATCTCGACGTGACGATCGTGCTCGACGTCACACCCGACGCGGCCGACGACTGGCTTGTCACCATCGATCAAGACTTCCCCGAGGGCGCCCGAGCCATCGGCGACGCGCTTTCCGAGAGCGCCACGCTCGACGACGACGCCGATCCCACGCACTCCAATTCCTTCACTGTGCACCCACTCACCGGGATGCCACTGCGGATTGAGGCGACGGCACAAGTGGCCGGCGCGGGCACGCCGAGCCTCAAGTGCACGTCGGGCGACTTCGCCGATACCGCGGCGTCGCCCGGCTTCATCGGCGCTGAATTGTCGAACTGGCAGATCCGCACCGACGAGCTGAGCTGCACGCTGTCGGTCGCGGCCGCTACCACGCCGACCACCAGGACAACCACGACAACGACAACGACGACCACCACCACGACAACGACCACGTCGGAGCCGGAGGCGACCACCACCTCCGTGTGGATGCCCAACCTGCACGACGGCCCGCCAGCTCCCACTCGGCCGACGCCCGCCCCAGCACCTGCTGCGACGGCGACGCCCGCGGCCCCCGCGTTCACCGGGTCGTCCACCGGCGCACTCGCGGCTGTGGCCGCAATGTTGGGCTTGCTCGGCGCCGCCTTCGTCTTCGCCGGTCGGCGGCGGGAGAAGTTGAGCGACACCGAGTAAGTGGACGCGCCCGTCACAACCCCGGGCGCGCTCGTCGCGCCGGTCGCGGTCTCGGCCGGCGGACTCAGTAGCGACATCCGCGCGGCTCGCATCATCTGGATGCGCGAGCTGATCCGGTTCCGTCAAGACCCGGTGCGGATCGCGTCCGCGCTGGTGCAGCCGGTGTTGTTCCTGTTCGTGCTCGCGAAGGGACTCGGTTCCTTGACGCGTGGGTCGACGGAGGGTGTACGCCTGGAAACCTTTATGTTTCCTGGTGTTCTTGCCACCTCGACGTTGTTCACGGCGATGTTTTCGGCGATCTCGATCGTGTGGGACCGCGAGTTCGGGTTCCTGCGCGAGATGTTGGTCGCGCCGGTGCGCCGCGCCGCGATCATGTGGGGTAAGGCATTTGGTGGCGCAACCGTCGCCACGCTGCAAGGCGTGCTCGTGCTCGCGCTCGGCCCGCTCGTCGGCGTGCCGTTGCACCCGCTGCTGGTGATCGCGGTCATCGCCGAGGTGTTCCTGGTTTCGTTCGCACTCACGTCGCTCGGGCTCGTGATCGCAGCGCGCATCCAACAGATGCAAGCGATCATGGGCATCATGCAGATGTTGCTGCTGCCGTTGTCGTTCCTGTCGGGGGCGCTGTACCCGACGGGCGACTTGCCGACGTGGCTCGGCACGATCGTGCGGCTCAACCCGATCACCTATGCGGTCCACGCGGTGCGTGACACGATCTTTCATTTCATCGACGTTCCCGACGCCACCCTCGCACGCTTGAATCCCCCACTCACCTGGGGCGGATGGGAAGTCCCGATCTGGGCACAACTCGCGGTGGTCGCCGTCGTCGGCGCAACTCTGCTCGCGTTTGCCGTGCGCCAGTTCGAAACCGCCGAGTAGACATCCGGCGGACGTTCTGCGACACAAGGGTTCACAATGACTGACATCTCTCGCCGGCGGCTGCTCGTCGGCCTCGGTGCCGGGCTCGCTGCAGCCGCCGTGTTGCCCGCGTGTGCCGATGACGACACCGCTGACGACACGGCTGGCACGGCCGCCACGGGCGGCGCAGACGACACGCCCGCACGGCCGTCGCGTGCCGACGCGCTGGCCACGGTGCCGGCGCCGGCGGCAATGAAGCGGACCAACTGGTCGGCCGACCCTTGGGCGCGCGGCTCGTACACCTACCTCCCGCCCGGAGCGTCCGAGGACGACCGGCAAGCCTTTACGCCGATAAACAACACGGTGTTTTTTGCTGGCGAGGCGTATTCGACCTCGCCCGCCACCGTGCACGGCGCCCGGCAGAGCGGGCTCGACGCCGCGGAAACGCTGCACGCCGCTGCTCCCGACGCGACGGTGATCGTGGTCGGAGCCGGCCTCTCGGGGCTAGCGGCCGCGGCGGCGCTCACCGACGCGGGCCACGACGTGCGAGTGGTCGAGGCCCGCGACCGCATCGGCGGCCGCATCCACACCGATCGTTCGTGGCCCGCGCCGATCGAACTCGGCGCCAACTGGGTGCACGACATCGACGCGAGCGACGTCGCCGACGTGCTCGACGAACTCGATATCGCAACCGTGCCCTTCGACTACGAGCAACGGATCATCGACTCTCGCGGCAACGTCGTGCCGGAGGAGACCCTGGAGGACGCGCAACAGGCCTACGAGGACGCGCACGAATGGGCAGGTGCCGACCACAACGATCTTTCGCTCGCCGACGCGCTCGCGCAATCAAAAGCAGGTAAAGGAATCGCCCCCGCGCTGCTGCACCACGTCGACGTGATCGAGCTCGGCACCGAGTACGGCGCAGTCGCTGCCGAGCTCGGTGCATGGGACGCGCTCGAGGAGGGAAGCTCGGGCGACGACGTATTGGTGGTCGGCGGTTACGACGGCCTCATCACCTCGCTCGCCGATCAGCTTGACACCGCGCCCGTCCTCAACCTGACGCTCGAGCGGGTCACGCACTCCGCCGACGGCGTGGAACTCGGTTTTCACACCGGTGAGGAGCTCACGGCCGACGCGGTGATCATCACCATTCCCCTCGGAGCCCTAAAGGCGAACGAGCCCCGTTTCGATCCCCCCCTACCCGAGTCGCACGCCGAGGCGATCGACAAACTCGAGATGGGCCTGCTCGACAAGTTCTGGTTTCGTTGGGACGAACGATTCTGGACCGACGACTCGCAGATGTGGACTCGTATCGGCACGGGCGCCGTCTCGGGTTCGACCCGATTCAGCGAGTGGTTCAATCTCGCCCCGCTTGTCGGCGAGCCGATTCTCCTCGCGCTCGCGGGCGCTGATGACGCACGTGAACTCGCAAAGTTGGACGACGCCGAGATCGTCGAAACGGCCCGGCTCTCGCTGGCCGACTTCATCGCCGCCGGCTTCTGACCGCGGCCGCGGGCTAATGACCGCGAGCGCGGGCGCGACGTCACGGGAGTCGCGAACACTGAGGGAATTCCCAGCGAAACTTGCAACATTTTTTCAAACGGCGCGCCACAGTTGCCGCCATGGACACCACACAGACCCCATCACCCCGCTCGGTCGCTGCTCGCTCGGCGTCGCCCGGGATCATCGACCGCCGCCGCGCGCTCGGTTTGATCGGCGCGAGCGCGGCCGGAGCGCTCGTCGTCGCCCGATCAGGAATCGCCGCTGCCAAACAGGCGCTGACGGTGATCCCGCAGGAAACGGCTGGCCCCTACCCCGCCGATGGCAGCAACGGACCCAACGTCTTGACCCAAAGCGGCATCGTGCGCGCCGACATGCGTTCGAGCTTCGGCTCGATGACGGGCACGGCGGCTGGAGTTTCGACCGACATGATCTTCACGGTCGTTTCTGCGGCAACTGGCGCACCGATCGCCAACGCCGCGGTCTACCTGTGGCATTGCGACGCCGACGGCAAGTACTCCGTGTACGACCTGCCCAACGCGAACTATCTGCGCGCCGTCCAAGTCACCGCGGCCGACGGAACCGTGAAGTTCACGACCATTTACCCCGGTTGTTACAACGGCCGTTGGCCGCACATGCACTTCGAGGTCTACGAGTCGCTCGCGGCCGCAACAGGCGGCACGGCCAAGCCGGTTGCTACCTCACAAGTCGCACTCACGAAGGCCACGTCGGCCAAGGTGTACACGCTCGCTACCTACGCGGGCAGCGCCGCCGCGCTCAACAACGCCAACATCACGACCGACAACGTCTTCAGCGACGGGGCGACGTCGCAAACGCCCAGCGAATCGGGCTCAGAAACGACGTCGTTGACATTGCGACTCACCGTGCCGGTCAACATGGCGGCGAGCACGGCCGCCACTGCCACCACGACGACGAGCGCCGCGTCGGCCTCGTCGGCCACGACACCTGCCGTCGCCACCGCGCCCGTGGCTGCCACCGGCACCCCGGCCTATACCGGCTAGAACACACCCGTGACCGAACCGCCCGCCGCACGCCATCACGATCCGGATCCGCCTGCGCGCCGCACGCTCGGCCGTCGCCAGGTCCTCGGACTGATCGGTGCGGGGGCGGCGGCCGCGGCGCTGGCCGCATGTTCGTCTGACTCGTCGAAGCCCAACACGACAGCCGACACAGCCGGCTCCACCGACTCCGCCGGGTCCACGGCCCGCTCGGCCACTGCGGCCGACGGCGGCGCAACCGCAACGATCCCCGAAGAAACGGCGGGCCCCTTCCCCGCCGACGGCTCCAACGGCCCGAACGTCTTGACCCAAGAGGGCGTCGTTCGTCGGGACATCAGGGAAAACTTTGGCGCCGCGGCTAACGAGGCAGCCGCGCAGGGCGTAGCGACCGACATGGAGTTTGCAGTGGTCGACGCCGCAACAGGCGACCCGATCGCGGGTGCGGCGGTCTACGTGTGGCACTGCGACGCCGACGGCCGCTACTCGGTGTACGACGACTCGCTCGGCAACGTGAACTACCTGCGCGGCGTGCAAGCGGCAGGCGACGACGGCGTCGTGACCTTCACAACGGTCTATCCCGGCTGTTACGAAGGCCGCTGGCCGCACATGCACTTCGAGGTCTACTCGTCGTTGGCCGACGCCACGTCGGGGTCGGCCACCCCGATCGCGACCTCGCAAGTCGCGCACAGCGAAACGCTCTCGCGTGCGGTCTACGCACAGCCCGGCTACGAGGCGAGTGTCGACACGTTCTCTCGCGTGTCGTTGAGTTCCGACGGGGTGTTCTCCGACGGCGTCGACCAACAAACGCCGACCGAGTCGGGCTCCCCGACCTCGTCGCTCACCTTGCGGCTCGTGGTCCCCGTCAACTCCTAGTTCGATGAACTCCGCGACGTACTGCGGCGCCGACGGCGTGCTTCGATGCGCGTGGGCCGAGGGCGACGAGAGCTACACGGGCTACCACGACCTCGAGTGGGCCCGTCCGGGCGCGATGACCGACGCCGCGTTGTTCGAGCGCCTCACGCTCGAATCGTTCCAGTCCGGCCTCAGCTGGCGCACAATCCTCACCAAACGCGACGGCTTTCGCCACGCGTTTGCCAACTTCGTCGTGCCCTCGATTGCGGCCTTTGATGAACCTGAGATAATTACATTACTTGCCGACTCCGGAATTGTCCGACACCGCGGAAAGATCGAAGCCACGATCAACAACGCGCAACGAGCTCTCGACTTAGCCACAGTGCACGGCGGACTCGCCGCTTACCTGCGCGACTTTTGCGACCTCCAGCCCGCGCACTCCCCCGACCGCCACTCGGCCAGCGCGCTGTCGAAAGACCTACGTCGTCGTGGCTGGCGATTCGTCGGCCCGACCACGGTGTATGCGTTTTTGCAAGCGGTCGGCCTCGTCAACGATCACGCGCCCGAGTGCGAGTTCCGGGCGCCGAGCGAGTCGGCACGCCTGCTGTGGCTCGAAAACCAGCCGACCCACCGCAGTAGCGCCCACCGCTCGGTAACGCCTCAGCTGCCCTCGTCGACGCCAAACCTGTAGCCGACGCCCGCCTCGGTGAGGATGTACCTCGGTTGGGCCGAATCGCTTTCGATTTTCCGCCGCAAATTGGCCACATGTACCCGCAAATAGTGCGACTCGGTCCCGTACTGCGGCCCCCACACCGCCATCAACAACTGCCGTTGGGTCACCAAACGCCCGCCCGCGCGCACGAGTTCGTTGAGCAGGCTCCACTCCGTCGGCGTCAGGTGGACCTCCTCGCCGCCACGCCAGACTCGGCGGTCGACCAAGTCCACACGCAGATCGCCCGAGGTCACAACAGCGGCTTCAGGCTTGCTCGGGTTAGCCCGGCGCAACGCGGCTCGCAGCCGGGCCAACAACTCGTTCATTCCAAAGGGTTTCGTCAGGTAGTCGTCGGCGCCGCGGTCGAGCGCATCGACTTTGTCGACCTCTCGGCCGCGCACGGTCAACACGATGATCGGGACCTCTGTCCACCCGCGTAAGCCGTCGATCACGTCGAGCCCGTCGATGTCGGGCAAACCGAGATCGAGCAACACAGCGTCGGGTCGCGCTGCCGCGGCACGTTGCAGCGCTTCGGCCCCGGTTGCCGCGAGATCGACCTCGAAGTCCCGAGCGCGCAAGTTGACCGCCAAAGCCCGCAGAATCTGCGGCTCGTCGTCGACAACCAGCACCCGGGTCTTCATCGAGGCGCGCTCACTTCTGCCCGCCCAGCAGTGGCAAGCCAACCGTTACCGTCAAGCCGCCGCCGGGAGTGTCGTCGAAGCTCAGACTTGCCCCCATGGCCTTGCAGAAGCCATCGGCAACCGCAAGCCCAAGGCCCACGCCGCGGCCCTGGTCGCCGAGTCGGCTGAAGGGTCGGCACAGGTCGGCCTTCTTCGCGTCGGGCACTCCGGGGCCACGATCGATCACCCGAACCACGACCTGCTGATCCACCGCCGCGAGTTCGACCACCAAACGCTCGCCCGCTGGCGTGAAACGCACACCGTTGGCGATCACGTTGGCGAGCACTCGTTCGGCGAGCGGCCCGTCGCCGAACGCGAGCGGCAACTCAGGCGCCTCGCGCACCACAACGCCTTCGGTCGCGGCGCCAGCATCGCGTAAGGCCGCGTCGAGGACTTCTCTCACGTCGAGCGACGTAAGGTGCAAGTCAAGCGCCTCGGCCTCGATGCGGCTCATGTCGAGCAGGTTCCCGATCAAGATGTTGAGTCGATCGGCCTCCTGGTCGATTGTCTCGGCAAATTCTCGGCGCTGTTCCAAGTTCCACTCGACGTCGTCTTGCAACAGACTCGTGGCCGACGCCTTGATCGACGCCAGCGGGCTGCGTAAGTCGTGCGACACCGCACGCAACAGCGCCGTGCGCAGTTCGTCGGCTTGAGTGCGCGCCGCAGCATCCGCGGCGACCTGGCTGAGCTCACGCAGCTCCAGTGCCTCGACGATGCGACCCACAAACGCGTGCAGCACTCGACGGTCGTCGTCGGCAACGGCGGGCACGAGCACTAACTTGCGGTTCGCATCGAGCTCGACTTCGGTCACCGAGTCGGGTCTGCTCGCAGCCCCGTCGCTCGCCCCGCCGTCGCTGGGCGCCCCGTCGCTGGCCGCCCCGTCGTGGCGGTCGTGCGCCTCGACGATCCAGCCGTCGCCGTCGCGGCCGAGCACGGCCACGCTGGTGAGCCCAAAAAGCCGCCGCACGCTGGTCAGCGCCGCGCCGAGCGGGTCGCCACCGCCGGCGTACACACCCGCGGTGGTTGCCAATGCCTCGGCCTCAGCCCGCGCTCGGCGCGCCGACGCGTTGGCACCGAGCCAGCGACCGGTCAGCGAGCCAACCAACGATCCGATCGCCAGGAACACGATCAGCGCGACCAGTTGGTCGGCGCTGTCGACCCGAAACGTTGCGTACGGCTCGACGAAGAACCAGTTGGCCAACGCCGCCGCGAGCAGCGACATCACCAGCGCAGGTGCCGTACCACCGACGACCGCCACCGCGCACACCGCGACGAGATAGACAAGCAGCGGCGTCGACAGCTCGACGTGAGCACGCACACTCACCAGCAACGGGGTGAGCAGTGCGAGCAAGACGGCGCCAGTCACCCAGCCGAGGCGCTGGCGCCGCGACGAGACGCCGCTCGCGCCCGCGCCCGACGCTGTGCGCCTGC
>CAZWPY010000071.1:0-6953 GCA_964635475.1 uncultured Acidimicrobiia bacterium
GGCGGAGCCGCGGCGGCTGCGAGCGTGCCGCCCTTTGGTTATTGGCCGCTTGCGTTTCTCGGGGTCGCGCTCTTGGCGCTGGCGTTGCACAACGCGTCGCCGCGAGCGCGTTTCGGCCGCGGCTTCGTCTTCGGACTCGGCCTATTCGGCGTGGGTCTTTTCTGGATGCGTGAGTTTTCCTTGCCGGGTTTTGTGTTGGCGCTGCTCTTGCACTCCGCGATGTATGGACTCGGAGCTCTGCTGGTCCCCAAACGGGCCGGGCAGTTGCTCGCGCTGCCGGGCGCCTTGTTGTTGGCAGAGTTGTTGCGCTCGCGTTGGCCCTGGGGTGGGGTGCCGTTGGCCGGGTTGGACTTAGGCCAAGCCGGCGGCCCGCTCTTGCCGATTGCCAGTTTGGGTGGGCGATTTGCGTTGATTTTGGCTACGGCTGCGGTGGGGTGCGCGGGTCTGGCGATCGTGCGGGCGCTGGCCTCGGGCAAGCCCCGGGCGGCACTTGGGGCACTGGTGGCGTGCGCGGTCGTGGTTGGTGGAGTGGCTGTTGGCTGGCGTCAGCTCAACGACACGTCGCAGGGGTCGATCAGTGTGGTGATCGTTCAAGGCGGCGGACCGCGTGGTACTCGAGCCGCCGACACCGATGAACGTGAAGTGTTCCTCCGACACTTGAATTTGGCGTCGACATCCACGCAAGCGGTCGATCTCATGGTCTGGCCCGAGGATGTGATCGACGTCGAGACGTTCGCCCAGTCGCGTGAAGCCGGCGAGCTTGTGACGTTGTCCGATGCGACGGGTACTCCGATCGTGGCTGGCGCCGTCGAGGATGCACCCAGCGACCGCTATTGGGTCTTTTCACAGATGGTCGAGCCCGGCGTTGGTCTCGCCGACCGCTACGACAAGGTCCACCTCGTGCCCTTCGGCGAGTTCTTCCCGTTTAGGTCGACGATTTCCAGGCTTGCCGACGTGCCGAGTCGTGACGCCATTTCCGGCGAAGGCCCAGCCGTGATCGACACGAGCGTGGGACGGCTCGGGATGGTGATCAGTTACGAGGTGTTCTTCGGCGATCGGACTCGTAGCGCCGTTCAGGCAGGCGGTGTTGCGTTGTTGGTGCCGACGAATGCGTCGTCGTTCAAGACGGGTCAGGTGCCGGGCCAAGAACTGGCCGCCTCTCGAATCCGCGCCGTCGAGACCAACCGCGATGTCGCCCAAGCTGCGCCGACGGGGTTTTCCGGATTTATCTCGCATCGTGGCCGCGTGGTGCAGCGTTCGAGTCTGGGCGCGGCGCAGTTGCTGTACGGGAGCCTCCAGCGGCGAACCGGGGAAACCCCCTACGTCCGGTTTGGCGACGAACCGGCGATCTTGTTGTCGTGTGCGTTGGTGGTGTTCGGGATGGTTTGGCGCCGTTCGAAATCGGCCGACGGGTCAGCCAAGTCGGCCAAGTCGGCCAAGGGCAGCAAGAAGTCGACATCCGACTGAGGCCCGCAGGCGGCCGCGGGTATGTGTTCAGCCGTCGTGGTTGCCGGGAGACTCGTCGTGTGCTGCAGGATCGACCTCGTCGGGCTCGGGTGTGGTGCCGCGGCTGATCGTCTCGTGCAGCAGCGCTACTTCTTGTGCGAGCGTGCGTGTTCGGTCCTCCAGCCGGCTGAGTTCCCATGTGGTGTGCGCCACGACCAGGGCAAGAAAGCCGATAGCGACCACGAGCAGTGTCGTCGGTGGGTAGCGCACGCCGATCACACCGGAGAACCAGTCGAGCAGACCGGGAAAGATCGACAACACGAGCAGAGCCACTCCCGCGCCGAGCCACCACAAGGAGTACCGGGCGACCGAACGTCGTTGGCGCACGAGGCGGACGAGGGCGAACATGGCGATCAGGCCAGCCAGCGCCGAAACCGCGTGGGCTCGGCCGGAAATCCCGGCCAGCAAGCCGACCGACGAGTGCGGGTGGATCATCAACGTTGTGCCCTTTGTGAGGCGAGCACCACGAGCAGGCGCAGGTAGTGGAACAGCAAACTCCAACTCCGAGTCGATGCCACCCCTGCGACTCGTTGGTGCATGTCGACGGCCACCTCGCCCACTGTTAGGCCTCGCAGGCGAGCCAACACGAGGGCTTCTGCAGAGTCCAAGTACTCGGTGGGGTATGACTGCGCGAACAGTTCCAGCGCACGGGGACCAAAGGCCCGAAAGCCCGATGTTGGGTCGCTGATCTGCAGTCCGCCGCGATTGACGATCCGCCCGAGCAGCCGCATGGCGCCGCGGCGAACCTTGCCGGCCTGATACTCCGCGGACCGTGCGGAAAACCTGCTGCCGATCACCAAGTCGGCTGTGTCGAGGGCGCTCACCAGCGGGTGGATGAACGAGGGGTCGTGTTGGCCGTCGGCGTCGAACTGCACCGCCGCGCGGTAACCACCACGAACGGCGAACCGGAAACCCGTTTGTAGTGCTCCGCCGATCCCGAGATTGAACGGCAGGCTGAGCACCGAAACCTGTGCCTGTGCAGCCACAGCTGCCGTCGCGTCGGTGGATCCATCGTCGACCACGACGATGTCGCACTGGGTCAAGGCCGACCCGATCGCGGCGTGCGCGCACGCTGCACGCAGGGCGCGAAGTGTCTCCGGGAGCGCGGCTTGCTCCTGAAACGCCGGAATTATCACCAAAACTCGCGACGACTTCGACCCTGGCACCGTCAGATGTTCGCACGCCTTCCGCAGGCGAGAGACGAACGAGCGCTCAGTACGTAGCTAGTCGCACAGAGTGAGCCGAAATGTCCTGTCCGCAGCCGGGCCTCGATCGGGCGTGTTCCCGTCGGTGCTGAGTCCGGCGAAAATGGTGATCTGTCGCCCGTGCTCCTCGCTCGCGGCCGGATCCCGAGAGAGGGTGACTTGCAATGTCTGGTCAACAACTCCAGCCTGGTATGCCTATGTCTGGCGCCAACGAGAGTCCCGCCGCGTCCCCCGTCGGCCCCCGGCGGCCCTTGCGGATCGCGTTTTTGACGTACCGGGGTAACCCGACCACGGGTGGGCAGGGCGTGTACACGCGCCACCTGACCCGCGAGATCGCGGCGTTAGGTCACCACGTGGAGGTGCTGTCGGGCCCGCCATATCCCGAACTCGACCCGGGCGTGAAGCTGGTCAAGATCCCGAGCCTCGACTTCTATCGCAGCGACAATCCGTTACGAAAGACCGCGTTTCTCGACATCCGCTCCGACATCGACCTGCTCGAGTATTTGATGTTGTGCACGGCGTCGTTCCCTGAGCCGTTGACCTTCAGCTTGCGAGCCGCTCGCTGGTTCAAAGACCACGTGAACGACTTCGACATCGTGCACGACAACCAGTGTTTGGCCTGGGGGCTGTTGCAGACCGAGAAGCTCGGCTTGCCGGTCATGGCGACTTTTCACCACCCGATCACTGTCGACCGTGAGCTCGATTTGGCACACGCCACAACTCGGCGCCGGCGGATGTCGCTGCGACGGTTCTACGGCTTCTTGCGGATGCAGAAGAAGGTGGCGCCGCGGCTGAAACGGATCATCACGGTGTCGTCGTCGTCGCGAAAGGACATCGCGGCGCAAATGGGTGTGCCGCTCGAGACCATGCACGTTGTGCCCGTTGGCGTCGACGTTGAACGGTTTAGGCCGCTGCCCGAGATCGCCAAGGTGCCGGGCCGGTTGATGACGACGGCCTCGGCCGACGTACCCATGAAGGGTCTCAACCACCTATTGGAGGCCGTTGCGAAACTCGTACGAGAGGGTCGCCAGGTTGAGTTGGTCGTGATCGGTAAGCCGCGACCCGAGTCGGGCGCGCTGAAGAACATTTCCCGGCTGGGCCTCGACGGCGTGGTTCGTTTTGTGAGCGGCGTTACCGACCAGCGCATTGTCGAGCTCTACGCGGAGGCCGAGGTCGCCGTGGTCCCGTCGCTGTACGAAGGGTTCTCGTTGCCCGCAGTGGAGGCGATGGCGTGCGGTGTTCCGCTCGTCGGCACAACTGGGGGAGCGATTCCCGAAGTCGCCGGTACTTCCGGAGAGACCGCGTTGTTGGTCCGTCCGGCTGACCCCAACGCCCTCGCAGGTGCGTTGGCGCAGATGCTCGACTCGCCCGAGATGCGCGAGCGCATCGGCAACGCGGGTCGTGCGCGGGTGATGGAGAAATTCACGTGGCGCGCGTGTGCGCTGGGCACGGTCGAGCAGTACTACGAGTACTTGGAGTCGCTGGGCCGTTCGACCACTGCAGCCGCAGCCGACCGCGCCGCCGGAGCGGCCGAGGGCGGCGCCGAGCCCGCGTTGGCTGTCGCAGGAACCGAGGTTCACTGATGTTGACCGTCGACTTTGATCGTTTGGGCCTGACGAAGGGCGATCGTTTGCTCGACATCGGCTGCGGGGCGGGACGACACGCGGCCGAGGGGGCTCGCCGGGGCGCCTCTGTGGTCGCAGTTGACCTCGATGGCTCCGAAGTCAAGGCGACCGCCGGCCTGCTCGCGGCCATGGCTGAAGCGGGTGAGGCCGACTCGTGCGCGCTCGGCGGCGCGCTCGTGGGTGATGTGACGCGGTTGCCCTTCCCCGACGGCTCCTTCGACCGCATCATTGCGTCCGAAGTGCTCGAACACGTGCCCGACGACGCCGCGGCGTTGGCCGAGTTGCGCCGAGTGCTCGCGCCGGGCGGCCGGCTGGCGGTGACGGTGCCGACGTGGTTTCCCGAGCAGATCTGTTGGCTGTTGTCCGACAAGTACCACGCGCCCTACGTTCGTGGCGGCCACGTGCGCATTTATCGGCAAGCGGAGCTGGCCGGTCGTGCGAAACGTGCCGACTTGGCGATGGTCGACGCGCACGGCGCGCACGCGTGGCATTCGCCGTACTGGTGGTTGCGCTGCATGGTCGGGCCTGATCGCCCGATCGACGACAACGTGTTTACACGTGCGTATCACCGGTTCCTGGTGTGGGATCTGATGAAGGCCCCGCGCCCTGTGCGTGCCATCGAGCGAGGGTTGAATCCCTGGTTGGGCAAGAGCCGCATCGTCTACTTCGAGGGCGAGTCCCTCGATCGTGTGGCAGTGGGGCCGGAGGCGGCGCGTGCAGCGGCGTGAGTTTCACTTCGCGGTCCTCACACCAGCCGAGCTGTCGCAGACCGTTTCGTGGATTGCGTCGGTGCAACGCCGCGACGGATCGATCCCGTGGTTCGAGGGCGGCAACACGGACCCGTGGGACCACGTCGAGTCGGCAATGGCGCTCGCCGTCGGTGGCTTGCGGGCCGAGGCTGAGCGGGCGTACGGCTGGCTCGTAGGTGTGCAACGACCCGATGGGTCTTTTGCCGACGCCATGCGCGACGGCGAGGTAGTCGACCCGATTTCGGATGCCAACCACGTTGCGTACATCGCGTGCGGGGTGTGGCACCACTATTTGCTCACGGGTGACCGCGGATTTCTCGAATCGATGTGGCCGGCGGTGCAAAACGCTGTCCACTTCGTTTTGGGACTGCAGCAGCCCGAGGGACACATCTTGTGGAAACGTGATCCCGATGGAACGCCGGGCGACCACGCGTTACTCACAGGTTCGTCGTGCACGTATTTGAGTTTGCGCTGCGCGTTGGCGATCGCGCACGAGTTGGGACTTGAGCGACCCGACTGGGAGCTCTCGGTTGGATCGTTGCGCCATGCGTTGGTGCGTTTGCCCCATTTGTTTGCAAAGAAGGATCGTTTTTCGATGGACTGGTATTACCCGGTTCTCGGAGGCGTTTTGTCGGGAGCCGCTGCGCGTGCACGACTGAACGACCCGCGTTGGCGGGCGCGCTTTTTGGTCGATGGGCGCGGCGCTCGTTGTGTGTCAGACGAGCCGTGGGTTACCGCAGCAGAAACGTGTGAGCTAGTGATGTCACTGGAGCTGGCCGGCCTGCACGACGACGCACATCAGGTGCTGGAGTGGGTGCAGTACCTGCGTCACGACGACGGGTCCTATTGGACGGGACACAACTACGTGGAAGACGCCCACTTTCCGGAAGGCGAACGCACAACTTGGACCGCGGGAGCCAACGTCTTGGCGTCCGCGCTGTTGGGTGGCGATGGACCGGTGAGCGAAGTGCTGGGCGGTTTGTCGTTGCCGCGCGGGGTTGAGCCGTCGAGTGCCGGCGCATCGCGAGCCGAGATCCACGACGAGCCCGTCGAACCTGTTCGGGACTGAGTCACGCACCGCCCGGTGCGGGCGCTAACAGAACAGCCCGGTGCGGGCGCCAACAGAACAGCCCGGACCGGGCGCCGGTAGACCAGCCCGGACCGGGCGCCGGTAGACCAGCCCGCACCGGCGGCTTTATTGGCGTTGCGCGATGCGTAACGAGCCGCAACGCCACGGGCGGACCTCACGCCACTCGCCGGCGGCGAGCGCTGCTGACCACACCTGAAACGGCGCTTGGCCACCGTCGGCGGGGTCTTCAAAAACGTCGTGGAACGCCATAAAACCGCCACGAACGACGTGCGGGCTCCACGCGTCGTAGTCGTTTTGTGCCACGTCGAGGGCGTGCCCGCCGTCGATAAACAACAACGCGAGGGGCGTGGTCCACCAACGAGCGACGGCGGTCGACTTTCCGACGATCGGAATCACGTTGTCCTCGAGTCCCGCACGCCACAGTGTCGAGCGCAGGAACGGCAACGTGTCCATCAAACCCGACTCAGGGTCGACGACCTCAGGGTCGTGCCATTCCCAGCCCGCTTGGTTTTCCTCCGAGCCGCGGTGGTGATCGACGGTGAACAACACGGTGGCGCGCTTTTCTGCCGCGCTCCCGAGGTAGAGCGCCGACTTACCGCAGTAGGACCCGACTTCGAGCAGCGGCCCGAGTTCGCCGGCAACCAACCCGACGCGCAACAACGTGTCGCCCTCGTCGGCGGGCATAAACCCCTTCACGTCGCGGGCGACGGCGAGTCTGGATGGGGAAAGGTTGTCGAGCGGAAGCACCGTGGTCACGGCGGCACAGCGTAGGGAACCG
>CAZWPY010000071.1:7053-8483 GCA_964635475.1 uncultured Acidimicrobiia bacterium
GCTTGCTGCAGGAGAGCGCGATGACTCAGACCGTGTCAGCCGAGGTCCCGGCGCAGCTCGATGGTGTGGTGCAGCCGCGCGTCTTGTCGTTCGGCGACCAATTCTCGCTGTGGGCCAACCTCGGGATCTCGCTCGCCTTGCCGCTGTCGGCCAGCCTTATCCTCGCGCCCAACGGGACGCGGCTTCCTCTTGTGGGGGCCGTGCTCGCTTTGCTGGTTGGCACGGCTTTGGGCAACGCGATGCTCGGCGCGGTCGCGGTTCCGTCGGCGCAGACAGGTGCGTCGTCGATGGTGTTGCAGCGGGGGTTCCTCGGTCGCCGTGGGTCGCTACTGCCGACCGCGCTCAATGTCGCGCAGCTGATCGGATGGACGACCGTCGAAATCGTGGTCGTGGCCGAGACGGCCCACGGACTGCTCGACTCGGTCCCGCGCTGGGCGCTCGTGTTGATCGCAGGTGCGGTCACGATCGTGATGACGCTGTGGCCTTTGGCGCTCATTCGTGGGTATCTGCGTAAGGTCGCCATCTGGCTGGTGGTTGTGTCGACCGTGTATCTGTTCGTGCAGGTGCTGCGACAGCCTGTCGGCAGCGTGACCCAGGGGTCGTGGTCGGGTTTTTGGATCGGTGTCGATGCGGCAACGGCGCTCGCCGTCACCTGGGTTCCCCTCGTCGGCGATTACGCCCGCCACTCGCGTTCCGCCCGCGCAGCAGGGTGGGGCGCCGGCTTGGGTAACGGCGTCGCGTCGCTGGCGTTTTTCGGCCTCGGTTTTGCCGTGATCGCAACGGCGCAAGCGAGCCAACCGGGCCTCGCGGCCGACCACGTCGATGTGATCGGCACTTTGTTGGCCTTTCCTGTTGCCGGGCTCGCGCTCGCGATATTGGCGATTGATGAAATCGATGAGGCGTTCGCCAACCTGTATTCGGCAACGATCAGCGTGCAGAACGTGGCGCCCCGCGCCGATCGACGGGTTGTCGCAACGGCAGTGGGCGTGTTGTGCACGTTCCTCGCTCTTGCCATCGACGTCAACGACCTGTTCGAGTGGTTGTATTTCCTCGGCGGATTGTTCGTCCCGTTGTTTGCGTCGCTGCTCGTTGCCTACTGGGTTCGGCGTCGCGCCGGCGACCGGTGGGACACCTCAAACGATGCGCTCGGCCGTGCCCGGATGCTTGTTCCGTGGGCGCTTGGTGTTGTGGTGTACCAGGTCATCCATCCGGGAAATCTCGGCTGGTGGTCGCGGTGGTGGGCCAACGTGCAGGAAGCGTGTGGTTTGGCCAACAGCGTCAAGTGGCTGAGTGCATCGATCCTGTCGGCGCTGGTCGCGGGAGGCGCAACGCTGGTGATCGACCGTCGCGGTCGGCCCTGAAGCCCTGTGCCTACCTCGGGCCTGAAGCCCTGTGCCAGCCTCGGTCCTGAAGCCCTGTGCCCGCCTCGG
>CAZWPY010000071.1:8583-17343 GCA_964635475.1 uncultured Acidimicrobiia bacterium
GCCTCGGTCCTGAAGCCCTGTGCCCGCCTCGGGCATTGGCGGGAGGCCTCAGCTGACCTCAATGTCGTCGTGGCGAAAGAGGAACCGGTTGAGCATCGTGAAGCGAATCACCCAAAACACCCCTGACGCGGCGACGAGCACCGCCATGTTTGCCAGCACTGTGAGGGCGTGTGGGTCGAGTTCTTCGGTGTACTGCTCGAAGAAGTGAATTACTGCGGTGGTAAAGGCAAGACCCAGCAGCGCGATGCCCCAGAAGGGCGCCACTTCCTTGAGCAGGTGGCCGTGGCCGGACTTACCCCATGCCCAGTTGCGATTGAGGTAGTAGGTCGGAATAGTCGACGCCACAAAGGCGATGATGTTCGACTTCGCTGCGGGGAACGCGAGTGGGCCGTTGCAGATCGCGAAGGTGACAAGCGAGATGGCGACCGCGATGAGCGACGTTGCTGCGTAACGAACTTTCTTTTGATGTTCGGGGTGTTCGAGGCGCGAACGCAGTGTCGCCAGGTCGAAAGGCACCCGGCGATGGTAGTGGGGCCGGGGGGAGCGGTTGAGTGTGGCGCCCTACGCTGGACCGCTGTGTCTGATCAGCCCGACAACGCCGAAACGAACACCCACCGGGGCCTTGTCCGTGAACAGGTTGCGGTCGACGCCCTCGTCGGGCTGCTCGACCTCGAGGCGATCGAGGTGAACGTCTTTCGCGGGCGCAGCCCGGCCGCGAGCGGCGTGCGGGTTTTTGGCGGCCAAGTCGCGGGCCAAGCGCTAGTCGCTGCCGCTCGCACGATCGACCACCAGGACGTGGCGGCGACTGGTTCGGCGGGTGGCGCTGAACCGGCGCGGCACGTGCATTCGTTGCACGCCTACTTTCTGCGGCCTGGCGACCCGGCTATTCCGATCCTCTACGAAGTCGACCGCATTCGTGATGGCCGCAGTTTCACGACCCGCCGTGTCGTGGCGATCCAACACGGGCAGCCCATTTTCAACCTGGCCGCGTCGTTCCACGTCGAGGAGCCCGGCCTCGAGTTTGGCGAGCCGATGCCCGATGTCCCCGGACCCGAAACGTTGCCGACGTTTAAGGAACGGCTCGCGCCCTACCGCGACTTGCTGGGTTCGTTCTATACGCAACCGAAATCCGTAGATCTGCGTTATGTGACCATTGCGCCAGAGTCACGTGGTCACTCGGCGGAACCAGATCAAATCGTGTGGTTTCGCGCAGCAGGTGACCTTCCCGACGATCCGGTCTTACACACGTGCGTTATTGCGTATGCGAGCGACATGACCTTGCTCGACACGACGTTGGTCGCGCACGGTCAGTCGTCGTTTTCTGGTGGTTTGCAGATGGCCAGCCTCGACCACGCGATGTGGTTCCACCGGTCTGTGCGAGCTGACGAATGGTTGCTCTATGTGCAACACAGCCCGTGGAGCGGCTCCGGACGTGGGTTCGCGCGGGGAACGATATTTTCCGCCGACGGGCGCATCGTTGCGTCGGTCGCGCAAGAGGGATTGATCCGCCCCCGTGTCTAGGTGGCGGCGGTTCTGCGCTGCGGCCGGGGCCATCTCGCTTGCCGGGCTGCTGGCCGCGTGCGGTAACACCACCCGCGACACGGGCCAAGTCCAGCCGTCCACCTCACGGGCGAACTCCGGTGCCGGATCGGAGACGACGACGCTCGCGAGCTCGGGTGGCGCGACAGCGCAGGTGAAGTGGGCTCGTGTCGGAACGGCGGCGACGCCCGTCGAGGTGATCGAAGGGCCGCAGGGTTCGGTATGGGTCGCCGAGAAGGGTGGACGGTTGGCGTCGTTCACCGTGGCGCGCGATGGCGAGCTGACCCGGGAGGCGGTCGTGCTCGATCTCTCCGCGGAGGTTTCCGATGGGCTCGAGCAGGGACTCCTCGGCGTCGCTCGCGACAGCGCCCGGGGTTGGATCTACGTCGATTTCACCAACCGCGACGGCGACACCATCGTGCGCGCTTACCCCGACGGCGGCGACGGCCAGCCGCTCGACCCGGGCGCAGGCATAGACCTGTTGCGTATCGATCAGCCGTTTCCGAATCACAATGGCGGCGGACTGCGAATCGGGCCCGACGGCCTGTTGTACATCGGCACCGGTGACGGCGGTGCCGCGGGCGACCCGGCGGCCAACGCGCAGGATCAAGGTTCGCTGTTGGGCAAGATCCTTCGGATTGAACCCACACCCGGCGATCGAGAGCCCTACGTGATACCCGCCGACAATCCTTTTACCGGACTCTCGGGCGGACGCGGGGAGGTCTTTGTGTACGGGTTGCGCAACCCGTGGCGATTTACCTTCGACGGCGACGCATCGATGTGGATCGCCGATGTCGGGCAGGGCCAATGGGAGGAGATCAATGTCCTGCCGTCGAGCTCGGCAGCAGGCGCAAACATGGGGTGGGACCACCACGAAGGCACGCACCTCGTCGAAGGCGACCCGATCGACGACCGTGTCGAACCCATTTACGAATACGCGCACGAAGACGGACGGTGTTCCATATCGGGCGGGGTAGTCGCGAGTGCGGCGAGTGCGATGGCCGGCGTGTATCTGTTCGGCGACTGGTGTTCAGGTGAGGTGTGGGGGCTCAGCGCTGCGGGTGCCGACCCGAGGCCGATCGGCGATATCGATCATGTCGCCGCCTTCGGCGAGGTGCGTGGAGTGATCTACGCGTTGTCGACCGATGGCGGGATCTGGGCCGCGTCAACACCGTAGAAGCGGGACTCGCCGGTCTCGGCAACCCGATTAGGGGTTCGGGGTTGCAGCGGTCTCGCCCTGCGGCTCGGGCTGTTCGTAGCGGTAGACGTTGGTGGTGCGGACCTGAAATCCGACTCGTTGGTAGAGGCGATTAGCCGCTTCGCGAGACGGGCGCGACGTGAGGTCGACTGTTCGTGCTCCGAGTTCGCCGGCTCGGGCGAGCGCGGCCTCGGTCAGGGCGACACCCACTCCCAATCCACGGGCGTCGCTGTCGACGACGACGTCTTCGATCCACGCGCGGATGGAGGTCGGCAGTGGGAACACCACCAACGTGAGTGTTCCCACGATGCGCTCGCCGTCGCGGGCGATGAAAACAGTGTTGGCTTCGCACCCGACAACACGGCTGATCAGCGCATGGTCGGGTGTGGGTGCAGTGCGCGAGAGTTGTGGAACCAGACGAACGAACGCGTCGACGAGTTCGTCGGTGACGTCGTGGGCTACTTCGACCGTCAGGGTCACAGGTGCCTCCAGCGTCTCAGCGGTCGGTCGCGTCGGCGGCGACGAGTGGTTGGCATGTCGGGCACCACCACGTCGGGCGCGACAGTTCACCCTGCCGTGCCATGTCGACATCGGTGCCGCACGTGTGGCACGGCTCGCCCGCGCGCCCGTACACCCAGAACTTGCCGCGACCTCGGCCGAAGTCGCGTTGTGAGTCCGACTTCTTTGTCGAGTTGGCCCGCAACAAGTCGGCTGCTTTGGCGAAGGCCGCTGCGACCCGCTCAGGCCCTAGGGCGACGAGGGTCGAGGCCGGGTTTGTGCCGACGAGAAAGAGTGCCTCGTTGCGATAGATGTTGCCGATGCCCGCGGCAAGGCGTTGGTCGAGCAGTGCGAGCCCGATCACATCGGTCGGTTGCGTCCCGATCGCCTTCTCGGCGACTGCTCGCGAGTCGAACGCCTCGTCACGAACGTCGGGTCCGAGGGTGGCGGTCGTCGGGTGCACCGCGAGGTCACGTGTTGCGAGCACCTCAACTGCTGGCGTATCGAAACACACCGCGAGGTGGTCGCCGCAGTGCAATACCAATCGAGCTCGGCGCACGGGGCGACGCCACTGCTCGCCCTCGGTGTAGACGTGCCAGGTGCCGGTCATCCGCAGGTGGCTGCGAACGGTCAAGTCGTCGCCGCACTGGACGAGCAATACCTTTCCCTGACTCTGCGCGTTGAGCACGGTGCGACCGACGAGAGCCGCGAATCGCGTGTCTTCTTCGGTGGCTTGGCCGGACACGTCAGTAATGGTGCGACCGCCGAGCCAGTCCTCTAGTGCCCGCGCAGTGCGGGCCAGGGTGTCACCCTCGGGCATGGCGTGTGAGTCCTTTCGGCGTGTCGACGAATCGATGTCGCCTAAGAGCTTCGCTCAGTTCGGGGTCGGACGTGTCGATGATCACCCGCCGAAGCCGCCCGGAGCTCAAGACGTGGTCGAGTAATGCCGCGAGGGCCTCGTCGACCTCCTCGGTGTCGGCGACGGGGTGTGCGACATCTGGCGCTGGCACGAAACGTTGTAGACGTCGGCCCGACGCATCGAGTGCCCACACCGGCGTTCCACGTTGCAGCGCGACCCAGCCCCCTCGGGGAGCTCCCGGTGCGGGCCAGGACTGTTCGGCAAAGGGGAGGGCCGGGTCGCTCGTGTGCAGCACTAGTGGATCGGAGGTGTCCGCGGCGGCCGTGTGTCGCAGTAGATCGGGAGCGGCTTTGGCCGCGAACTGCATGCCGCCGCCCGAGTCGACAAAGTGGCCTCGGTGCGCGTTCCCGGCCAGCTCGGCGTTGGTCAGCGTGCGGTAGAGCGCCGCGAATCCGCCGCGTACCCCCGCCGTGGAGATCGTGTCGCGCCCGACGATCCCGAAGCGGTGCAACAGACTTGCTGCGAGAACCCCTCGTTCGTTGTCGCCCAACGATGTGCTGATGGAGGGGTCGCGGACCGTGAGCGACCACCGTCCGGCAACGTCGGGAGGTCCCCCAACTCTGATCGCGCCGGGTCGCCGCTTCGCGCCGCGCCGTGTGGGCGCCACCCAGGCACGGGCCGGGTTGAAGGTGTCGTTGGTGATGGCACCCGCCCACGCCAGTTCCCACAACGCGTCGCGGCACAGTCGATCGTCGAGCGAGTCGAGCTGCCGAAAGAAGCACGCTCCCCGCTCACGCAGTAGCGCCATCAGCCGCATCGCTTCGTCGGAGAACACGCCATAAACGGGGCCGGTCGCCGCGACCCACAATTCGACGCGAGCGCTCGGCACGAGTCGCACGCGCCCTCCCTCTAGGCCCAGACCTGCGCCGAGCCACACGATGTCCCCCGCGGCGCACGCAGCGTCGAGGTCGCTTCGTTGGTATCCCGGAATCCGAGCGGGAAGGATGTCGGACTCCCATGCACGTGCGGGCGCTGCGTGGCCTTGCAGCTGCTCAAGAACCGACACGGTCAGTGCGCGGCGGGCTTCGTCGGACTGCGCGGCGCTGCGCGACGTGTGGTTGCTGTGCCCACTTGCAATGCGCTGCCAACGCATTCGGAGCAGACACAACGTCGATACATCGACGGGCTCGACTTCGTTTCGCGCTCGCGCCAGCGTGCGCCGGCGAATCGTGTCGAGCACCTCGGGGTGACATAGCTCGGCTCCCGTGCCGCCGGGGGAGAACTCACCGGCGAGAAGCCGGCCCTTTGTCACAAGTCCGTCGGCGATCTCGCGCACGAGCGCGACGGGAACGCCGTAACGCGTGCCGACGTCGTGCGCGGTAAACGGGCCGTGGCATCGAGCGAAACGTTCGACCAACCACGACAGCGGGTCGGTCGTGTCGGCCAAGAACACTGTTGGGGTTCCGGGGGGCGGCGGGCAACCGAGCGCGTCGCGGTACCGCCCAGCGTCCTCCAACGCGATTAGCCGTGTTTCTCCCGTCACGCGGATCTCACCCGCGGCCCGTGAGGCGAGCAATTCGTCGATCACCGTGTCGGGTGCGCCGCGGCGGCGCAACTCGGTTCGCGTGAGGTCGCCGATGCGCCGGAGAAGGTCGAGCGCGGCGTCCTCGCCGAGAGCCTGCTCACCGAGGCTGTGTTGCCCGGCCTCCTCACCGAGGCTGTGTTGCCCGGCCTCCCGACTGAGGCTGTGTTGCCCGGCCTCCTCCCCGAAACTGAAACCCTGAAGCTGCGCTTCCGTCGCGTCGATCACGTCGCGATCGAGCAACGTGCGCAACTCGCCCGAACCCAACAGCGCGCTCAGCAGCTTGTGGTCGAGTCCTAGCGCGGCCACGCGGCGTTCGGCGAGGGGCTGGTCGCCCTCGTACATAAACGTCGCCAAGTACGCAGCCGCGAGCCCGCTCGCGAATGGTGAGGGCGACTCGGTGATCACCTCGTGGAGTTCGATCTCCCCCGACTGGAGTTGGCGCAGGACCGCTGTGAGCGCAGGCAGGTCGAACAGGTCGTGGAGGCACTCGCGGTAGGTCTCCAACACGATGGGAAATGACGGGTGGCGCCGCGCGACGGCGAGCAGGTCCGCAGCGCGCTGGCGGAGCTTCCACAGTGGCGTGCGTTGGCCGGCCCGCCGCCGTGGAAGCAATAGCGCTCGGGCCGCGTTGTCCCGAAAGCGGCCGCCGAAAAACTGCGTCGTGCCGACGGCGTCGATGGCGAGCTGCTCGATCTGTTCAGGGTCGATGCGCAGCGCGGAGGCGTGCGGCGGCGAGTCGAGTTCAGGCACCCGCAGCACAAACCCGTCGTCGGTCCACAGCGACGTGACAGGAACGCCGAGTTCTTGGCTGAGTCGAGCCTCGGCGACCAGGCACCAGGGACCGTGAACCCGCGCGCCGTAGGGCGACAGCACGCACATTCGCCAGTCGCCCAACTCGTCGCGTACGCACTCGACGACGATGCGGCGATGTGTGGGCAGGGCCGCGGTGGCATTCAACTGATCGTCGAGCAGCGAGCGCAGGTTCCTCGTGGCGGCCTCATCGAGCGCGCCCCAGGCCGCGAGCTCGGCGTCGGTCCACCCGGGGGCCGCGTCGAGAAATTCGCCGATGGCACGACCCAACTCCGCTGGACGGCCGACCGAGTCGCCCTTCCAAAAAGGCGTCTTGCCGACCCGGTCGGGTGCGGGAGTGACGGTCACTTTGTCGAAGCCGATCTCCTCGATGCGCCAGGTCGTCGCGCCGAGCACGACCGCTTCGCCGGCCCGCGACTCGAAAACCATCTCCTCGTCGAGCTCGCCGACTCGGTGCCCGTCGGGGGTCACCACGCGATACAGACCTCGCTCGGGAATGGTGCCCGCGGCGGTGATGGCCAATAGTCGGGCGCCCTTACGGCTGCGCATGACGTCGGCGGAACGATCCCAGTCGACCCGCGCTCGAAGCGCGGGGAACTCGTTGACATCGAAGGCCCCAGCGAGCAGATCGAGCACCGACATGAGCAGTTCGTCGGGAAGGTCGCGGTACATGCTGGTGCCAGCGAGCACGGCGCGGATGTCCGCGGGCGAAACGTCGTCGACCGCGGCCATCGCGACGATCTGCTGGGCCAAAACGTCGAGCGGCTGACGCGGGACCGAGGTCGGCTCGATCTCACCGGTCATCATCCGATGGGCAGTAACCGCGGCGACGATGAGGTCGGCTCGGAACTTGGGCACGATCTCGCCGTCGGACACCGCACCCACTTGGTGCCCGGCGCGACCGACACGTTGCAGGCCGCTCGAGACCGACGGGGGCGACTCGACGAGCGACACGAAGTCGATCGCGCCCATGTCGATGCCGAGCTCAAGGCTTGAGGTCGCAACAAGGGCCGGCAACGCGCCGGCCTTAAGCGACTCTTCGATGTCGCGTCGTTGATCGGCAGCGACCGACCCGTGGTGTGCCCGGGCGATCGGCTCGCCGGCGAGTTCGTTGAGTTGCGAGGCGAGTCGTTCCGCGGCGCGGCGAGCATTGACGAACACGAGTGTCGAGCGGTGCGCCCGAACTTGTTCCAAGACGTGCGCGGTGATCGACGGCCACACACTGTGGCGAACTTCGGGATCGTCGGCCGCGTTGCCCGACAGTCGACCTGTCGGCGTGCCGAGACGGGTGAAGTCCTCGACGGGGGAGCGCACCGCGATGTCGAGCCCGCGTTTGCCCGACGCGTCGATGATCTGCACGGGCCGCCGGGCGCCGCTGTTGTCGTAGCCACCGAGGAACTCCGCGATTGTTTCCAGCGGCCGCTGGGTGGCCGAAAGGCCGATTCGTTGCGGCTCCGTGGCGCACACGCGTTGGGTCAGACGTTCCAGACTGAGCGCGAGGTGGACCCCGCGTTTGGAGCCCGCGATCGCGTGGATCTCGTCGACGATCACGGTGTCGACGTCGCGCAAGCTGTGGCGGGCT
Organism: uncultured Acidimicrobiia bacterium; assembly: GCA_964635475.1. Taxonomy (GTDB): domain Bacteria; phylum Actinomycetota; class Acidimicrobiia; order Acidimicrobiales; family CAZWPY01; genus CAZWPY01. The sequence goes on from CAZWPY010000071.1 coordinate 16,655, forward strand.
TCGGAGGTGAGCATGAGGTACAGCGACTCAGGTGTGGTGACCAAGATGTCGGGCGGGTGGCGCACCAGGTCGCGGCGATCCGCGGGCGACGTGTCGCCGGTGCGGGTCCCGATGGTGAGCGGTCGGGGCGGCAGACCCAAAAGCCGCGCTGCTGCCGCGATTCCTCGTGACGGGGTGACCAGGTTGCGCTCGATGTCATACACGAGCGCCTTCAAGGGCGAGACGTACAACACCTTCGTGCCGGCCGGTTCGTTTTGACTGAGACGATCGATCGCCGCGAGAAACGCCGCCAGCGTCTTGCCTGAACCGGTCGGAGCGAGCAGCAACGCGTGTTGACCAGTTGTTATTGCATCCCACCCGCGAGCCTGGACCTCGGTCGGCTCGGCGAACGCGTCGGCGAACCAGCGCTGCGTCGCCGGACCGAAACGAGAGAGGTCGAAACGGCTCGGCGGCGCGCCGTCGGGTGACGGCTCGGGCGGCGGAGGTCCTGACACCACACGAGTCTGCACGCTGCCAGAGACACGACGCCTCGCCGCGGCCTGCCAGCACGGCTCACGGCCGCGGCGGCTCTGCTCACGGCCGCGCCGGCTCTGCACAGGGCCGCGGCCGGCTCTGTGCGGCCCCGAACCCCTCGCGCGCGGCGCGGGTCGTAGAATGTTCGCCATGACATTTCGTGCATCACGCTTCGC
>CAZWPY010000072.1:0-6365 GCA_964635475.1 uncultured Acidimicrobiia bacterium
GCGGTCACGGCTGTGTCGGGCTCTGGGCCGGCCTATGTCTTTTTGGTCGCCGAAGCGATGGTGGAGGCGGCTGTGTTGGTGGGGCTGTCCCGTGACACGGCGCAAACCCTTGTGGCACACACGATCCGTGGCGCCGGCGAGATGTTGGTGCGTGACCCTGCCGGTGCGGCCACGTTGCGCGGCAACGTCACGTCGCCGGCCGGCACAACTGCCGCGGGACTCGCGCAACTTGAAGCCGGCGGCCTGCGGTCGGCCATCACGGCGGCGGTGAACGCTGCGGCCGCGAGAAGTGAGCAACTCGGCCGCTCTTCGTAGTGGAAGCCTGCCACTCTGAGTGGTAGCCTTGACGGTGATGTGGGTGAGTAGCCAACAGCCGGGGCTCAGTGAGCTAACGGGAGCCTCAGCGGCCCCTCGTGATGTCATGGTGCGCCATCGTCCTCTTAAAGTTGCCGCTGGCACACTTTGCTCAGGTCGCTCGTCTGGCTACACTGCTCACCAAGCGGAGAGGGGTGGTTGACACATGGCCAATGCGCCAGCACGTTCGAGGTTCCTTACGGTGTCGGAGGTCGCAGATCTTTTGCGGGTTTCGACGATGACGGTCTACCGGCTTATCAAAGCCGGAGAGCTGTCGGCTGTCCGGATCGGCAAGTCGTATCGCGTCGAAGAGAGCGCGATCGACGCCTATCTGGCCAACCAATACAACGCCGTCGGCTGAACACTCGCAGTACAGATCGAAGAGATCGCCCGCTGTTGGGAGCGGGCGCCTCTTCGCGTTCGGGCACGGTTTCAGCCTTCTTTGCGCGAAGGCTCGTTCGCGCGTTCCGGGGCGGTGACAGATGAACACACGTGTGGTTTCGTTGTTGACCGACTACGGCCGCGTCGATGAGTTTGTCGGCGTCATGCACGGCGTGTTGCGTTCGTTGGCGCCGGGAGTCGAGCTGATCGACATTTGCCATGAAGTCCCCCCGTTCGACGTGTCGGCGGGTGCCGTGATGTTGGCTCGAGCGATCCAGTACGTCCCGCCGGGCGCTGTTGTGGCTGTCGTCGACCCGGGCGTGGGCACCACACGACGAGCCATTGCTGTGCAAGCCGCAACGACCGACGGCGCCGAGCTGTTCCTCGTCGGGCCCGACAACGGCTTGCTCGCGCCGGCGGTAGCCGTGATGGGTGGTCCGCGGCGGGTTGTGACGCTGGAGAACCCCGCGTTTGTGCTGCAGGCGCCCGGCGCAACCTTTGCAGGCCGCGACGTGTTTGCTCCGGCTGCCGCGCACCTCGTGTGCGGCGGCGCGCTGAGTGATCTCGGGCCGGAGTGCGACCCACTCTCGTTGCTGCCAATGGTGATCCCTGTGCCGCACGAGCGCGACGACGGCGGCCTTGAGGTGTCGGTCTTATGGGTCGATCGGTTCGGCAACGCGCAGCTCAATGTCGGCCCGGGTGACGTTTCTGGCGATCAGGTCCTGGTGCGAATCGGTGACGTCGTGCGCCGAGCTGCGGTCGTGCACGCCTTCGGTGACCTGCCGGCTGGTCAGATCGGGCTCGTGTTGGACTCCTATGGTCTTTACGCGTTGGCCCTCGACCGTGATTCGGCAGCGGCCATCCTGTCGATCAAGGCCGGCAGTCGAATGATCTTGGAGGTGGTGTGAGAGCAGCGAATTGCTGTGCCTTCGGCCAGCCGGGACCGCGGCCATGAGGCCGGGAACGACTCTGATCCTGGCGCTGTTGCTCCTGGCAATCCTCGTCGCATGCGCCATCCAGTTCGCGCGCTTGTGACGGGCTCGCCGTTCGACACCAAGAAGCCGTAGCGTGTTCGTCGTGGGTCCGAACTTTTCTCGGCCGTCGACGGGCAACATTGCATCGGTGATCGACGGCGCGCGCGACGGTGCCGCGGCTCTCATTGCTCGGGACAACGCCGTTACCTACGGCGAACTGCGAACTCGTGTCGACGCTTTTCGTCACGTTTTGGTGACCGAGCTCGGCGTGCGCCCCGGCGATCGAGTTGCGATCATCGCGCCGACTTCGGTGTTGTTTGTCGAGTCCTACCTCGCCGCGTTGGGCGCAGGTGCTGTCGTTGTTCCGCTGAATCCGACGGCTCCCGCTGAGGAGCTCCAACGTGAACTTGCCGCTGTTGGAGCGCGGGTTGTCGTGGTCGGTCCGGGCGGCCGCGCCGCATATGAGGCGATCGACCCACTTGAGGTCGCTGTCGAACACGTCGTGGTCCCTCGAGGCCTCGACTTGTCCGGCGCATCGGCGTTGGAGGACCTAGTCGCGGCTGCTTCCGGGTCGACTCCCGTGGTCGCTCGCGCGGCCAACGACTCGGCGTTGGCGATCTTCACCGCGGGTACCGCAGGTCCATCGAAGGCAGCGGTGTTGTCGCACGGAAACGTTTTGGCGAACTTCGAACAGATTCAGATGTCGTCGGGCCAAGCGGTTTTGCCCAACGACGTTGGTTTTGTCGCGTTGCCGTGTTTCCACGTTTTTGGCCTCAATGTCGGGCTGACGTTGGGTTTGGCGATGGGCATTCCGTTGGTGTTGATCGAACGGTTCGATCCCAGCGCGACGATCGAGCAGATCCGCCGCCACGGCGTCACCCTGATCGCTGCGGTGCCGGGCATGTTGTCGGGCTGGGCCGCGTTGCCGGAGGCCGACGCCGAGGACTTTGCGTCGGTTCGTTTGTTGATCTCCGGCGGCGCTCCGCTACCGGTTCCGGTGGCGGAGGCTTTCGAACGGCGATTCGGTGTCGAGGTCCACGAGGGTTACGGCCTCACGGAGGCCGCGCCGGTTGTGACCTCTTCGGCGGGCATTGAACGCCGTCTCGGTTCAGTGGGCCGAGTTCTGCCCGGCGTGGAACTGCGGCTTGTCGACGAAGACGACGACGTCGACCCCGGCGACGAGGGCGAAGTCTGGCTTCGCGGCGCGAACATTTTCACCGGCTATTTCGACGACCCCGTCACAACATCGCGGGTCCTCGATTCGCACGGCTGGCTGCACACCGGCGACATCGGTGTGCTCGACGAAGACGGGTACCTGTGGCTCGTCGATCGATCAAAAGACGTCGTCATCGTGTCGGGATTCAATGTCTTCCCCGCGGATGTCGAGGCGGTGTTGCTCGATCACCCAAGCGTCGCTGAGGCGGCTGTTGTTGGCGTTGATCATCCACACACGGGACAGACGGTGAAGGCGTTTGTGGTTATGCGTGACGGCGCAGTGAGCGACGAGGATGAACTCACGCAGTACTGCCTCACACGGATGGCTCGCTACAAGGCGCCGACCTCTATTGCCTTTGTGTCGCAGTTACCGCGCGGGCTGGCCGGCAAGGTGTTGCGTCGCGAACTGCGAGAGGTTTCCTAACCGGTCGCAGCCGCTGGGTCGGCTGGCTGCGATGTTGCCGCCAGAAAACCTAAGAAAATCAAGAAGATTCCGCAGGCCAACGCCACAGCAAAGGCGTCCATTTCCGCCAGTACTGAGTTCAGAAGTCCCGACGCAGCGGTCGTGAGTGTGCCGACCACGATCACGATGTTGCCGAGGCGGCGATTGCCCGTCGTGCGTATCGCACCAATCGCGCAAAGGGCGACAAGCACGAGCGTGCCGACCCCGGAGAAGGTCGCAGCAAGCACACGCGGCAAGACGGGCAGCACTTCTGACCCCTGCGGTAGATCGGTGGGGCGGATGGCGTGCACGGGTGTCGCGGCCATGACGCCGGCTGCAAAAACGCAAAGGGCGCCGACGGCGACCGTCGCCTGTCGCTGCCGCTGCGGCGAGGCCGTGAGGCAGTACGAGCCCAACGCGAGCGCAGGGACGTTGGCGATCGCGCCGAACAGGTAGAACAACCGAAACGGCGTCGCCGACCAGCCCATCGCTGCGCCCCACCACAGCGCGGCAGAGGCGGCCGCAAAGAGCAGCAGTGCAACTGTCCACACGATCTCGTGGAGCTTCTGGCGAGCGGCCGCGCGCTCCCACATCGCGAGCGCCGCGGCGAGCGCGACCAAGGTGGCGGCCGCGGCCAGCGCACTGTGGAGCACGAGACATAACCCTAGGAGGCCCCGCCGCAATCGGCTCAATCACGTCGATCGCCGGAGCGAGAGCTCGCTGTGAGCTGAGTAGCGTGCTCGCCCGTGGCTGATGAATTCGGCGAGGAGTCGCTCGCCACTTACACCGACAACCGCACGGCGCTTGAAAAGCGCCACGAGCGAATCGCCTACTTGGTCGCCGCTGTCATCTTGATCGTTGGTGGCGCGACGTTGCGGACGCCGATTCTCAACTGGATCTGCGGCCCTGCCATCGTCGTCGCGTGTGTGGCCTATATCCCGCCGCTGCTAGCACGTCGATCCAAACGCGCCCGATGAGCTGGGCTGCTCACGAGCTGGAGAGCTACTTCCTCCAGAAACACGTAAAGGTCAAGGTCAGTTACCTGGCGGTGTTGCTCGGGTGTTTGCTGCCCGATCTGCTCACGAAGCTGCCTGTTTACGGGCTGCACATCGGCGACCGAACGTTGCTGAAAGCGGCCACGCCGTACCAGTACCACCGGGGTTGGCCAGGAGTCGGCCCCACGCACTCACTGTTGTTTGGCGTGTTGGTTGGCGTGCTCGTCTTGTTGGTCACGAAGAATCGTGCGTGGGCGCTCGGCATCGTGATTGGCCAGTGGGCTCATGTGCTGACCGACACCTTCGATTCGGCCGGAACGATGTTGTTTTTTCCGTTCTCCACGCAGCACTACTCGTTCGGGATGTGGGCTTACGCAGCCCAAGCGGGGCGTTATGGCGACGCTGCCGCGTACTACTCGAGTTTTGGCGGAGTGTGGGACGTGTTTTGGCTGTTGATGGCGATATCGGGACTAGCTGTGTTTCGCCGAGAGTTCTTTTTCAACAAGATCGTCCCCGTCGACCCCGTGTGGGCATGGATACGGCGCCGGTTCGATCCCAGCGAGGCGACGATGGTTGCCATCTATCGGGCCTTCTTCGTCTACGGCGCGTGCCGGATATTCGGCTGGTTTTTCTGGGCTCGGTTTTTCAATCCGGATCGTGGAACACAAACCGTCAGTGTTGTGTGGGGCGGGCCTCGATGGGTCGACAAGGTCACGTTTCATTGGCCTGGGTGGGGTGAGTTCATCGTCAACACGGGGGTCGGCGCGGTCGGTGTGGCGCTGACGTTGAGCCTGTTGTGGTGGCTTCTTCTGCGGCGAAAGTGGGCCGAGGCTCACTGACCCTGCGTGTTGTGAGACAGGCCGTTGCTTTAGGAAATCGTTCGTTTCGCGATGAGTTCGCGAGCGAGCGCCGGCCAATCAGTCACGACACTGTCGACGCCAGCGTCGAGCGCCGCTGGGTGCGCGTCGGCCCGAGTGACCCAGCAGTGCGCGGTCAGAGCGAGTTCGTGCGCGAGGTCGATGAGTTCGGCCCCGCCCCTTACGACGGCGTCGACGTGCAAACTGACCGCTGTCGCGCCGCACGCCGCCGCGTCGCGTAGGTAGCGCTCCGAGGCCGCCACGTCCTCGGTGTTGCGCAACAGTGCCCGTTCGCACTGGGGCGCCCGTTCAGCAGCGATTCGAACGCCGGTGATTGAACGTACCCAGAGGCGAGATCGAGCAAGCGCTCCGGCTCGTTTGAGAACGTCGATCGTGCCCGCCATGGCAGCGGTCTGCTTCACGTCGACGGCCAAGCTCGCGTCGTGCGGGATGGCTGCGAGGAAGTCGTCGAGCGCCCACGTCCGACCGCGGCGAGCAAGTCGCTGCGCGAGTCTCGGCGACGTCCAGCGGACCGGAATTGGCACGCCGGCTGTTCGCGTGAGCGTGTGGTCGTGCACGCACAACAACGATGCGCCGCGACCACGTCGGACGTCGAACTCGATCGCGTCGGCACCCAGCTCAATGCTGCGGGCGACCGCGGCGGGTGAATTTTCCGGTCCGTCGAGCGGCCCGGTGCGATGAGCAATGACCAGCGTCACAACGATCGTGACGACGCGCCCACGGGTTCATCGGTGCTCTCGTGGTCGAGTTCAGTCGGGGCGCCGCCGTCGAACTCGGGGACATCAGGCGAGGAGTCTGCAGGGTCGGCCCGGCGCGCGACCCAGGCAGCGCGGAACGCAACGGCCGCGATCGGGACGACTTGCACCGAGGTAAAACACACTGCGCACACGTTCGCAGGCTACGGGTTCTCCGTCGGTCGCGCGTTGCAGCGGGCCAGAATCCACGACGCGACTGCGCCGAGCAGCCACCCGGCCAACACGTCGGAGGGCCAGTGGACACCGAGGACAAGTCGTGACAGTCCCACAGCGCCCGCGGCGCAGACGGCGAGTATGCGAGCGCCTCGCGATGGGCGCATCGTCACCAGCAACAGGCCGGCTACCAGCGCCGCGTGCGCTGCGTGCGCACT
>CAZWPY010000072.1:6465-16549 GCA_964635475.1 uncultured Acidimicrobiia bacterium
GCGGGGAGCAACGCGCCTCGGTGCTCGACGATCCAGTGGCTGATGTTGAAGTCCACCGCCCCTCCGAGTGGCTGCGTCCCGAGGACTATTGGCCCCTTGTACGGTGGGGATGTGAGCGGGCCGAGTGATCGTTCGCGTGTGTCGCGTCTGCCCGACGCCACGATCGCGCGGCTGCCCCTGTACCTGCGGAGTTTGGCGCAGCTGCAAGCCGACCGGACTGTAGTGGTGTCCTCGGAGGACCTGGCCGACTCGGCGGGAGTTAATGCGTCGCAAGTTCGTAAGGACTTGTCGTTCCTCGGACCCGTGGGCACCCGGGGCCTGGGCTACGACGTCGATTCCTTACGCTCGAAGATCGAGGTGGAACTCGGGCTCACCGAAGAGCTCGGGGTGGTGATCATTGGATACGGAAACCTCGGCCGAGCTCTCGCTGGCTATCGAGGTTTTGGCGCACGCGGGTTTCGTGTCGTCGCGTTGGTCGACGACGATCCTGCCGTGCGCGCGGTTGCACCCGATCCGCTGCCGATCCATCCCCTCAGCGAGCTCGGTCGACTCGCCCAGGAGTACGCGCTCGCGATCGCGCTCGTGGCGACCCCCGCGTCGGCAGCACAGGACGTGGCCGACGCGGTGGTCGCAGCGGGCATCCGTTCGATCCTGAACTTTGCCCCAGCGACGCTGAACGTTCCCGCCGACGTGACGGTGCGTAAGGTCGACCTCGCCGTCGAGTTGCAAATCCTGAGTTACTTCCGCCAGCGGCGACCGGGAGCCACTGTTGGCTGACCGACCCGATGCGGCAGCCAGCGAGGTCGTGTCCGCGGCCCCTGAGGTTGTTAGGGCAGCGAGACCGCTCATGGTTCAGCTCGTCCTCGCGGGCCGCCCGGTGCTGGTTGTTGGGGGTGGGCGCGTCGCCACTCGAAAGGTCGCGCAGTTGCTCGACTGCCAGGCGGCAGTGTTGGTGGTGGCCCCGACAGTCAGCGACGAGATCGCCGCATGGGAGCGCGCGGGGCTGCTGCGGGTCGAGCGGCGCGCTTTTGGCGCGGACGACCTCGATGCGGTCGACGTGGTGTTTTCTGCGACGGGCGTTCCCGACGTGGCCGACGACGTCGCACGCTCAGCACGGGCCAGTCGGCGCTGGATCAACTCGGCAGACGACCCCGCGAACTGCGATTTCTTGCTGGCCGCGACGTTCGAGCGAGGTGTGGTTCAAGTCGCAGTTGGAACGGCCGGCGCAGCGCCAGGGCTCGCGGCGTACTGTCGTGACCGCATCGACGACGCCACAGCCCCCGAGTGGGAGGAGCTGGCCGCAGTGGTCGCATCGTGTCGGGCCGACTTTCGGGCCGGTGGCCTGTCGACGGAGTCCCTCGATTGGCGGTCCGCGCCATTCGGGGGGATGCTGGAGGAGCTCCAAGGGGGTCGGAGCGACCGAGCCAGGGAGTTACTGGAACTGTGGTTGTCGTCGCCGTCGGCCTGAGTCATCGGACGGTCTCGTTCGAGTTGCTCGAGCGAGCCACAATCGCGGGCGAACGGCTGTCCAAGGCGCTGGGATACCTGGTTGGGCGTGGTGGGATCCACGAGGCCGTGATCCTGTCGACGTGTCATCGCACGGAGATCTACGCCGTCGCAGACCGCTTCCACGACGCCGTGCATGAGATCGAGGGCCTGCTCGCCGATGTTGTCGCGCGTGATCCCGCCGAGCTTGCCGATTCGCTGTTTACCTACCACGACGAAATTGCCGTCAGTCACCTGTTCGAGGTCGCCGCGGGTATTGATTCAGTCGTACCGGGGGAGTCCGAGATCGTCGGGCAAGTGCGCCGAGCACTCGATGTCGCCCGAGACGAACGTGCCGTGGGCGCAGTGCTCGGCCGCTTGTTTCAACACGCAGTCGAGACCGGCAAACGAGTGCGGACCGAAACCGAGATTGCTCGTGGCACTACCTCGATCGCGCATGCGGCGATTGAGTTGGCCATCACTCGTCGGCCGTTGGCCTCGCAGAAGGTTGTGATTGTTGGCGCCGGGGAGATGTCGGCGCGGATGGCCGAGGCGGTCGTTGGCCGTGGCGCGACCGATGTCACCATCGTTAATCGCACCGCAGCCCGCGGCAAAGCGCTGGCCGACAGTGTCGGCGCTCGTGCGGTGGACTTCTCGCAGCTGGAGCCGTCGTTAGCGACGGCCGATCTGTTTTTCGTCGGGATTGCCGCCACGGAGTTGTTGCTAGACGCCGATGCCGTTGCGCGAACGCGCCTTGCGCAGCGCGCGGATGTCGCTGAGCTGCTCATTGTCGACGTCGGGATGCCGCGGGTTGTCGATTCGACGGTGGGCCAACTCGTCGGCGTGGAGCTGGTCGACATGGAGGGCCTAAAGGCCTACGTGGAGCAGCGCCTTGTCGATCGGCACGGGGCCATCGCCGACGCGCGCAAGATTGTGGCCGAGGAGGCACTGCGTTACGCGTCGTGGGCGTCCGCGCGTGATGTCGCGCCGCTGATCACCGCCCTACATGCTCGAGCGGAGTCGATTCGACTGGGCGAGCTGGAACGCCTGGGATCACGTTGGGCCGAACTTGATCCGCATACCCAGGAGCTTTTCGACAACGCGAGCCGAGCAATCGTCGCCAAGTTGCTCCACGACCCAACCATGGCGTTGAAGGCGGCCGCAGGTGCGGCGGGCAACGTGGCCGTGGTCGAGGCGCTGCGCCGCGCTTTCCTGCTGTCGGAGGACACGTCCGAACGGTGAATCCCGCCGCCCTTCGTGTCGCCACTCGGGCGAGTCCGTTGGCGTTGGCTCAAGTGGATCTCGTCGAGGCGGCGCTCGGCCACCGCGTAGAGCGAGTCGCGGTGTCCACTGCCGGGGATCGTCACACCGACGTCGCGTTGCACCAGCTCGGTGGCCAAGGGCTGTTCGTGAAGGAAGTGCAGCGAGCTGTGCTCGAAGGGGTGGCCGACATTGCAGTGCACTCCGCGAAGGACTTACCCAGCATTACGCCATCTGACCTTGCACTGGTCGGGTACCTCGAACGCGCGGACCCCCGGGACTGCCTGGTGGGCACGGGGTGGAGCGACCTCGGGGTGGGTGCGACGGTGGCGACGGGGTCAGTGCGTCGGCAGCGGCTGCTCGCAGAGTTGCGGCCCGACCTGCGTTTTGTCGACCTGCGGGGAAACATGGCCCGCCGCCTAGAGCAGGTGCCGGCGGGCGGCGCAGTGGTCGCCGCGCGCGCTGCGCTGGTCCGTTTGGGTTGGGCCGATCGGTGTGCGTCGACCTTTTCGACTGACGAGCTTCTGCCCCAGGTCGGACAAGGCGCGATCGCGATCGAGTGTCGTGCCGACTCGCCGTTGCGTGCGCAGCTCGCGGCGGTCTGTGATCGGACAACAGGACTCGCCGTTACTGCCGAACGTGCCTACCTGGAGCAGCTCGGCGCCGGCTGTGAGATCCCGGTCGCGGCTCACGCTCGAGTGGTCGGCGGGGTGCTCGATCTTGAGGTGTGGCTCGCTGGTGAGCCCGGAGCGGCGAGTTTTCGGCGCCGGGAGCAGCGGCGCTGTGTCGACGCAAATGGAGCGGCGGAATTTGGCGCCGAGCTCGGCCACGCCGCGGCCGCGTGGCGCGACTCCTAGGTCTTGCTCGTGAGCGGTTTCGTCTTCCTCGTCGGGGCTGGTCCGGGTGATCCGGGCCTATTGACCCTCGCCGGCCGGGCTGCACTTGGCCGCGCTGATGTCGTCATCCACGATCGGTTGGCCGGTTCGGCTTTGCTCGACTTTGCCCGGCCCGGCGCGTTGCGCGTTGCGGTGGGGAAGGGTCCCGGACAAGTCTCGGCGCGTCAAGACGACATTCACGAGTTGATGATTCGCCACGCGCGTGAGGGTTCGGTGGTTGTGCGGCTCAAGGGCGGGGACCCTTTTGTGTTTGCCCGCGGCGGGGAGGAAGCCAGCGCGCTCGCGGCCGCGGGCGTGGACTTTGAGGTGGTACCCGGTGTGTCCTCGGCGCTTGCCGCGGCCGCGCTGGTGGGGGTTCCGCTGACCCAACGCGGGCTCGCGACCTCGTTCACGGTGGTTACGGGCCACCAGGAGGCTTGGGGCGCGGCGGATACCGATTGGGGAGCGGTTGCGGCGATTGGCCGCAGCGGCGGAACAATCGTGGTGTTGATGGGCGCGTCGACACGTGCCGAGATTGCCGCTCGATTGATGGATGGCGGCTTGGCGGGGTCGACACCGGTGGCGGCGGTGCGCTGGGCGTCTCGGGTAAATCAGGCGGAAGTTCGCTGCACGTTGGCCGAACTCGGCGACGCGCCGATCGCGGCCCCGTCGGTGCTCGTGCTCGGTCCCGTTGCGGCCCTCACGTTGCGCTCTCCGCCGCGTCCTCGTGTCGTGATCACGCGGGCACGTGTCGACGCGCAACCGTGGGCCGACAGCCTTGTTGGCCTGGGTTGGGATGTCGCTGTCGCTCCGGTCCTCGATGTCGCCGCGGTCGATCTCGCGTCGTTGCGTGAGCGTCTTGGCGACGGTCGCAGCGACGTCGTGTGTTTGACGTCGGTCCATGCGGTCGACGCCGTGGTGAACGCGTTGCGGGTCGCGTCCGGCCTCGACGCGCGCGTGTTGGCTGGTTACGTCGTCGGCGCCGTCGGTAGCGCGACAGCCGATCGGCTACTGGAGCGTTTGGGTGTGCGCGCCGACGTGATCGGCGCGGGCTCCGGCGCCGACCTTGCCAGCGAGTTGGCGCCGTACGGGTCCGGCTCGGTGCTGTATCCCTCGTCGGACCGCGCCGACTCGTCGCTCGCGGACGCGTTTGCCACGTACGGCCGGGCGATCGACCAGGTCGTGAGTTATCGCGTTGTCAACCGCGCGCTTGGCCCCGACGAAGTTGCCAGCGTCATGCGTGCTGACGCCGTCGTGGTCGCGTCCCCGTCGGCTGCGGAGTCGCTGGCGCAGTCGGTCGCGCCCGACCGCTGGCCGCACGTGGTCGCTCTCGGCCCCCGGTCGGCCGACGCGGCACGAGCGTGGGGATGCGGCGAGATCACAGTCGCCTCGCGACCGACGTTGCCGGCGTTGCTCGGCGCGCTCGAAGACCTGCGGGTCAGAAGTGGACCCGCGGCGACCGACTCGTAGGAGAGTGCGGCGGGCCCGTACGCTGGGGTGATGTTCCCCGTCGAGCGCCCCCGCCGGCTCCGAGCCACTGCCGCCATGAGGCGTTTGGTTGCCGAGACGTCGATCAGTCCCGCCGACCTCGTTTGGCCGTTGTTTGTGTCAGAGGTGCTCGACGCCCCCCGAGAGGTCCCGTCGTTGCCGGGTGTGACCCAGGATCCGGTCGATTTCGTGGCCGAACGGATTGCCCTGGCTCGTCGTTTGGGCATCCCGGCGGTGTTGTTGTTTGGCCTGCCGGAACAGAAGGACGCGCAGGGATCTCAGGCGTGGCATCCCGAGGGCGTCGTCCAGCGGGCGGTGCGTGCAGCTCGTGATGCGGCGGCTGGCGAGGTGGTCGTGATGGCCGACCTTTGTCTGGATGAATACACCGACCACGGCCACTGTGGCGTGCTGGATGAACACGGCGATGTCGACAACGACGCGACGGTGGCCTTGTACGCAAAGGCCGCGGTAGCCCAAGCGCAGGCGGGAGTCGACGTCGTGGCGCCGTCGGGGATGATGGACGGACAAGTGGCCGCCATTCGCCGTGCTCTCGATGACGCGGGATTTTCCGCTGTCGCCGTCATGGCCTACGCCGCCAAGTACTCGTCGGCGTTGTACGGGCCGTTTCGTGATGCGGTCGACGTACAGATCGCGGGCGGTGGGGATCGGCGTTCGTATCAACAAGACCCGCGTAATCGGCGAGAGGCGTTGCGAGAGGTTCACCTGGACGTGGCCGAAGGTGCCGACATCGTGATGGTGAAGCCCGCCGTGTCCTATCTCGATGTCATCTCTGATGTGCGAGCGGCAGTGAGCGTGCCGCTGGCCGCGTACCACGTGTCGGGCGAATACGCGATGGTCCACGCTGCCGCGCAGCGGGGTTGGATCGACGGCGACGCGGTGATGTGGGAACACATCGTGTCGATAAAACGCGCCGGCGCGGACCTCATCTGCACCTACGCGGCGCCGACGATCGCCGAGGCGTGCCAGTGAGCGCGCCGACGAATCTCTCGTTATTCAACCGCGCCGCGTCGGTCATCCCTGGCGGCGTGAATTCCCCGGTGCGGTCGTTTCGCGGCGTCGGTGGCACCCCGTATTTCGCCGCAAGCGCGAGCGGCGCCTATGTCACCGACGTGGAGGGTCGGCGGTATATCGACTACGTGCAGTCGTGGGGGGCGTCGATTCTCGGGCATGCCCACCCGCGGGTGGTGGAAGCGATCCAGCGCGCCGCGGAGTTGGGGACGAGTTTCGGTGCTCCCACACAACGAGAGATCGAGTTGGCCGAGCGAATTCGAACGTGTGTGCCCAGCTGTGAGCGGATTCGGTTGGTGAGTTCTGGCACCGAAGCGACGATGTCGGCGCTGCGGGTGGCGCGGGGGTTCACCAATCGAAACCGCATAGTGAAGTTCGCCGGTTGTTACCACGGCCACGCCGACGCGCTGCTCGCGGGCGGCGGATCGGGCGTGGCGACGTTGGGTTTGCCCGACTCCGCCGGTGTGCCCGAGGCCGCGGTCGCTGACACGTTGGTTGTTCAGTACAACGAGATTCCAACGCTCGACGAGTCCGTGGCGGCTGTGATCGTGGAGCCGGTCGCCGGCAACATGGGCGTCGTTGTGCCCGTCGATGGCTTCCTCGAGGGCCTTCGAGCTGAGTGCGATCGAGTCGGCGCACTGTTGATCTTTGACGAGGTCATGACGGGGTTTCGCGTCGGGCTCGGGGGCGCGCAGGGCCATTTTGGGATTCGCCCCGACCTTTCGTGTTTCGCCAAGGTGATCGGCGGCGGCTTGCCATTGGCAGCGTTTGGTGGGCGCGCCGAGGTGATGGACTGTTTGGCTCCGGTCGGGCCGGTCTATCAGGCGGGCACGCTGTCGGGTAACCCGCTGGCGACCGCTGCAGGGCTGGCTGTGCTCGATCAACTCGATGAGCGCTCGTATCTGCAGTTGGCCGGCCGCGCCGAACAACTGGGAGCGTGGTTGGGTTCGGTGTTCGACGACGCGGGCGTGGCCGCGGTGTTTCCGCGAGTCGGGGGGCTCTCGGGGGTCTTTTTCGCCGAAACCGCGCCGCGCAATTTCGACGAGGCCAAACGGAGCGATACCGAGCTCTACGGGCTGTTTTTTCACGAGCTGCTGGCGAGAGGCGTCGCGTTCGCGCCGAGCGCGTACGAGGCGCTGTTTCCTAGTCTGTCGCACACGAAGGACGATTTGGAGCGCACGGCCGACATTGCCCGTGCCGCGCTCGATGCGGCTTTACGTCGCCGGGCGTAGGTCGCCGGGCGGCGGAAAACCTCTGACCCGGTCCGCCCTGAACTAGGCCGGATAGCTGGCTTTAGTCGAGTTCAACCGAGACGTTGCCGTCGACGTCTTTGACCGTCACTGTCGCGGTAGTGACCTCGTTTCCATCACTGACGTTGCACTGGAATGTGCGGCCGGGCTCAAGAATCAGCACGCGGCCCTCGCCGCAGTTGGCGCTCGCGGCTGTGCCCAGTTGGTCGGTGGCGTAGTTCTCCACGAACTCGCTTGCTTGATCAACGTCAAGCACGGCCTCGACGGCGTGAAAGTCGACATTTCCGGCGTCGTCTGTTTGCTCGACTTCGATCTCGAGCTCTTGGTCATCGATGGCGACTTGGCACGAGAAGATCTCGCCTTCGTCGATCTTGATGTCGTCGGGGCACGTCACCGCGCCGATTCGAATTGGAAGTTTGTCGTCGACCTCTTTGCGGATGGCCTTTTCCAGCTTCGCGGTGTCGAGAGTGTCCGACGAGCCGATCGATACCGAACCCGAGCAGGCCCCGAGCACGGCGGCCGCGAGGAAGAGGGCCGCGATCTGTTGGTGTGAGCCGGGGCGTTTCATGCGCGGATCGTATCGGTAGCCGGCCGCGTTGCGCGCTGCTCGGCCGCTTGCGCGGGACTACCGGTTTGGAGCGAGTCGAGCCAGCGTCGCAACGGCGCGGTAGACGGCCTCGGCGGGCCCGAGCTCGTCGGGTTCGAGCAGATTGGCCATGATCCGCAATACCCAGTCCATCAATGTCCGGCTGTGCATGCCGGTATTGACGAGCACTCGCATGAGCTGCGGGTGCCCAATCAGGTGGACGAAGGCCCGGGCAACCTTGTAGTACAGGCCGTACTCGGCGATGAGGCGCGACTCGTACAACGTCAGCGCCGAGCCGTCGTTCGCGAACAACGCGGTTGAGATCGCGTCGGCGGCCATACGGCCGGTTTCGTACGCGTACGCGATTCCCTCGCCGTTGAACGGATTGATCGTCCCTCCGGCGTCGCCGGCGACGAGCCACGTCGGGCCGACCCGTGGGCCGACCGAGAGACCCATGGGCAAACGGCCGCCCGTGGGTGCTTCGAGGCACGTCTGCGGACGCAGGTCCCAGCGGGGTGGCGCCATCGCGACGAACGCGTCCATGAGGTGCGAGGTATTGATCGATTTCCACTGGTTAAACGTGGACAGCAGACCGACGCCGACGTTGACCCGCCCGTCGCCGACGGGGAAAATCCAGCCGTAGCCTGGCAAAACGTGGTTGTTTTTGTCGCGCACGTCGAGCCAGGAGTCGATCCATGGCTCAGCGTGAAGGGGCGACTCGTAGTAGGTGCGAATCGCCATACCGAGCGGATAACTACGAGTCCGTGCGGTCCCGAGTGCCCGGCCGAAACGAGAGTTGGCGCCATCGGCCACGACCACGTAACGACTGCGAAGGGAGATGTGTTCTCCGCTGGACTTGTCTTTGACGACGGCCCCGCGCAGTAGCCCGTTTTCGTAAAGCGGCTCGAGCGCCTCGTGTCCGTCGCGAACTTGCGCGCCGACCTTGCTCGCTCGCGCAGCGACAGCGTGGTCGAGGTCGTGGCGAGTGACGACGTAGCCGTAGTTCGGAAGGCCTTTTATCGTCGGCCACTTGAGTTCGAGCGTCTTGCCAAAGGCATGCGAGCGCAGTCCCGTGAAGCGGTGGTGCGCGGCGAGCTCGTCGCTGAGGCCCATGTCTTCGAGCTGGCGCACCGATCGCGGCGTGAGGCCGTCGCCGCACGTTTTGGCTCGCGGGTAGGTCTTACGTTCGACGAGCACGACGTCGTGGCCCGCGTCAGCCAACCAGTACGCGCACGACGCGCCGGCGGGACCACCCCCGATCACGAGGACGTCGGCCCGGCGGTCCTGCTCGGGCATCTGGTAACTACTCGCCTGCGGCCGCGCCGCCGAGGACCTCACGCTCGTATGTCACGACCATGTCGATCTCCTCAGCGCTGAGCTTGCCGCTGAACGCGGGCATGCCGCCGGTCTCGGCCACCCGTTGCCCGCCCTCACGGTCGGCAGCTCCATACGGTTTGCCGGTGAACGGCGCTGATCCGCTCTCCACCCAGGCGATGTGGTCCTCGCGGTTGGGGAACGTTTTGATGACTTCGCCGTCGGTGAGCTGTGGTCCGGTTCCGCCCCCGCCGTTGGCTGCGTGGCAGCCAGCACAGTTGGCGAGATACAGCCCCTCGGGAGTGGCTTCCTCAGCCTTCTCGTGATTCTGGAAGGCTCCGGTGTAGACGAATGCCCATACGGGCAGTGCGGCCATCACGGGGATCATCCACATTGGGATGCGTTTCGTGGCTGTTGGCGCGACACGCGAGGCCGCCGGTTTGCTCGGCTCGGCCGCCGTGAGCGCCGCGGGTGCGTTGGCTTTGGTCGGCGCAGCGGGCGATTCCGACGCCGCTGCGGGGGTCGAACTTGGCGCCGCGGCCGCCTCGTCGCTGCCGCCCGAGAGCGCCGCGCGGCGAGCCCGCGAGCGAGCGAGGAGGTGCTCGGGGATGTCGGCCACTACGTACCTTCCTTGCTGTCGGTCGCACGCACGGCTGTCGGTCCGCGCAGCGCGCTGTTCGTTACCGCCCGCATGTGTGATGAGCTCTTGATGTCGGGTGCGAGGCGTGGCCACGCGTGGTGGGCCGCGCCGCGTCGTCAACTGTACGCGCCGCGCTGGTGGGCCGCGGAATTCGGCC
>CAZWPY010000073.1:0-16322 GCA_964635475.1 uncultured Acidimicrobiia bacterium
GGCCCCTCTGGCCCCGCCGACCCCTCTGGCCCCGCCGGCCCCGCCGACCCCTCTGGCCCCGGCGCCTCGCGGGCGTCGGACGGATCGGGGGTGACCGTCACGTTCGACATCGCGACCACCACTCCACGAGCGAGGGCGCTCGCGGCCTTCCCCGCCTGCTCGGCCACACGGTCGGAGCCAACGACGGTGATCTGCCGCAGCAAGTCGACCACCAGCTTGATCACACGCACGAAGTCGCCGCCGGTTATCTCCTCCTCCGACAAGATGTCGGCGAGTCGCTCCTGATTGGCCCACGCGTACGCGATGGGAAAGAAGCCTGGATCAAGCTCGCGCGATACCGGCAGCCGCAGGGCCTGTTCGTCGGCGCGTAGATCGGCCGCGATCTGCCCCAAACGCGCCCAGCGATTGGCCACTCGATCCGATGGAAACCACTCTGCACCTGTCGTGCGCCGAGCCTCGAAACACAAGGCCGACGCGAGACCAGCGAAGGCCGCCGGGTCGAGATCCACAAAGACGCCTCTTTCGAGCGCCTCTGCGACTACTAGATCCAGCTCGTGGTAGATCCGGGCGAGCCGTTCACCCGCGGGAGTCAAGGACCAATCTGCGACGTAACCCCACTTCTCCAGCAACTGCAACACACGTTCGAACTGCCGGGCGAGCGACTGTGATTGACCCTTCACCGCATCCTTCAAGGAACGTTCGTCGCGCTCGAGGCGCGCCACTCGACTCAAAGCACTGAGGTGTCGTGGCAGATCCGGACACGCCGCAACTGTCGACGCGTCGTCGCCGCGCAGGCCGTCGGCGTCGTGTTCGCTGGGCGAGGCGCGGTTGCCCGCGCCGGGGACGTGGTCGGAAAAGTCGGTCTGTTCATGCGCGCCGGTGAGCGAGTCGATCGCCGCGCGCAACGATGCCACCACTTGTCGCTGGTAGGCCGGAGAACCCGGCGCGTACGGCTGGGGCAACTCGATCCGCGCAAGGGGGGCCGACGCGCCCAGCGCGCTTCGTTCGTCGAGCGTGATCA
The DNA here is from genome assembly GCA_964635475.1 of uncultured Acidimicrobiia bacterium. Classification (GTDB taxonomy): domain Bacteria; phylum Actinomycetota; class Acidimicrobiia; order Acidimicrobiales; family CAZWPY01; genus CAZWPY01. The sequence goes on from CAZWPY010000073.1 coordinate 1,022, forward strand.
TGCGTTTCGCCGCCGTGAGGGCCCGCACACGCCACGCGCCGCCCTTGCGCTGGCTGATGCCGAGGATGACCACGGGGCCACCTCGACGGCCGCGCACACGCACGATGTCGCCGGGTCGTAGTTGGTCGAGGCGCGCGTCGTCGTGTTCTCGCGCCTCTCGTGCCTGGGCTGCGGCAGCGAGCAGGCCCTTGCGATACGCGGCAACGTCGCCCAATTCGCATGCGGCCTTGGCGCGTTCTGTTTCAAGCTGGCGTTGCACCCGTTCCAAACGACGTTCCACCCGCACCACGTCGCGGTCGGCTTGGAACTGCGCGAACGACAAGTTGAGCAAGTGCCGCGCACGTGCGGGTGAACAGCGCGCAACGAGGTTGGCTGCCATGTTGTACGTCGGTCGAAACGCGGAGGTCAGCGCGTAGGTCCGCGTGGAGGCGAGGCCCGCAGCCTGTCGGAAGCTGACCGCTGGCGACCACACAACGATCGCGTGGCCGACTGCGTCGATTCCCCTGCGGCCCGCACGACCCACTAGTTGGGTGAATTCACCGGGCGTAATCGGCGCATGGCCATCGCCGGTGAACTTGGACAACCGCTCGATCACGACTGATCGTGCCGGCATGTTGATGCCCAAGGCCAATGTTTCGGTGGCGAATACGACCTTCACCAGGCCGCGCGCGAAACAGGCCTCGACCGCCTCCTTAAACGGTGGGATGAGCCCCGCATGGTGCGCGGCCACGCCAGCCTCGAGTGCCGTGAGCCACGAGGCGAAACCCAGAGCCGCCAGGTCCGCGTCGCCAATGTGGGCCAGAGTCGAGTCGACAATCGTTCGAATATCCGCGCGTTCGTTGGCCGTGGTGAGGCGCACACCCGAAGCCACACACCGCGCCACGGCTTCCTCACACCCCTTACGACTAAAGACAAACCAAATCGCGGGCAGCAGGTCGAGGTCTTCAAGGTGTTCGATGATCTCGGGGCGCCGCGGCGTAAACCAGCGACCGCCGCGCGAGCCGAAACGGCCGCCGGCGCTCGCATCGTCGATCTTCAGACCGTCACGGTTGGGTTCGCCCCTCACGAGGGTCGGCAAAAGCCGCACGGTGTTGCCCATCCGGTCGCCGACCAAAAACAGCTGCCGCAACTCGACCGGGCGACGTTCCTCGATGACCGTGGTCGTGACCCCACGGACAGTCCCGAGCCAGTCGGCAACCTCCTCCGCGTTCGACACCGTCGCCGACAAACACACGAGCACGACCTCGGGCGCGGCGTGGATAATCACCTCCTCCCAGACCGGCCCGCGATAGCGGTCTTGCAGGTAGTGGACCTCGTCGAGGATCACGAAGCGCAGGCCCGTCAGCAGCGGCGAGTCGGCGTACAACATGTTGCGCAGGACTTCGGTGGTCATCACCACTATCGGCGCCTGCGGGTTGATTTGATTGTCGCCCGTCAGCAGCCCCACCTGCTCAGCCCCGTGCAGGCGCACGAGGTCGCTGTACTTCTGATTCGACAGCGCCTTGAGCGGTGAGGTGTAAAACGCTTTACCCCCCTGGTCGAGCGCTTTAGCGGTGGCGTACTCGGCGACCACCGTTTTGCCCGAACCCGTCGGCGCAGCGACCAACACGCACTCGCCGCGATCGAGCGCACTGAGCGCCTCGCGCTGAAACGTGTCGAGGTCGAAGCCGAGCGAGGCGACGTAGGCCCGCGCACCCGGCCCAACCTCGGGCCCCATCGGATCCCACGTTTGCACTGCGGGCCCCGTCGGACCCTGGGGTCCGACACCAAGCCCCGTCGGACCCTCGGGTCCGACACCAAACCCAGCCTCAGTCAACGCGACTCGCGCTGGTACGACGCACGAGCCGTCCGAGCAGGATCGAAATTTCGTAGAACACGTACATCGGCACCGCCATCGCAGCGAGCGACACGGGATCCTGGCTCGGCGTGATGACAGCCGCGACGATCACGATGAGCACGATGGCAAAACGGCGGAACCGGGACAGCTGTCCCGGTTCGAGCACGCCGATGAGCTGCGCGAACACCAAAATGATTGGGAATTCGAAGGCCGCGCCGAACGCGACGATCATCAGACTGACGAGGCCCAAGTACTTCGCAGGGCTGTAAATCTCCTGCAAATCGCCGCCGCCGACACTTTGGAGAAATCGCAACGCCTGCGGAAACGTCAACATCGCGATCGCTCCACCGAGGACGAACAACAACATCGTCGAGACGATGAACGGGATCGCGAGGCGCCGCTCCCGACTGTGCAGCGCCGGCGTGACGAATCGCCACAACTGCCACAAGATCACCGGCATCGCCAAGGCAACACCGGCGTAACCCGACACCTTTAGCCGAGTGGCAAACCCTTCGAGCGGATCGGTGATGAACAGGTTGCACGCCTGCCCCTGCGGGAGAGTTTTGCAATACGGGTCGATCAAGAAGTCGAGGATTCGGCTGTAGGAAACGAACGCGATCGTGGCGCCGACGCCCAGCGCGATCAGGATCTTGATCAGGCGCGCGCGCAGCTCGGTGAGGTGCTCCATCACCGTCATTTCCCCTGTCACACTGCGCGGGGTACGCCGAGGAAGTTTTATGGCCGTGTCAGGTCCTGTTGGTCGTCAGATCGCGGTTCTGCCACCACGCGTGCCGGTGTCGCGTCCCCCAACCACGGCGACCGTGACTCGGGCCTCGTGTCGAGCGGCTCCTCGGTGGCCGAAACGGCCGTGGCTATGTCGGCCGTGGCTGTGTCGGCCGCGCCTGTGTGGGCAGCGCCTGGGTCGACGCCGTCGGGGTCAACAGCGCCTGGGTCGACACCGCCTGGGTCAGCAGCGCCTGTGTCGGCGCCGTCGGGGCCGCCGCTGTTGGGGGATGGCGAACTTGCGGTATCGCCCGCGGCTTCACGCGGCTCGCCGGCAGCGAGGTGTGCGGCCAGCCGTTGCGGCGCGTGGGGATCGTCGAGTCCGGGAGACCCCGATTGTTCGGGCGCCGACGTGAGGGTCGCGGCGGCGGCTGCCGCTTGCTCGGCGGCACGTTCCTCGGCTTGATGATCGAACCAATCCTTCACCGGCGGCGCGGCGGGCGTCGGCTCTGCGGCAGGTTTCGCGGTGGCCGTCGGCTCGGCGGCCGCGAGCGCCGCGTCGACGTCGAATGCCTCGGTGATCTCGCCGCGCATGTCGTCGGACCAACGGCGCACGTCACGCATGAATTTGCCGACTTGCCGACCGGCTTCCGGCAGGCGCTGCGGGCCCAGCACGATCAGCGCGACAACAAAGATCACGACGATTTCCATCGGCCCGAGGTTCATGACGCTGAGTCGAACGGGCCGCTGGGGTCGACGGAACTACTGCGGCCAGCTCGCACCTCAGCAGTGTACCGAGCGTCGAGAAGAACCCGACTCGGTGCGGTTCGCAGCGGCTCAGCTGCCAGCGAGAGCCGGCGGCTAGCTACCCGCGAGCAGCTCAGCGAACCACGTGTCGCTCGCGAGCCACTCGGCAAAACGCGCCACGTCGAGCTCGACGTCGCCGTGACGGTCTCGGGGATCCACAAGTTCGAGTCGCGCACCACTCGACACGAGCAAGTCTGCGATGCGTCGAGAAACAGGGTGATCGCTCGCCTGGCCGCATGCGGGGCACCGGAAGGCGTACGCCGTGCTGTCGGTGGGCGCGTCGACGCGAACCACTAGTTGTTCGACGTTCAGCTCGACATCGCCACAGCACTGACATGTGGCACGAATTGTGGTCCTCACGTGACCCCTCCAAGACGAAACGGCCCCCGCCGGCACGCGGGTCGTCTCCATCACTATCGGCTCAGTAGCCCCAAATCTTTACCTGACCAACACGAAAAGTCACTGACCACTTTGGGCACGAGCCACGCGCACTCTGCGCGCCGACAACGTCACGGCCGCGTCCGGGTCTGCCGGTCGGCCACAATCAAGGGCATGTCCGAACGCGGTTGCGACCTGCAGTGCTGAACCGGCTACCCGCGGCGTCTCTACGTGACCCTCCGATTGGGTTTGGTCATCGCGGCGCGCGGGCACTTTTGCCCGACAATTCACTACCCGGCTTCCAACTCGCACTGCGCCTCGGCGCCACCGGCCTCGAAACCGACGCTTTCGTGACAAGCGACGGTGTTGCGGTCCTCGACCACGACGGTGTCGTCGGCCGCGGGTTACGACGACGCCCTGTGGCGAGCGTCACCCACGCGGAGTCGGGCCTGCCATCGCTCGACGAGCTGTACGAACTGTGTGGCGCCGACTTCGAACTGTCGATCGATATCAAGGACTCGACAGCCGCCTCGGCAGTGGTCGCGTCGGCCCGCGCTCGCGACGCCTGCAGGCGGCTGTGGCTCTGCACGCCGGATCTCGACCTCGCTCGCCAATGGGTCGGCGAGTTCGACGGCTGCAACATCGTGCACAGCACGAGCCGACGCGCTGTGCGGCGGCAGGAGGAAAAACACGCGGCGGCCCTTCACGCCTCGGGTATCGGCACCGTCAACTTGCACCACAGCGACTGGTCCGCCGGGCTCGTCTCGCTCTACCACCGCTTCGGAATCAACTGCTTCGGGTGGGACGTTCAATTCCCGCGGGTCGTCGACGCGTTGCTCGACATGGGCATCGACGGGCTCTATTCCGATCACGTCGACATGTTGATGTCGCGCCTCGCGCCACCGCCACCGGGGGGCACTGCAACCTAAAGCCCGGCGACCCAAAGCCCGGCGACCCAAACCCCGGCGACGAAGTAACTCAGCGTGCTGCGGCGAGCGATTCGTTGTCGGTCGCGGTCACCACAACACGACGAGTTGCCCGCCGTAGCGAACTCAACACGGACGCGCCCGCGCCCCACACCAGCGCAGCGGTTGTGAGCGCCCGCACGGTGTCGAAGCCCAACGACGTCGACACGTGAAACGCCCAGAAGCGCCCGAGGTTGCTCCATGCCGAGGCGCCGGGCTGGTACGACACCGACGTGTCGCTGCCGACGACGAAAGGCCAGAACCACAGGTTGATCACAAGTCCGTAGAGGTAACCCGCGGCCAACCCGTAGGCGCTCAACGCGAGTCGCTCCATCGATGAGCGGGCAAAACGTGGAATGAGCGCCGCCCCTGCTGCAATCCAGCCCGCAGCCACCATCTGAAACGGCAACCACGGACCCACGCCCGCGGTCAGAAGCGCCGAGGCGAACAACGTGACCGCGCCGAGGACAAAACCGATACGAGCCCCCAATACGTGGCCACTCAATACGAGCAAGAAGAACACCGGCTCGATCCCCGCGACCCCGCCAGGCAGTCGCAGCAACGCGCCGACGCCTGCGAGCACACCCACGACCGCGACAGTGCGCGAGTCGGCCCGGCCGCGAAACACGTCGACGGCAACGACCGCCAACAGAACCGGCAACAGCGCGGCAAACAACCACACGGCGTCGCCTTGGTGGGCCATTCCCGACGTGGGTGCGTCGATCACGAAGGGCCAACCAAACCCGACCACTCCCACGCCGCTCACGGCCACGATTGACACCGCATCACCCCAGCGCTGCTGCATCGCCATTACGCCCCTGGTGTGGCTGCGCAGGCAACCGACACCAACTCGTCGACCGTCAGCAAACGCGCCGGCGCGACCACCCGCGAGATTTGCGGGCCAAATCCAGCGCTACGGGTGAGCACGTCGCATGGGTCGCCGTCGTCGATCACCTCTCCCTCGGCCATAACAACGACACGGTCGGCCACGACCGCGGCCAGTTCGACGTCGTGGGTCACGACCACCACACCGCGCTGGCTCGCGACGATCGTGTCGAGCACGCGGGCGAACCCGGCCTTGGCGTCGTAGTCGAGGCCGCGAGTTGGTTCGTCGAACACCAACAACTGCGGGGAACCGCACAAGACGACGGCCAACGCGGCAAGCAATGACTCGCCTTCAGACAGGTCTCGTGGATCCGCCAACAGGTCGATCGATCCCAGTTCGTGAAGGATGGCTTCGGCCGCGCCCCGCGCGAGGCCATGCCGTTGCTCCGCGGCGCGCAAGTCCCTTTCGACGGTGGGCCCGTCGAGCAAAACCCGGTGGTCCTGCGGGACCATCGCTACCAGCGCCACACGTTGCGGCCCCCGCGCCCGCTCAACCGCTACCCCGTCGACGTCCACCGAGCCCGCGTCGGGGCGAGTCAGTCCCGCGAGCACCCGGCACAAACTCGACTTACCGGCGCCGTTTCGACCCATCACCACAGTCACCTGACCGCGTTCGACGGTGAGGTCGACGTCACGCAACGCAACCGTCGTGCCGTACGCCAGCGCGACGCGCTCGATGCGGGCGAGCGCTCCGCCCGGCTCGCGGCGTCGTGGTCCGACCGCGTCCGCCGGGATCCTCAGTTCAGCCGCCCGAGCCCGCGCGGCCCGCACGGCCAAAGGAACGGGCCGCCACCCGACAGCACGAGCTAGTTCCACCAGGGGAGGCCCAGGCGTGAGGAATTCGACAAGCTCGTGCACGGGACCCGAACGAATCCCCTCCCCTCGCGTCAGGATCGCAATGGTGTCGACCGCGTGAAGGACTCGCTCGAGCCGGTGTTCGGCCATCACCACCGTCGTGCCGACCTCGTCGACCAGCCGCCGTAAAGCCGCCAATACATCGTCGGCGGCACCCGGGTCGAGCGCCGAGGTCGGCTCGTCGAGCAACACAACCGTCGGGCCCGCAGCGAGGACCGCCCCGATTGCCACACGTTGCTGTTGCCCACCCGACAGCGTGGCGAGTGGCCGATGGCGCAACTCGACCAGCCCAAGCAACTCGAGGGTGTCCTCGACCCGGCGGCGCATCGTGACGGGATCAACCCCAAGGTTCTCCATCGCCCACGCGATCTCGTCTTCGACTGTGTCGGCGACAAAGGTCTGCAGCGGGTCCTGGCCGACATAGCCGACCACATCGGCCAATCCTCGCGGCCGTGCCGCGACAACCTCGCGGCCGTTGAGCGTGATCGTGCCGGCGATGCGGCCGCCGGTGAAATGCGGCGTCAGGCCGCACAATGTGCGCAACAGTGTCGACTTGCCCGCGCCGGTGCGACCCGCGACGAGGAGCCACTCGCCGAGCGCGACGTCGAGGTCGACGCTGGCGAGCACGGGTGCCTCACGCTCGCCGGGCCACACGCTGACCCCGCGCAGCGAAATCACGCGACCGCCTTCGACCCGGCTGTGCTGGTGGGTTGCGGCCCCAGTGCGCCTGTCGCAACAGTCGGCAGCGGCGGAGTCACGACTGCAGGCAAAGCGGCAATCCCGCACGCGAGCAGGACCCACCACGGCAAAGAGGGCCACTCGAGGACGCCCGCGTCGCGCACAGCTCCGTTCGACACAGCAATCCACACGACGGCCGCCCAGCACAACGCCGCCGCCACCGTGACCCACTCGGCGCGAGACCAGGTATCGGGGCGAAAACGCGAACGCCCGCTGTGGCGGCCGGCATGGCGCACGAGCCCGGCCTCCACCACCACACCGGTGATGACCACAACCACGCCCAACGTTTGCGACCCCGCGAGCATCAGATACGAGCCGACACACATTCCAATGGCTCCACCGGCAACCGCAAGCGCCCACCCGTACCCCGGCGCGTCGCCGCTCACGTGACCAAAACCGCGCACTTCCATCGAAGCCGCCTGCGCGATCGCCCGACCCAAGGAGTCGGCCAAAACGGCCGTGAGAACGGCCACGGACGAGCCGATGCCAACGACTCGTAGACCACGGATTCGTCGGCCCTCGATACGGCGTCGCGCGCTGATGACCGCCTGCGGCGCAACGGCGACGGCCACAGACACAGCCACGCCCGCGGCGTAGAGAGCCGCTGGCAGGGCGCGCACGGTGCGCGAGGGGCTCGTGAGCGAGTTGGCCGCGCCGAAACAACACAAGACGGCGGCCAAACGCAGGCCTTGGCCCACGGCGGACAACACCGACTCCGCAGTGACCGGCCCGCCGACCGACACACCTGCCATCCACGCTGGCAACGTCACCGACGGTGTCGTAAAGAGTTCGTGGCCCGGTGTTCGTGGAGCGAAAACGACCTGAATGCCGACGCGAACAACAACCACAACCACACCGAGGCGTAACGCGAACGAAAACGCTCGAACCCACGGGCTGTCGGGCGCCCGCGCCGACACGACCAAACCCGCAACACAGATCGCGAGCAACGACACCGCGATATTGGTCGAACGCAGCACGCCAGCCGCCATGCCCACGGCCCATGCCCACCACGCGAGCGGGTGCACCGTGCGGGCGAGGCCCATGCGAACCCCTACAGGATGCCCGCGCGGCCAAACGGCCACACGGTCACCACCGCGCGACCAACCAGAGAATCGATCTCGACGGGCCCGATCCGGCCGTCCCAGTTGTCGGCGGCGCATGTCTTGCCGGCCATGAGCCAGTCCTGCCGACAGCCGCGGCCGTCTTGCGAGGCCTGGCGATTGTCGCCGAGCAACAACACCCGGTCCTCAGGCACTACCAGTTTCGGCAAGTTGTAGGTCATCACCCCGTCTGCGAGGTACTTCTCGGTCAGCGGCTCACCGTTGACGTACACGACGCCGTCGATCGCTTCAATTGTTTCGCCCGGTAGGCCGATCACCCGTTTGATCAGGTCCTTGATTTCCGGGCTGTAGGCACCGGGATCGGGCTCGAAAACGACAATGTCGCCCCGATCGGGTTCGCCAAATCTGTACGACAGTTTGTTGACCATTACGCGGTCGCCGATCAGCAACGTCGGTTCCATCGATTCCGACGGGATGTAAAAGGCCTGCAACAAGAAGGCCTTTACGACAACAGCGAGACCAACGGCGACGCCGATCACCACCACCCAGTCGATGAACGAACGCAGCGCGGACTTCTTGGCCCGCCCCCGCGGGTTTCGCGCCGCCGTCGTGCCTGACCCTGGCGCGTCGTCTGACCCAGGCGCCTCACCTGACCTTGCCGCGGAGTCTGACCTTGGCGCCTCCGGCGCCGCTGGCGCGTCATCCGACCTTGGCGCCTCATCTGATTTTGGCGCCTCCGGCGCCGCTGGCGCCTCTGGCGCCGTGCCCTCCGTCATCTCGCCTATCGCGGAAGTAGCTCTCGGTGCGGCGTCGGGTTCAGTCATGGGCCCTACAGGGTAACGGCGTTAACGGATCCGCCCGAGGCGGTCGAGCGGCCAGTACCGGGCCACGACTTTGCCGACCACGTGATCGAGTGGAATCGTGCCGAAAAAGCGGCTGTCGCGGCTGGCCCCGCGGTTGTCGCCCATCACAAAGATCTCGCCGTCGGGCACGATCGTCAAGGGCAGTCGTGTGGTGGCTTGCCCGCCGACATAGGGCTCGACCACGGGCACGCCATTGCGATACACGGTCCCGTCCCGCGCTTCGAGCGCGTCACCCGGCAGGCCGATCACTCGTTTCACGAGATCCTCGGGCAGGCCGTCGCCGCCGTCGAGGGCAGCCGCCGCATCGGGCCGGCGAAACACGACCACGTCGGCGTACTCAACATCGCCGGTCCGGTACGCCAACCGATTCACCAGAATCCGGTCGCCCGTCTCCAGCGTGGTCGACATCGACTCCGACGGAATCTTGAACGGCTGAACCACCCAACGCTGGATCGCGACGGCCGCACCGATAGCGAGGGCGATCATCAGCACAAACCGCAGCAAGGCGGTGACGACATCTCGGGCGCGACTATGTGCCTGCTGTGAGGAAGCGGCGTGCAACGAGGCGGCCTTGGCGGCAGCCCGCCGGGACGAGCCGACGCGGCCGGCCGCATCGGCATCGTCGTGCAACTCGCCCCACGAGTCGTCGATCAACTCCTGCGCGGCCGCCGCACCTGCCGCCGACTCGAGCGCGGTGGGCGTCTCGTTTTGCGTGTCGAGATATGCGAGTTGTGCGAACAACGCGTCGAGTTCGGGCGAGCGCATCCGGGCTCGCAAGCTCGCGGGAGAAATCACCGCAACGACCGGCGCCCGGGCTCCTGCGGCCGACGCGTCGGCGGAATCGGCCTCAGTCGGCGACGTGAAACGCTCTGCGGCCACACACGATTCTACTCCCCCACGTCAGCGCCGCCGACATCGCCGACGAGATTGCTGTGGCACAAGCAATCACGTGTTGGCCGTGGGCCCCACGCGCAACCAACTACGCGCCGCGAACGTCGCGCTGTCTAATAACGCGCCGCGATGCGTCGCGCAGTCTCGTGGACTGCCGCCGGCAACGACTCGGCCGCTGTCCAGGAGTACGTCCGCGCAGCAGGGCCCAAACGGATGAGTAGCGACACGAGCCAATCCGGGTCGACAACCCGAAAACGCACGACCAGCCCGTGCTTGGCGACCTCGCGGCCCAGGTTCGGATAGGCGTCGGCAATCCACTCGGCCTCGGGCGCCACGCACACCGTCGCAACGACATCGGCCTCGCCCGCAGACGAAAACCACTCACGAAGCGCCCAGTCGTCGCCGAACCACGCCTCGTCGGGCGGCCATCCGACCTCCGCGGAGGCACCGAGTTGATACGACCGGACGCGATCCAAACGAAACGTCCGCGGCTCGTTCGCACGTGTGCACCACGCGCCCATGTACCAGACGCCGTCACGAAGAAGAACCCGCCACGGAACGATCGTGCGTGCCGTCAACTCGTTTCGCCCCAGGCTCAAGTACTCGATCTCGACGGTCTTGCCGGCCGATATCGCCCCGCGCAGGGTGTCGAGCAAGCCCGGCGGTCCAGCCACGAGCTCGACGTGCACCTGTTGCGCGGCGGGTCCGAGGGCGGCGCGCAACTTGGCCAGCCCCGTCGCCAGAGCGCCACTGCGGTCCGCACCACGAGTTGCCAAGACGGCCTCCCCCGCCGCGAGCAACGCCACGCCTTCGGCAGGCCCCAAACGCAACGGTCGGCGAAACCAGTGTGCGAGGTTGATCTCGACCCAGTCGTCGTCGATCCACGCTTCCATCAACGTGTCGGGCGAATAAGGCGGCACCCCACAGACCCAGAGCAGCTCAAGGTCGGCCACGACATCGGCGTCGGTGCCGTAGCCGAATCGTTCCCTGATCTCGGTCAACGATGCGCCACCACGCCCGACGACCCACGGGATGACCGCCAACAGGCGCGTCAGCTGTTCCGAGGCGGTAATCATGCGGGCGCCGATTTCGCGCTCTGCTCAATGACCGCGGCCAGCCACGACACGACAGCGTCACGAAGCGACGACGGCTCGAGCACTTCTGCGTCTGGACCAAACCCGAGTACCCAGTCGCGTGTCCAACCGATGTCGCCGATTTGCAGACGAATAGCGACCGACCCGTCGTCGTGGCGCTCGGCGATCGCAGCAGGTCCCATGTCGCGTTCGACACGCCATGCGTGCAACGACGAGAGCCAAATCCGCGCCCACTCGCCCGTTGCCGCCGCCTCATCGTCGGAGCGCTCCGGTTCGGGGGCGGCGGCTCGACCCAAACCCGCGACGCCAGCAGGCCCCTGGTCGCCCGCCGGGCGGTCGACGACCGTGACATCACCCTCGATGCGGTCGACCCGGAAGAGCCGCTGCGCCTTACGTCCGCGGTCGTAACCCGAGACATACCAACGTCCCGATCGCAGGCGTAAGCCTCCCGGCGCAACTACTCGGCGGGTCCCTCGGTAGTCGAAGGTGACGTCGCGCTCATGTTCAAGGGCGCTGAATACCGCCAACACCGAGGGGTCCAAACCCACGTGGGCGAGCTCGTTCGCGCCCGGCCCGACGGCACCGCCGAGCTTCCACAGCGCCGTGTCGACGCCTACTTCGCCGACCCGCACGAGCGACGACGCGACGTGGAGTGCCTCAAGCTCGGCGTCGTCGAATCCCAGGTCATCGAGTTCATATCGATCTGCGGGGATGAGGTAGCCCTCACCGGGCCCGTCGTTGGGCGCAAGCGGCTCCAGCACGATCGGCATGCCCATATCGCGAAGGATTTCCTTGTCGCGAGAGAAGGCTCGGCGGAAGGCATCGTTGCCGACTGGGTAACCGGCCACCTCTGCGTGGATGCGGTCAGCCGACACCGGCCGCGACGCGTCGCGCAAGAGGGCAACGAGATTGAGCAGTCGGTCGGTTCGCCCCACGACCGATCGAGTTTAGGCAAACGGCCCGTTCGGGCCGTCTGGGTTGTTGATCAACGTTGCTGCGAGCGTGCCGGCCGCGGCCGAGTTGCGGTGGAACATGGGGTCCTGCGCGAGCCGTCGACCCATCGAGCGGACGTGGATCCCGAGCGCACTCAACACCGGGTCGACGTCGGGAGCATCGACGTCGACGGCGACGTGCGCGCGCCCCTCGTCGGCGGTCCCGGCGACCAGCGGAGAAAACACCGCCGCATCAGCGCGCGACACGGCCACCGCGGCGCTAGTGCGTGCGAGGCGCAGTGCCGTCAACACGTGGTGGCTCAGTCCGTTGTGACGATCTCGGCCGTCGGCCGACGACGAGCGCACACACACGATCGGCCGGCCGCCCAACGCGGCTGCGTTGTCGATCACGTTGGCGACCTCGATCGCCGACGTTCCTAACGATGTCGCGGTGCCAACGACCCCCGGGCCCATCGCGACGATCGCGACGTCGGCGTCGAGCGAGTGGCGAGCGTGACACAACGCCGACGCGACATTCACTGCCTCATGATCGCCGCCGAAGGCGTGGCCAGCGGTGATCGACACGTCGATAAAACCGTGCCGCCGCAACGCCGCCAGTAGCTCCGACAACGCGGCGGGCAACGCGGCTCCGTCGGTCATTACGTAGGCGATCCGGCAGTGCGGGGCCTGCAGGCGAATTGCTGCCGCGACGATCGCGACTTGCGAGTGCAACGAACAGACGACCACGGGCATCGCATCGAGCCGCGCTGGCACGTCACCTCTGTGTTCCTCGATCGATCCGGAGTCGACCTGTACTGAGGTGTAACGAACCTTCATGATGTGGCCCGGGCCCGGATTCACCCACTCGTCACGAGACAAGTTCCAGTGCACGACGTGCGCGCCGCCCGTTCCGAGGCCAAGTTCCACCGCGGTTGTATTCACAATCACGTGGTCTCCGGCCGCACACGGCCCGGTCAGCTCGGTCAGCACATATGCCGCCGCCGCATGCCCATCACAATCGACGGCGAGGTGCTGATACCCGGCGCGCTCGCGCACCACGTCGCGTACGACCGCACGCCGAAACGTCGGCACCTACAGACTCGCGATCAGCGCGTCGACCCGTTCGTCGTGCGCGGCAAAGGGGTCTTTGCACAACACGGTGCGTTGCGCTTGGTCATTGAGCTTGAGGTGGACCCAGTCGACAGTGAAGTCGCGCCGGCGCGCTTTGGCCTGGCGGATGAAGTCGCCACGCAACTTTGCTCGTGTCGTTTGCGGGGGCGACTCGGCCGCGTTTTCGATTTCCTCGTCGGTGACCATACGCCGCGGGACATCACGACGTACCAGGCGCTCGAACAAGCTGCGTTGCCGGCTCACGTCGTGGTACTGCAAGTCGATCAAGGCGAGTTTGGGGTCGGACCATTCGAGGTTGTGTTTGTCTCGGTAGGACTCGACCAGGTGGTACTTCATCACCCAGTCGAGCTCCCGATCCAACGACAGCGGATCACGCTCGAGCCCCGTCATCACGTACTCCCACATGTCGAGCGCGAGGCTCTCCTCGGCCGGCAAGCCCTTGTTGTCGCGATAACGAAGCGCTCGATCGAGATACTCACGCTGAATGTCGAGCGCGGACACCTCCCGTCCGTTGACGAGCCGGACCAACTTGCGACACGTCAAGTCATGGCTGATCTCGCGGATCGCCCGCACCGGATGCTCGAGAGTGAGGTCGCGTAACACCACCGACGGGTCCTCCACGAGTCGCAGCAGGATTGCAGCCGCGCCGATCTTGAGAAACGTTGCGTACTCGCTCATGTTCGAGTCGCCGACGATCACGTGCAGCCGCCGGTACAACTCGGCGTCGGCGTGCGGCTCGTCACGAGTGTTGATGATCGGCCGACTTCGAGTGGTGGCGCTGGAGACGCCTTCCCAAATGTGTTCTGAGCGTTGCGCCATCGCAAAGATCGTGTTGCGCGCCGTCGGCAAGACCTTGCCGGCACCGGCGTAGATCTGCCGTGTGACAAAAAACGGAATCAGCACCGACGTGTAGTGCGCCAGGTGATCGCCGCGACCGGTCAAGTAGTTCTCGTGACAGCCGTAGGAGTTGTTGGCTGAGTCGGTGTTGTTCTTAAAGAGGAACACGCGGCCGCGAATGCCCTCTTCGTGCAAACGGGCCTCGGCAGAGTTCACGAGCACTTCAAGAATGCGCTCGCCGGCTTTGTCGTGCGCGACGAGCTCGCGGATCGAGTCGCACTCCGGCGTCGCATATTCGGGATGCGAACCGACATCGAGATACAACCGGGCGCCGTTTTCAAGAAACACGTTCGAGCTGCGCCCCCAGGCAACCACCCGGCGGAACAAATACCGAGCAACTTCGTCGGGCGTGAGCCGACGGCGACCCCGCAACGTGCACGTGACGCCAAACTCGCTTTCGAGCCCATAGATACGTCGCTCCACCCGATCGACCGTAGTCGCCGCCGTCGCGTCGACGGCTGAGCCCAACGACCATCGCCGCCGCGCTTGCGCGGCTCGGGCCCGCCGCCGACCTACCGTGGTGGCCTATGGGAACGTTGCGCTATTTCTCCTCGTGTCGCAACGCGCTCGAAGCCGACATCGCTGTGGCCGACTTGCGCTCGGAGGGAATCACCGCCGAAAGGCGATCGGATCTGGCCGCGATCGCGTATCCCAATGTTCCCAACGACATCTACGTCGACTCCGACGACTGGGAATTTGCCGCCCTGGTGCGGCCTGATCTGTTGCACCCGGACTTGCTGAATCCCGACTGGGTCGAGAACTCCCCGATCACTGCCGACGACCCTGCCTCCGAACGCGACCGAACTCGCGCGCGCTGGATCGGCGCCGTCGTCGTGGTCGCGCTCGCCGCTCCCGCGTTTGTCTCGCTGTTGCGGCTGATTACTTGACCCTGCGCCGCGAGTCGCGGCGCTGTTGTCAGGCTGCTGTTAGAGCGAGCGCCGCCCCCGGGGTCGGCGCACCATGACGCCGCCGGTCACCGCGCATGCGGCAGCGGTGAGCGCCATCCCATAGGGCCACAAGGCGCGCCCGCCGCCCTCGTCGGACTCGCGGGTAATAGCCAATGTCTCGGCCGTCGAACTCGTCGTGGACACCGAGATGGTTGTGCTCGCGATCGATGTCGACGCGGATGAACTCTGCGTGCTCGCGCTACTGGGGGCTGTCGTGCTCGGGGTACTGGCGGTCGCCGAACTCGACTCGCTGGGCGCGGTCGTGAGCTGCGACGTCGAACGAGCCCGCTGTGCAGC
>CAZWPY010000074.1:0-16281 GCA_964635475.1 uncultured Acidimicrobiia bacterium
CGGATTCGTTCGTGAGCTTCGCGCCGCCCGCGGGAGTCGCGCAGTGGCCAGTTCCCCCATTGGCCGCTGCGCGCCCCTCCGCAAACCCCGTGGTCGAGTCGCTAGAGTTCGGCCCGTCGCTGCCGACCCGACGGCGCGGCACGCGGCAACGTGCCGCAGGGAGGGGCAAGTGGTGGCCGCCACGGCGAGCGTGACGCAGGACAACGATCGCACCGACCGCGCTGCGCGAGACGGGCTCGTCGTTCGCCACGTCGGCATCTCCTTCGGCGGCATTCGGGCGCTGAACGACTTCTCCTTTGAGGTCCACGAGGGTGAGATCTGCGGACTGATCGGTCCCAATGGCGCCGGCAAAACCACCTTGTTCAACTGCGTCAGCCGGCTCTACCAAGCCGACGAGGGCTCGATCACCTACCGCGGCCACGACTTGCTGGCTACTCCCGCGCACGGCATCGCTCGTGTGGGGATCGCCCGGACGTTTCAAAACCTGGCGCTGGTGCCCGCGCTGAGCGTGATCGACAACGTCTTGGTCGGCCTACATTCCCGAACGTCGGCCGGCTTTGCCCGCAGCGCCCTGCGACTGCCCGGTGTCGGCAAAGAGGCCCGGATTGCACGGGGCAAGGCGCTCCAGGCTCTTGAGCTCCTCGGTTTACGCGACCTCGCCTACCACCCCGCGGCCGGACTGCCGTTCGGGACGCTCAAACGAGTGGAACTCGCCCGCGCGATCGCGAGCGAACCGTCGATGTTGCTTCTCGACGAGCCCGCGTCGGGTCTCACGCACGGCGAGGTCGACGAGCTCGCTGCAGTGGTGCGTGCGCTGCGTGACGAGCTCGCGTTGACCGTGTTGTTGGTCGAGCACCACATGGGCATGGTTTTTGGCCTGTGCGAACGAGTCGTGGTCTTGGCCTTGGGCGAAAAGCTCGCGGAGGGCACTCCCAGTGAAATCGCCGCTGACACGGCCGTGGTCGAGGCGTACCTGGGGCGCCCAGCTGGAAACGGCGACCGGGCCTCGAACCCGACACCGGCCGCCAACAGCAACACGACAAACGAGGCCTCGTGAGCTCGCCGCTGCTCGAAGTTCGTGACCTTCACGCCGGATACGGTCCGGTGCAGGTGTTACACGGTGTTGGTTTCGACGTCGGCGCAGGCGAAGTCGTGGTAATTCTCGGCGCGAACGGCTCGGGCAAAACAACCACGTTGCGCGCGGTGTCGGGCATGATCTCGCGTTCGGGGTCGATCTCGTGGCAGGGCAAGTCGATCGCCCACGCGTCGCCCGAACGCCTCGTTCGCCACGGCATCTGCCACGTCCCGCAAGGACGTGGCACGCTCGGCGATCTGACAGTCGAGGAGAACCTGCTCGTCGGAGCGATAACTCGCAAGGACAAAACCGCTATCGCAGCCGACGTGAAAACGTGGTACGAGACCTTCCCACGTTTGTACGAGCGTAAAGACCGCCCGGCTGCGGGGCTGTCGGGCGGCGAACAGCAAATGCTCGCCATAGCTCGGGCACTGATGGGTTCGCCGACCTTGCTGCTCCTCGACGAGCCCAGCTTGGGGCTTGCGCCGCTGATCACCCAAGAGCTGTTCGCCCGCTTGGCCGAGATCAACGCACAATCGGGCACCGCGATGTTGATTGTCGAGCAAAACGCCGACCTTGCCCTGGGGATCGCTCAGCGCGGATATGTGCTGGAGGCCGGCGCGTTGGTCGCCGAGGGCAGCGCCGAGCAACTTGCACACGACGACCGAGTTCGCCAGGCGTACCTGGGCGCATAGGCAGACCAAACATGGACTTCACTCTTCTCGCACAACGCATCGTCGACGGCCTCGAAAACGGCGCGATCTACGCCGCGCTCGCGTTGGCGCTCGTCTTGATCTTCCAGGTCACGGGTCTTCTCAACTTCGCACAGTCCGAAATGGCCATGTTCTCGACCTTCGGCACCTGGGCCCTCACTGATGCGGGGCTACCGGTGTGGTTGTCGATTGTGGTGTCGATGATCGTGTCGTTCGTGGGGGGCGCGCTGATCGAGCGCATCGTGATCAGGCCCGTGGAAGGCAAGTCGCCGCTGGCGATCGTGATCGTCACAATCGGCCTGTTCCTCACTATCAACGCGCTCGCCGGCTATTTCTGGTCGACCGACTCCAAGGTGATGCCGACGCCGTGGCCATCGAAGGTTTTCGACCTCGGCGGTGTGAAAGTGACCAGCCAGTTCATCGGCACGTTGACGGTTCTGATCGCCGTCGTGATCGTGTTGACCTTGTTGCTGTCGCGAACCCGGCTCGGCCTCGCCTTACGCGCGGTGGCGTCGTCGCCTGAATCGAGTCGCCTCGTCGGGATCTCGGTCGGCTCGATGTTGATGATCGGCTGGGGACTCGCTGCGGCCATCGGTGCGCTCGCGGGTGCTCTGGTGGCGCCGAAGACCTTCGTCGACCCCAACATGATGCAAGGCGTCGCGATCTATTCATTTGCCGCCGCAACGCTGGGTGGCTTCGACTCCCTGAAGGGCGCTGTCATCGGCGGGCTGATCGTCGGCCTCGTCGAGAGCCTCGCGTCGGGTTACCTCGACATCATCGGGTCAGATCTCAAGCTCGCAACGGCGTTTTTGGTGATCCTTTTCGTTTTGGTCGTGAAACCCGCCGGACTGTTCGGCCGAGCGAAGGTGCAGCGAGTATGAGCGCGCCGAACGGGGCCCGCCTGCACATTTCTCGCGAGTCGGCGTTGTGGAAATGGGGACGTTTTGTCGTCCCGATCGTCGCCTTGCTCGTCGCTGTTTGGCTGCCGACCTACTTCGAAGAATTCCGAGTCAATCAGTTCAGTCGGGTGCTGGTGTTTTTCGTCGCGGCCATGAGCCTCAACTTGCTCACTGGCTACAACGGACAGATTTCCCTCGGCCACTCAGCGTTTTTCGGCTTAGGCGCCTACACATCCGCCGTCCTGTCAGCCGACCACGGCTGGCCGCTGTTGGCCACGATCGCTCCATCATTGGTGATCGCGTTTGCCGTCGGAATGTTGTGCGGCGTGCCGGCGTTGCGAATCAAGGGCACGTATCTGGCCTTGGTCACCCTGGCGCTCGGCACCGTGTTCCCCGTGCTCGTCAAACGGTTCGACTCGGTCACGGGCGGCTCGCGGGGCATCAAAGCGCCGAAGTTGCGCGCACCCGAGGCGACCGGACTCGCCGACGACCAGTACCGCTACTACGTGGTGCTCGTGCTCGCGATCATCGTTTTTGTTATCTCGGCCAATCTCGTCCGCAGCCGCATCGGCCGCGCCCTGGTAGCCATACGCGACAACGAGATTGCCGCCGAGGTCGCCGGGGTCAACGTGGCACAAACCAAGGTGCTGATCTTCGGCTTGTCGGCGTCGATGGCGGCTCTCGCGGGGTCGATGTCGATCTGCATCGACAACTTCGCGTCGCCCGACAGTTACACGGTGATCCGCTCGATCGAGTACCTCGCGGGCATCACGATTGGTGGCGCGGCGAGCTTGCTCGGTCCGCTGATCGGCGGCATCTACATGACGTTTGCGCCCGAGATCTTCCAAGCCCGACCGGCGCTGTCGACCGTCTTCTACGGCCTCGCGCTGATCATCTTGATGTACGTCATGCCTACCGGCCTCGTCGGGCTGGTCCGGCGGCTGCTCAGCCGTGTCGTACAACTCGACCCGCCCGCACTCGATGCTGGCGCGCTCGCGACCTCCCCGGGCACCAGCGCACGTAGTGTGCGCGAAGACCCCACCTCCGTCGATTCCCCCACAACCTCGGTACTCACAAAGGAGTCTGAATGACCCGCACTCGTCTTTTGGCCGCCGCCGTGGTCGGCGCGCTCACGCTCGCTGGCTGTGGCGGTGGTCGCGACAAGGAAACGTCGAGCGATACCTCGGCCACAAGCGAAGATGCCGGCGGTGAGTCGCAAGCCACCGGTGGCATCGACGACGCGACTGCTGAGCTGTTGCACCTCGACTCGTGCGACACGGCCGCAGACGCCACCGGCGTGACCGACACCGAGATCAAGATCGGGTCGAGTTTCCCGCAGTCGGGTATCTATGCCGCGTACGGCGAGATCGCCAAAGGCGTGCAGGCCTACTTCGACTCGGTGAACGCGGCCGGCGGTGTCAAGGGACGCAAGATCAACTTCGTCACCAAGGACGACGCGTACGAGCCGACCAAAACCAAAGCGAATGTCGAAGCGCTCACCCAACAAGACAAGGTGTTTGCGATCTTCAACGTCGTTGGCACGAGCAACAATCAAGCGTTCTGGGACGACACTGACGAAGCGTGTGTGCCCAACTTGTTCGTCGCGTCGGGCGCCGAGCAGTGGGGTGACGTCGAGAACCATCCATGGACGATCGGTTCGATCCCCGCGTACGCGACCGAAGGTGCGGTGCTCGCGCAGTACCTGAAAGACCAAGGCGTCACCGGCAAGTGGGGCGCGTTGATTCAAAACGACGACTCTGGTAAGGGTCTGGTCGAGTCGCTCGAAAAGGCGCTTGGGTCGGGATCGCTCGCCAAGGGCGACGTGCAGACCTACGAGCCCGCCGATCCGTCGCTCGACACGCAGGTCACGAACCTCGCCTCGACCAACCCCGACGTCGTCGTGGTGGCCGCGACCGCACTCAAGTGTGGTCAAGCCCTCAACGCGATCAACAAGCTGGGTCTCAAGCCAAAGGTGTTGTACATCTCGCAGGTGTGCTCGTCGCCACGGCTCATGGGCCTAGTCGAGGATCAAGCGGCGATCACCGGCGTGTTGTCGACCACCTACCTCATGCCCCCCTACGACCCGCAGTTCGCGAGCGATCCCGACCAACTCGCCTACATGGAGGGCATGGCGAAGTACGCGTCAAGCGTCGACTACAAGAACGACGGCTTGTACGGCTACGGCTGGACGATGGGCGCGATTCTCGTTAAGACCCTTGACGCGGCCCCCGAGCTCACCCGTTCGTCAGTGATGGCAACCGCACGCAACCTCGACAACGTCGATGCCGGCGTCGTGCTTCCCGGCGTCTCGTTTGCCACGGCTGGCGCGGAGGATCCTTTCCCGATCGAGAGCCTGACGATGATGACCTATGACGGGGCTGCCAAACACTTCACCCTGCTCGGCGACTTGATCGACTTCGAAGGCAAAACCACGACAGTGGCTACACGCATAGCGGGTTGAGCTGAGCCTGGAGTCACTTGTGAAGGGGAACCATCAACACCCGCGTCGAGCCGGTCGGCCGACGCGGGTGTTGCGCTTTTGCGTGCTCGCGGCAGTCCTCGCGGGCGCCGCTGCGTGTGGGGGCGAGGCGGGCACTCGCGCGGCGAAGGGCCTCACGAAACCCGACGTCGTCGTGATTATCACCGACGACCAAACGTTGGAGTCCCTCCGGGCGATGCCGGAGACACAACGCCGAATCGGCCAAGCCGGGGTGACGTTCGATCAAGCGATCGTTTCGTATCCGGTCTGCTGCCCCAGTCGCGCCACGTTTCTCACCGGGCAGCTCTCGCACAACCACGGCGTGCGCGACAACGCGCCGCCGTTGGGTGGTTACGCGGAGTTCGACGACACCGACACTTTGCCGGTCTGGTTGAAGCAGGGCGGCTACCACACCGCGTTCACCGGCAAGTACCTCAACGGCTACGACGAGCAAGCTCCCGCTCGAGTACCGCCGGGCTGGGACGACTGGCGCGCCCTGCTCGATCCCGGGACGTACCAGTCGTATGACTACTCGGTGTTCGACAACGGCACGCGGCGCCGGTACGGAGTTGAGGAAGACGACTACCAAACCGACGTGATCACCGACCTTGCGATCGACCAGATCGAGGCCGCTCCCGCGGATCAGCCACTGTTCATCAATGTGAACTACCGCGCGCCGCACGCCGAAGGGGGCGACCTCAATCTCCCCGACGCGAACCGCCTTGCGTACCCGACACCCGCACCTCGCCACCTCGACGCGTTCAGCGAGCAAAAGGAGTTGCCCAGTTTCGGCGTCCACGAGTCACCTGAGCAGCTCGCCAACAAACCCGAACTCGTCCGCAGACAAGCGCGGACGGCCGCTGTACTTGAGGGCATCATCGTGCAACCGGCCCAGCAGTACCGACGGGAACTCGCAAGCCTGTTGGCTGTCGACGAGGGGGTTGGCAAGCTCCTCGACGCGGCAGCCCGGCGGCGTCCGCTGGCCGACACACTCGTGGTCTTCACCTCCGACAACGGCTTGTTCCACCTCGAGCACGGCCTCACCACCAAATACGTTGGCTACGACCCGGCGCTTCGTGTGCCATTGCTGGTGGCCGGGCCGGACATGCCGGCGGGCCAGCACTACAGCGCCACCGCGTCGAACGCCGACCTCGCGCCGACGGTTCTCGCCGCTGCGGGCATCGACGCGCCCCACGCACTCGATGGCCGCGCTCTGCAGGACCTGGTCGCGTCCCCCGACGTCGACCGGGTGATCGCGATTGAAGGCCGGCCGCTCTCGGTCACGCAAGTGGCGCAGCCCGGCTGGATCGGGGCGAGATCCCCCAACTGGAAATACCTTCGTTGGGCCGACGGCTTCGAGGAGTTCTACGACCTCAACACCGACCCCGAGGAACTCGACAACCTCGCCCCGGTACTACGAGACACCCAGCAGTTCGCGGCGTGGCGCGAGTTGGCCAATCAACTCAGCACGTGTGCTGGCGCGTCGTGCGAAGCCCACGAACCGACCCTCACGCCGTGAATCACGTCGGCGCCCGGCCCGGCCGCCAACCGGCCTTCACCCTCTTGCTCGTGTGTGGGCTGGCGGGATTGTTTGGCGCGGCCTGCACGTCACGATCGCCGTCGAGCGCCTCGCAGGAGAGTCAAGCCCAGCAGGGTCAGTCCCAGACGAGTCAAGCCCAGACGAGTCAAGCCCAGACGAGCCAGGCCCAGCAGAGCGCCGAGTCCCCCACCGCCCCGCACGACGTCGTGGTGATCACTACCGACGACCAGACGTTGGAGTCGCTGCGGGTCATGCGCGACACGTCGCGGCTCTTTAACGAACAAGGCACGACCTTCTCCGACGCGGTCGTTTCGTTCCCCGTGTGTTGTCCGAGTCGCGCCACATGGCTCACCGGCCGCTACGCGCACAACCACGGCGTGCGAGACAACGTCGCACCGCTCGGCGGCGTCGAGGCCTTCGACCCGTCCGACACCGTGGCGACGCGGCTAGCCGACGTTGGTTATCGCACAGTGTTCATCGGTAAGTACCTCAACGGTTACGGGCGCTTCGGTCACGAGCCCGCGCCTGGCTGGTCGAGTTGGGATGCCCTCATCGACCCAAGTACGTATTCGGCGTTCGACTACGACATTTCCCGCGACGGCGAGCTCGTGCACTACGGCCGAGCGACCTCGGACTACCAAACCGACGTACTGGCCAACATTGCGATCGATCGCATCACCTCGACACCGGCCGGCCAGCCGCTGTTCGTCAGCGTGAATTTCCACGTTCCGCACGGCGCGAACGCCGAGAGCTCGACGGGGACGCTGGCCGACGAACCTCCCGAACCGGCCCCGCGCCACGTCGGCGCATTCGCGAGCGAACCGCTGCCACCGCAGTTGCTCACCCGCGGGACGGGCCCGTACCCCGCGCCGATTGCCAACGTGCCCGCACTCGACTCCGCCGCTGTTGCGACGATCACTCGCCGCTATCGAGCCGAGCTCGAGTCCCTGCTCGCCGTCGACGAAGCCGTGTATCGAATCGTCGTGGCGCTCGGGCGAACGGGACGGCTAAGCAATACGGTGCTGCTGTTTACGTCCGACAACGGGACGTTTCACGGTGAGCACGGGCTTGCCGCGGGCAAGTACTACCCGTACGAACCAGCAATCCGCGTTCCGCTGCTCGCGCGCGGGCCCGGTTTTCGTGCGGGCGCAACCGTCGACGCACCGGTGGCCAACGTCGACCTCGCGCCGACAATCTTGTTGGCCGCAGGCATCGCCGATCCGCAGCTCGACGGGGTCGCGCTCCAGCGCAGCGCGGCCGAGCCCGACGCTGCGATGAGCCGAGCGCTGCTGCTGGAAGGCAAGCCAATGGACCAGGTCGAGGGCCAACTGCCCGGCTTCGTCGGCGTGCGAACGCACGGGTGGACCTACGTTCGTTGGGCCGACGGTTTCGAGGAGATCTACGACCTCACCGCTGACCCACAGCAGCAGCGCAACCTCGCGAGCACCAGCGACCTCACCAACTGGCGATCGCTCGCAGAACGGCTAGCGACGTGTCGGGGATCGTCGTGCGTGGTCGAAACCGGCGACCGTCCCAGCGCGTCGGTAGGGTGAGCGTGTGGGGCACGCCGAGCACGACACTGCGAGCGAGCCCACTTCCGAACGCGGTGACCCCCGTTCGCTCAACGGCGTGCGCGCACTGTCGGTATTTGCCGCGATCGCCGCGCACATGTCGTTTCAGCTCGCGGCCTCATCGGGCCTGAAGGCACGTGCGGTAGCTGTCGGATTCTCCGGCATGAATGTGCTGTTCGTGATGTCGGGCCTGCTCAACGCGTCGATGTTGAGCGCCGAGTTCCGTCGGTTCGGCTCGGCGTCACCTCGCGCGTTTCTGTCACGCCGTGCCTTACGCATCCTCCCGCCGCTGCTCGTCGTCGTGGCCGCCGTGATCCTGTGGACCCAACTGGGCCCGGTGTCGGCCAAACTCGCGCAGCGGACGTTGCACGACGCCGGCGCCGCACTGACCTTCACCACCTCGTGGGCGCGGGTGTTCGGCGTCACCAACCGCCTGAGCTTCTTCGCCGCAATGTGGACGTTGTCGGTAGAAGTCCAGTTCTACCTGCTGCTCGCGTTCACCTTGGGCTGGGCGTTGCGTCGTTGGGGGCCATCGAAAGTGTGCAGCGGGCTCGCCTGGCTCGTCGGCGTTTTTGTCCTGGAGCGGGCATTTGTCACGTGGCTCAACGTCGACCGGGCCGACGGTCGCACCATCGCTCGTTTCCTCGGCACACCCGACTACCTCGCGCTGGCCTTTGAGCGGGTGTACTACACGATCGACGGGCACGCCGACGCGATTTTGATCGGCACCTTGCTCGGCGTCGCTATCGGCACGGGATTGCTCGACCCTGTCGCCTTCGTCCGCCGGGTGCCGACCGGAGTATTCGTTGCTGCCGCGCTCGCCGTCGTCACCTTCTGGGTTGGCCTCGACCTCTCGTCGCCGACCCAGTTCTGGGCGCTCAACGCTTTTGGCGGCTGGACTGTGCTCGGGCTCGCGCAGGCGTGCGGTTTGTTGTGGCTGTTGGGCCGGCGCTCGCGACTGGGCGATGCGCTGTGCCATCCGGTGTTGCAATTCTTCGGCGACATCTCCTACAGCGCCTACCTCTGGCACTGGCCGGTGATGTTGGTGTTGACCGACGATCGACTCGGCAATCCGCCTGTGGGGCTACGTATGGCGATCCAGGCGACCACCTTTGTCGCGCTCGCCACCGCGACCCGCGTCGTGGTTGAGCTGCCGCTGCTCGCACGTAAACGTCGTTTCGGCCGCGTCACGTCGCCGCTGCGCTGAGGTGCGGTCCTCGACTGCGTGACTGGCGCCCCCTCGACTGCGTGGCTGGCGCCGCAGCGCCGTTCCCCCCGCCGGGCCGGTCAGAGGCCGGGATGGCGGCCTGTTACGGCAAACTCGACCCGCTGTGCCACCGTCACCGCGTGGTCGGCGATACGTTCGTAGTGGCGACCAACGAGGGCCAGGTGCACCGCACGCTGGATCGCGCCCTCGTCGGGGGTTCCCAGCGCACCCTCGGCAAAAATCTCCGTGAACAAGCTACGGGTCAAGTCGTCGATCACGTTGTCCATCTCGACGAGCCGCGCCGCCCAGCTGGGATCGTCGTCGGCAAACGCCTCCATCGCGAGCAGCGTTTGTTTGTGGGCCTGCGCGCCCATTTGGTCGATGATCCCCCTGATCCGTGGCGGCAGCTGCAGCGGGAACAGGCGTTGTGTGGCCTTGGCGACGTTGGTCATCAAGTCGCCGGAACGTTCGAGCTCGTGGGTGATGCGCAGGATCGTCACAACCCGACGAAGGTCGGACGCAACGGGGTGCTCACGGGCGAGCAGGAACGTCACGTCATCCTCGATGCGGTGACGCAGGTCGTTGATCTCGTGGTCGGCACGGATCACCGCGTCGGCGCCGCCAAGGTCGGCAGCAAGAAACGCTCGTGTGCCCGCAGTGATCGCCTCACACGTCAACGCGCCGAGCTCGATCACCTGCGCGCGGACCTGGGCAAGTCGTTCAACAAGCGAGCGCGGCGCGTCGTCGTCGGCCACGATGTCGGGAAGGATCGACGAGTCGGGAGCCGACAGCGGCTCGACGGGCAGTTCGGGGTCAAGACCGCTCATAGGACCATGATGCTCGCGTTCTCAACCCTCGGGGCGCCTTTGCATCCGTTTGTGGGCCCGATGGCATTTCGTTCACCTCGCCGTCACCTTCACCTCACCTCCACAACATCTTCGCTGCATATGGTCAGCACATGAGCGTGATCACGACCTCACTGGCGCAACGACACGGCGGCGCGTCCTACGATGAGCCGGCCATGACGACCCAGCCCCCCCAGCCGGCCGCTCCCGACCGCGAGCTGGTGTTTTCGATCCGCGATCTTGCCGTCAGATATGGCGATCACGTGGCCGTCGCCGGGGTCGACCTCGACGTTCCGGCTCGCCACATCACCGCTGTGATTGGGCCGTCGGGCTGCGGCAAGTCGACGGTACTGCGCAGCTTGAATCGGATGCACGAGACGATGCCCGGCGTCGTCGTCACCGGCACGATCTTGTATCGCGGCGTGTCGCTGATGGACAAAGCGCTTGATCCTGTCGACGTCCGGCGGCGCATAGGCATGGTGTTTCAACGGCCAAACCCGTTTCCGAAGTCGATCGCCGAAAACGTTGCCTTTGGTCTACGGGTCAACGGGATCACCGACAATCTCGGCGACCGCATCGAGGCCGCGCTCACTCGGGCCGCGCTGTGGGATGAAGTGAAGGACAAGCTGAAAAAGAGTGCGTTTGGCTTGTCGGGCGGACAACAACAACGCCTGTGTATCGCTCGCGCGCTCGCCGTTGAGCCCGACGTGTTGCTGATGGACGAACCCTGCTCGGCCCTCGACCCGATCGCGACGGCGCGCATCGAGGATCTGATCAAGGAACTTCGCCGCGACGTGACGATCGTGATCGTCACCCACAACATGCAGCAGGCCGCCCGTACGAGCGACCTGACCGCGTTTTTCACCACGCAGGTCGACGACGCCGGTCGTCGCATCGGGCGCCTAGTGGAGTTCGACGCGACCGACACGATCTTCACCAACCCATCGAGCCCCGAGACCGAGGCCTACGTCACCGGACGATTCGGATAACCGTGGCACCCGAGCGGGCCGCGTCGCCCACCGAGGCGACCGCGGCCGCGGCCTTCCTGGCCTTACCTATGCCCGCACTTGTGGTCGGGCCCCGACAGCGGATCCTGGCAGCCAACCGCGCCGCGCGGCGCTTCATCAACCCACGGCCACAAGACGCTCTCGTCGTCGGCGCCGTCCATCGGGTCGCGCACAAGGCCGCGGGCGCGTCACGGGTTGTCGAAGAACTCGCACTGCACGGTCCACCAGCGCTGCGCTGGCGCATCGACGCGACGCCCCTCACCGACGCCGTGCTGTGCGTTGTGACCGACGTGACCCACGAAGCCCGGCTCGACGCGGTGAGGCGGGACTTCGTTGCCAACGTCGGCCACGAATTGCGTACGCCAATTGGTGCCATCGCCCTACTCGTCGATGCGGTCCGTGCGATCGATGGACCGAACGCCGCGGACCTGCCCGACCCGAGCACCGAGGGCTCGACGCGGGCGCACTTCTTGTCGCGGATGGACGTCGAGGTGCAACGGCTGACGCGTTTGGTTGACGACATTCTCGAACTGAGCGCGCTTGAATCCGAGGCAACCCATCTTGCGCTTGCGCCCTTGCGAGTCGACGCCGTCATCGACTCCGCAGTCGGGCGCACCAGTGCCGTGGCGCGCCTCGCGGGGGTCGAGGTGATGGTGCGCCACGACGGCGCAAGCCCCGAGGTGTTGGGCAACGCGCACGCGCTTGAGTCGGCGGTTGTGAACCTGATCCTCAACGCACTCCACCACGCCCGACCGACCCGCGTCGAGGTCGTCCGCGAAACGACACCGCACAGCGCGGTGATCAGCGTGAGCGACAACGGCACCGGAATCCCCTCGGCACACATCGAGCGGATCTTCGAACGCTTCTACCGCGTCGACTCAGACCGCTCGCGAGCCCCAAGCGACGAACGACTACGCCACCAAGTCAGCGGCACGGGGCTCGGCTTGGCGATCGTGAAACACAGCGCGGAGGTGCACGGCGGCTCCGTGGCAGTCGTCAGCACCGAAGGCGAGGGTTCGGTGTTCTCAGTGCAAATCCCGTTGCTCAACGCCGGCGCGGATCGGCCATGAGCGATCAGCCGAGGGTGCTCGTCGTCGAGGACGAAGTCTCCTACCGAGAGGCACTGGTCGCCGGACTTGGCGCAGAAGGGTTTGCTGTCGTGACCGCGGCCGACGGCCCCGCGGCCGTCGTTGCCTTCGACAAGAGCCAACCCGACATCGTCGTGCTCGACGTGATGTTGCCCGGCATGTCGGGGGTGGACGTCTGCCGCGAGATCCGTACCCGCAGCGCGGTGCCGATCATCATGGTGTCGGCGCGCACGTCAGAGATCGACGTCGTGGTCGGCCTTGAGGTCGGCGCCGACGACTACGTGACCAAGCCCTACCGCCTGCGCGAGCTCGTTGCCCGGCTGCGCGCGAACTTGCGACGGGCCCACACCGTCGAGGCCGACACCGAAGCGCCCGATCGGGTCGAAGTCGGCGACGTTGCCCTCGACATGGTGCGGCACGAACTCGTGATCAACGGTGGCCGGCACATGATCCCCCCACGCGAGTTCGACCTGCTGTACATGTTGATGACCCATGCCGGCCGTACGCTCACCCGCGACCAGTTGATCACGCGAGTCTGGGGAGCTGACTACGTGGGCGATACGAAGACTCTCGACGTCCACATCAAACGGGTGCGGGCGCGTGTCGAGGAGACGCCGTCAGATCCCGTGCGAGTGGTCACCGTTCGCGGCGTCGGCTACCGCTACGAACGGGGCTGAACGCCCGTGACAACGGGCACAGCCCGCCCGGGTTGGCGCCGAGCGTTACCAGGACGGGCCACGTTTGGGTTCCTCAAACACTGGCGTGTCGGGTGGATCTTGCCGGCCAACCTCTTGTGGTGGGTGTTGACGCCTCGACAGCCGTTTTTTCCGGCGAGCGCCGCTGCGGGCTTTGCCGAATTGGCCGCGCAGTGGCCGCTGATTCGCGACGAGTACCTAGCGGCCCGAGCCGCAGCCGGCCGCGTTCCGTCGTTCAGCGACGTCGAACCCGGCCAACAGCGTCTCGCGGGCGATGGCGGCTGGCGGGCACTGGTATTTCGTTTGTACGGCAACGACTTGCCGCACAACATGGCGCTGATGCCCCGCACCTGGGAGTTGCTCAGCGCGATCCCCCGCCTTGAAACCGCAATGATTTCGGTGCTCGAGCCGGGCAAGGTGCTGCCGCTGCACGCGGGCGCCGTCAAGGCGGTCTTGCGAGTCCACCTTGGGCTTATCGTCCCTGAACCGCGCGAGTCGTCCGGCATCAAAGTCGGCGGCCAACTGCGCCACTGGGAGCCGGGCGGGCTGTTGGTTTTCGACGATACGCACCTACATACGGCGTGGAATCACAGCCCAAGCGAGCGCGTGGTGCTGTTCTGCGACGTCGCGCGCCAGACCCGTTTCGCGTGGTTGGATCGCTTCGGCGACTTTGTCCTGCGCCGCCTCAGCCGCCACCTGCATTCCACGATCCCCGCGTTACGCACCTGAACTCAGCCTGACGGGCGACGGGCGACGGGCGACGGGCGTTTTGGCCGGTCGCCCGGCCGGCGGCCGGGCGTGCTACACGGCGTCGAAATCGAGCAGCTCCATCGTTCCTGGTCGAAATACGTCGGTGTTGCCACCGAGTGCGCCGAGATCGAGGACCAACGTGTGCAGCGGCGCCGGCAGGAACCGGCTCGGCACTTGTCGTCCCGCCACAAGAACGTTTTCGTTATGACCAACGTGAATAACAAGCGGCGATCGGTAAAACGCCGCCACTTTGCCCGCGATCCGCGCGAGGCCGGGTCGCTGGACTCCTACGCGCGGCCATGCCTTCACGATCAACGCGACAGGGCCCATACGCGAAGCCAACGTGGTGCTGATCGCCGCGCTGTGGTCGTCGTGGTGCAGCGCGAACGACCGATGCGGGCTGCGCAGCCGCCAGCTCAACGTGGCTTCGTTCCACACGCTGCGCCAACCGCGACCGGCGCTCTGGTCGACAGCGGCGAGCCATTCGCCGATCTCGCGCCCCGTCAGCCGCGAGGCATCGACCGAGCGGCTCGAGCGCCGCGGCGGCGCCCAACGCAGCGCGGTGACGGGCAGGGTTCCATGCTCGACTGCGCCAAACATCGAGCCCATTGACAACAACGAGTTGTCGTTCGGTATACCGAAACCCCACGTGATGCCCGCCTCAATCGCTGCGGGAAACGCACCGACGATCGCGTTCATCATGATCGGTCCTTGCCGCGCTACAGGGTGAGCAGCAATATCCATCACGACGCCGACCCGGGTCGGCGCCTCGGCCGCGCGGGCCCACTCCGTGACCGACATCGCGCCAAAACCAATCAGCGCTCCAGCCCCGTCGCGCACCTCGGCGAAGGCTGGGCCCGACACGGGGTTCGTGCAGTAACGCCACGCGAGATAGCGGTGCGTGTACTTCGATTCACGGGGGAACTGCCCACGCAACAGGTTGCCCGCGTCGTTGATGAGCGTCGTGGTGATGGGAGGCAACGACCGTCCGGCGGTCAAAACGCGCGGCGTCATCGCGTCCCGCCTTCTGTGTCGGGCTGGCGAGAAACGCCAGCGGTACTGATTTGCTCCAGCGTAGGCAGTTGCACGCCACGCATGCGCCGCTCTACTTCGAGCGCCAGTGCCGCCAACGCCCCGACACGGGTCCATGCCAGCAGTGCGGGGTCGCCGTAGGTCGCTGCGGCGGTTGCGACGCCACACACGACGAGGCCGATCGCACACCCGTAGAGCTGGCGTTGCCCGGCCGCCCGGGCCCGGCGGTCGGACCACAGCCACGCAAGACCGGCCAGCAGGGCGAGGTCGCTCACTATCGCTAGTGGCATCAAGCGCGTCGTTCGCCCTCGCGACTCGGCAGAGTCGGCCAAACCTCCGGGTGTCCATATCGACAGCGAGCGCAACGAGCGGGCGAGCAGCGGCCGCGGGCCCCACTGGCCCAACACGTCGGCGCGGGCGTCACGCACCAACTGTCGTGTGGAATCGAGATGCCCGTAAACGGCCTGCGCGTCGGGCGCGGGGAGCGTGGTCGGCACTCCCCCGCCCAGGTCGCCGCCGGAGTCGGCCGCCGCGGCGGAAGCCAAAGCGGGCCCGACCGCAGTGGTCGGCACCCACGAGCCGACGTTGTCGTGCACCCAGGTGGCCCAGGGGAGCAGCACAAACACGGCGGCCGCCAGCGCCCGGACGAGGCCCGCAATCCTCTGTCGACGAGACAGGCCGTACGCAGCAGCGAGCGGGATCACCACCAGCACCTCAGGGCGGGCCAGCGCCGCGAGCCCGAGCCATACCATCGCGCCCGGCGTCAGCCGTTTGCCGACGATCACACATCGCAAGCCGACAGCAACGCACGCCGCGGCCACGACTTCGG
The DNA here is from genome assembly GCA_964635475.1 of uncultured Acidimicrobiia bacterium. Lineage (GTDB taxonomy): Bacteria > Actinomycetota > Acidimicrobiia > Acidimicrobiales > CAZWPY01 > CAZWPY01. Next base: position 15,731 of record CAZWPY010000074.1, read on the forward strand.
GCGTCTGGCGGGCCCACAGCAGCGGCGACACGCACACGACGGCGGCCGCGGCCACACGCGCCCGCGCAACCGTGGTGGTGTTGTTGAGCGCCGCCACGATCGAGCCGATCGCCCACACCAACAGCACCAACGCGAGGGCCGTCACCAACACGGGCGCGAGAACGGCACTCAGCAGCGCGCTGAGCGGGCCGTGCAGCGCGGTCGGCTCACCCGCCGAGTTCGTCATCGGCCCGCGCCCCAGGGCCGCCGCGAGGCGAGCCGTGTCGTACCCAGCCGGCAGTTGGCCGGGCGCGAACAACAACGCGAGCACCCCGACAGCTGCCGGCGCGACCCAGGCGAGCACTGTGGTTGCCGCACGGTCGACCGGCACGGCTGATCTCCACGTCCGCCGCAGCGGTGCGGGGCCCGACTCATCGGCTGCGCCCGCGCGGGCCGTCGGCCTGTTAGCTCGCCACGCGCCGGTCGCCGCGTGCTCGAGCGCGACCAGCAGCGCTGCCGCGCCCGCAGCGGCCGCTCGCGCCGCCCACATACGCGACGGGTCGGCAAACGAC
>CAZWPY010000075.1:0-15757 GCA_964635475.1 uncultured Acidimicrobiia bacterium
GTCCATCGCGCCCGCGATCAGGCCGGCGGTCATCGCGGTGACCGGTGTGGTCGAACGTGGCCAACTGAGGTGCAAGTGGGGTGCATACGCCGGTGTGTGTGCGAGCAGGTTGCAGCTTGCGCGGCAGGACGTGGTGCCGGCGTCTCGGCGTGCCGGCGTCTCGGGCTACAGCTGGGCGCTGCGTCGTTGGAACGCGGCCTTTCGGAAGGCCTTGGCCCGTTGTTTGTCGGAAACCGCCGCGCCGAGTGCTTCGAGCAGGTCGGTCGCATGGGGATGACTAACCGTGCGCAGGCGTGACGCGAACGTGTCGGGCTCTTCAACGAGGCGCTCGAAGGCACACAGCAATCCCGCCGGCCCGCCGTCGCTGGCGGCTAACTGCAAGGTATCGAGCACGATGGGCAGCGCCACGGTGGCCCCGTCGGCCGCGGGAGCGTCCGCGCGTCCGTGGACCAACCACAACAACGCCGGCAGGTGGCTCGAATCCGAACCGTCGGCCCGCGCCGCTGAAAGTTCGTCGGTCGCGACATCGACGGCGTCGTCGCCGCAGGCACGAAGGCACTGCAGGGCGGGCTCCACTTGCTCGGGGTCCTCGCGCAGGCCGGCCACCACGTCGGCCGCGGCGTGCCGGGCGCCGCCGATCGACGAGACCCACACGTCGATCACGTCCGCTCGCTGATAGTGAGGTAGGTCGCCGAGCGCGTCGAGCCACGCGGGGCCACGCAAGGCGGCCAACGCGGCTGTCGACTCCGCGTCGAGTGGCTCCGGCGGCGCGGCGGTGGCCTCAAGAGCTTCGTTGATCAAACGTTGCTGCAAAGCGGGTGACTTGCGCGAGAACTTCGTCATCCACTTGGTAACAGCCTCGGAGTCGTCGAGGCTGATTCCTTGGTGTTGCATCGTGCGCACGAGCGCGGCCGTTTTGGCGGCCTCCTCGGGGCTAGCCATCAGCGCCTCGAACTGCGGCGCCATCGTCTCGAGTTCGGCGGTGATGTCTGTCAACGAGTCGTCGCCCACGTCGAGGGTGTCGTGGGCATCGAGCCACTGCAAGGTCGTGATCATCGTCGGCGTCGCTGCGGCAGCAAACTCGACGTCGAGGTCGGCCAGGGTCGTGAAGTGCACGGCAAACAAGTCGTCGACCTTGTCGAGCGTCCAGCGGTCGAGGCGGCCGTCGTGTGCGTGCGTGTAGTCGGCTATCTGGCCGAGGACCCGCTCGTCGGCCACGTGGCCGTTGTCGAGTGCCCAGGAGCTGACGCGGGAAATGAATTCGTCACGGGTGGCCAAAAACGCGGCCGAGTCAGCGTCGGTAAGGTCGAGCAGCATGGACCGAGGTTACCGGGGCCCGGTGGCGGCCCAGCCCTGTGAGCTCTGTGACGCAGCGGAACTGACACGGCGTTACTTCGAGGATCACGAGTGTTGGGTGGCCGACTGTGAGATCTGTTGTGTCCCAATGGTCGTGTGGAAATCCCACGACCCCGATCCCGACGCCGAAACTCGCGAGCGTTTGCTCGGCCACCTGGGCAGGGTTGCTGCCGAGTCGTTCCCTTCCCACGTCGAGTGGCGAATTGACACGGTCATGCGGCAGATCCCCGACCACTTTCACGCACACGCGCGTGGCCCGTGGGGCTTCCGTCTGCCGCTGTAGCCCACTGTTGCGGCGATCAAACAATCTCCTCAGCCGCGCCCGTGAAGTTCACCCTTTCGTCACGGATGCGACACGTGTCGGCCAGGTCGCCCACTTACGGTTCGCGCCGGCGTGAATGCGCCGCGAGGCCCGGTCGGGCCGAGGAAAGGGACGGAATGTCAAAGAAATGGTTCGTGCGAGCTGCGGCTGCAGCGCTCTTGGTAACCCTCAGCGCGGGGGCGTGTTCGAGCGATTCTGACGAGGAGACGACCTCCTCGGACACAACCGCGGCGGAGGCGGATGCGTCAGACGCTGGCGCGCAAGACGGCGGCGGCGCGGCCCTCTCTGGAACGATCGCGATCGACGGTTCCTCGACGGTGGCCCCGCTCACTGAGGCGATCGCCGAAGAGTTTGCGCAAGAGCAATCCGATGTCACCGTGTCGGTTGGGACGTCGGGAACAGGCGGCGGCATGAAGCTGTTCTGCGCAGGCGACATCGACATCGCCGACGCGTCGCGCGGGATCAAGGACGAGGAAGCCGCGGCGTGTGAGAGCGCGGGCATCGAGTATGAGGAGTTTCGTGTTGGCCTCGACGGACTCGCAGTAGTCACGTCGGCGTCCAACGACTTCCTGAAGTGTCTGTCGCTTGAGCAACTCGCGATGTTGTTCACCGCCGACAATCCCGCGTCCACCTGGAACCAGGTCGACCCGTCATTCCCCGCCGAGGACGTTGTGACCTTCGCGCCGGGCACCGACTCGGGAACGTACGACTTCTTCGTCGAAAAGACGCTGGGTGACCAAAAGGACGAAGCCAACCCGCGGCCGCGGGGCCAGGGTGACAACATCACCTTCTCCGAAGACGACAACGTGTTGGTGCAGGGGATTGAAGGCGAGACCAATTCCTGGGGCTTCTTCGGCCTCGCGTACTTCACTGAGAACTCCGACCAGCTCACCGACATTGCCGTGTCGGAGGAGACCGGCGGCGAGTGCGTCGAGCCCACCGACGAGACCGTGTTGAGCGGTGACTACCCACTGAGCCGGCCGTTGTACATCTACGTGACCAAGACCGCTCTTGAGCGTCCCGAAGTGAAGGCGTTCGTGACGTCGTACCTGGAGCTGACGCCTGATCTGATCTCCGAGGTCGGTTATGTGGCTGCCCCCGAGGGCGACTACGCCGACGGTCTGGCCCGGCTCGGCTGAGGCCGTCGTCACCAGTGCGCCCGCCGTTGTTAGACATTGGGCGCTTTCGATATCGAAGGTTCTAACGGATCACCGGGCGCCGCGGCGCCCGGTGATCCTTTGCCACGAGGAAGGCGTGACATGACCACAACAGAGCTCGGGCCGCCCACGGCACCGCCTCCAGATCCCACGGGGCAATCCGCGCCGGGCTCCACTCGCGGGGCGCCTGCGTGGATCGCGCAGTCAACTGCCCGCCGTCGCCGCCGGACCGAGTTGGTCGCCGTTATCGCGTTGCGGATCTGCGCAGGGGTGTCCATTGCGGTGACGGTGGCGATCATCGCCTCCCTCGCAAAGGAGTCGTGGGGATTCCTGAAGGAGTATTCGCCGGTCGACTTCCTCACAGGGACCACGTGGAATCCGGTCGGCGACGGTGGTGGCGAATACGGCGTGTGGCCGCTCATAAGCGGATCAGCGATGATCGCGTTCGGCTCGATCGTCGTCGGCCTTCCGTTGGGCCTTGGAGCTGCGGTCTACCTGTCGGAATACGCGCCCGCGCGGGTTCGTTCAGTGTTGAAACCCGTGATGGAACTACTCGCCGGCATTCCCACGGTTGTGGTCGGCTTCTTCGCACTGCAAGTGATCACGCCGTCGATCCTCCGGCCGCTTTTTGGCGAGGACAGGGTCTTCGTCTTCAATGCCGCAGCGGGAGCGCTGGCAGTCGGCGTAATCGTCTTGCCGATCATCGCGACGGTGTGTGAAGACTCGCTGCGTGCCGTACCACGGTCGTTGCGCGAGGCGTCGTACGCGCTGGGCGGATCCAAACGCGTGACGTCGCTGCGGGTGTTGATCCCCGCGGCGGCATCAGGGATTTCGGCGGCCACGATTCTGGCGGTGTCGCGCGCGTTGGGCGAAACGATGGCGGTGAACATCGCGGCGGGCAATACGCCAAACTTGACCGCCGACTTCTTCAAGTCGATCCAGACGCTGACCGCCTACATCGCGCAGACGGTCGGTGGTGAAACCGCCGCGGGATCGGTGCGCAATCAATCGCTTTATGCAGTGGGCGCGTTGTTGTTCGTGCTGACCTTGGGACTCAACATGTTGTCGGCCAGAATCGTGAGGAAGCTCAAGGCATGAACGAGTCAGTTATCGCTTCACTCACGCGCACGCGGCGCGACCGCGTGCGGACCTTGCTCGACGGGCTGTTTGCCGTCGCCTTGTTCGTCGCCACCCTCGTTGGGGTAGTGGTGCTCGGCGCAATGATCTGGTCGATCCTCGACCGGGGATGGGCTCGATTTGCCGAGGACCCCGTCGGCTTTCTCACCAGCTACTCGTCGCGCCGCGCCTCGCAGGCCGGTGTGCGTGCGGGCGTTGTCGGCTCCGCGCTGCTCGGAGTCTTGGTCGGGGTGATTGCCTTTCCGGTCGGCGTCGGTGCCGCGTTGTATCTCGAGGAGTTTGCCCGCCCGGGCAAGCTGCGTTCGTTCATCGACGCGAACATTTCCAACCTCGCCGGCGTGCCGTCGGTGGTGTACGGCCTTTTGGGCTTGGCGGTGTTCGTCCGCTTTCTCGGTATGGGACCGAGCTTGCTCGCAGGCGCGCTCACGCTCAGCCTGATGAGCCTGCCGATCATCATTGTGACGACTCGTGAGGCGTTAAAGACCGTGCCGGAGTCGATGCGTGAGGCCTCGCTCGCGTTGGGAGCCACGACGTGGCAAACCGTGCGCCGACAGGTTTTGCCTGCGGCGATGCCCGGTACGTTGACGGGCTCGATCCTCGCGTTGAGCCGTGCGATCGGCGAAACGGCCCCGCTCATCGTGATCGGAGCGGCCGTGTCGATTTTCTCCACGCCACACTCGCTCGGCGACCCGTTTTCCGCGCTGCCGCTGATGACGTTCACCTGGGTCAAACGGCCGCAAGCAGAGTTCCGCGAGGTGGCGGCGGCCGCGTCGCTCGTGTTGCTTGGATTGCTCCTCGCGTTGAACTCGGTCGCGATCTTCCTCCGCAACAGGTTCACCGTGAAGTGGCAGTGAGCCTGCCCCTTACGTTGCAACTACGTTGCGGAAAGCTCGTTTAAGCTGCTGGCTGCCGACTGCTGCCCGCGGGGTTGGTCGACGCCTTGGGCACCGTACGTGGGGTAACCCAGCAGGGCCCCAGGGGTAGAAGGTAAGCGGTCGCGCTCTCAGTAGTATTGGACTGCTCAGCGAGTGGTACATGCCACGGCGGGTGGCATCTGCCAAACTATTTGCGTGAGCACAACATCGTCACTGGCGCAGCGTTCGTTCGATCGGCACACCCAGTCGGCGTTTGTCGAGGGGGTCAACCCGCCGAAACAGGCCCGGTCCGCAGCGACGTTTCGTCGGATCCTCGAAGCCACCGAACGCCTCCTCGAGACGAAGTCGTTCGAGGAAATCACGGTGCAGGAGATCTGCGCGCAGGCCAACGTCGCGGTGGCGTCGGTGTACTCACGGTTCGAGAGCAAAAACGCGATTCTCGCGACCCTGTGCGACGAGTTGTGCCGCACGGCGACGGCCCAAGCCGAGGCCGCGACGTCGGCGGCCGCCGACTTCCTCGGCCCGGAACTCGACCTCGAAGCCATTGCCCGACTCGCAGTGCACTCCTACGCCGACCTGCTGCGTCCGCACCGCCGGCTCGTCGAGTCGCTCATGGCGCACCCGGCGCTGTGGGAGCGATATCAGGCCGTGAGCGAGCCACCCCTGCGGGTAGCGAGTGCGATGCTGCTCGGCAGTCTGCCCGACGAAGAGCGTGCCGAAGCGGCGCGGCGGCTCAATGTGATCATCGGCATCATCGGTCCGCTGTGTCTGCGAGCCTTCGACCCCGAGTCCTACTTCCAACGTTGTGGGATGACCGAGGCCGAAATTCTCGAGGAGTTCGTGCAACTGACCGTGCGCTACTTCGACCGTTAACGAGCGCTATTTCAACGGTTAACGATCTGTGGCGGCAGGTGTTACCGGCAAGTGCGGGCCTCAATGAGCAGGGCCCGGGGCGGGCTGGGCTGAGTGAGGGTCCGGCAACTTGCTGCGCACGATGGTGCGGGGGACAAGCGCCACGGCGACGGCGGCGCCGACCCACACCACGGCGCTCACCGAGGTCGCGTCGGCGACTCGGCCAGCGACGAGCACGCCGAGCGGGACAGTGCCGGCGAAGGCCATCATCCACAACGACATCACACGGCCGCGCACGTGTGATTCGAGGCGCGCTTGCAAGACGGTTTGCAAGGTTGTGACGAAGCAGAAGTAGGCGACGCCGAGCCCGAGGACCACCGGGTACGCGGGCGCCGGATCTCGCAGCGCGCCGAACGCGGCGAGCAGCGCGGCGAAAGCGAGCAGCGATGTGCGCAACAGCGCTTGCCGATCGACGTGGCGAGCAATTGTCGAGGGCAACAGGGATCCGAGTGCGGCACCGAGGCCAAAGAAGGCGTACAACGCGCCGTACGCGAAGCCGTCGGTGGGCATCTTCAGATTGTCCGACGCCAACGCGGGCATCAGCGCGATAAAGGCCAAACAACAGAACGAGAAGATGGCCAGCGTCGACAACGTCGCTGAGACCGTTGGCTCCTTGCGCGCGGCACGAATGCCCTCGAGCAGCTCGCGGCTCGGCCGCGTTCGAGCTCGGGGTTCCTGCGCGGGCACCTCCACCCGCCACAGGGCAGCGATGATCGCGATAAACGTCAGGCCGTTGGCGAGGAAGATTCCGGCAACTCCCACCCGGGGACGAATCAGACCGCCAACCACAGGACCGAGCACGCGGCTCAAGTTCATCTGCAGCGACCCGAGCGAGATCGCGCCCGGCAAGTCGGCCGGCGGCACCAAGCTGGGCAACAACGCTTGGTAGGCCGGGCCGGTGAGTGCTTGCCCCATACCAATCAGTGCGACACACGCCAGCACGCCGGCGCGCGAAGGACTGCTCCCGGCTGCCAATCGGGCGAGCAGTAAGCAGCCGACCATTTGCCAGATCAAGGTCGCGGTCGCGAGTTTGCGCCGGTCGAAGCGATCGGCGAGAACGCCGCCGATGAGCGGCAACACGAGCGACGGGCCGAGCAGGGCGAAGGTCAACTGACCGACATAGGCCTTTGAGCCCGTTAGCGAGTACGCCCACTCGCTGATGATCACGTTTTGCATCCACGTGCCGATGCTCGACACAAATGCACCGACCCACACCGTGCGGTACGACGGCCAGCGCAATGCTGCTCGTGGTGTTCCTCGCCGTAACGACGCTGGCAATTCGTATGTCGGGCTGGTCACGGCTTTGCTGCTTAAGAGTCGCTCGGGAGTAGGTGGATGGCGCTGGCTCCAGGGTGGCCGTGATCGGGACCGTATGCAAACCAATTCGCGCCAGTGCCCCGGAGGAGACTCCGGGGCACTGGGGAAACACGTCGCTTTCTGCGCACGCGCACGCAAGGGATTACATAGGCGGCATCGGGCCGCCGGCGGCGCCGCTTTGGGTGGTCGGTGTTCCCTTGAAACAGCCAAACGTGTAGGGGAACGACGCCGTCACGTAGTAGCGGTACGTACCGTCGGGCCCGACACGACCGTTGCACTTGTCGAGCACTGTCTGGTCAGAACTCGACTGGTACGTGTAGTTGCTCCACGCGTTGGTCTTGGGGTCGCCGGTTTTCACCCAACCCGACTTGAACGTCACGACCTGGGTGCAGGCTGTATCGAGGCAACCCTGCGAGCCGTAGATCGGGAAACCGTCGAGCGCGTAACCCACGATCGGCGACGGGCCAAAGCCACACGACGTCGCCGTATTCAAGGCGTGCACGTGGTATTCCTTGGCCGGGCCGGTGTGGCCCTTGCAGGTGTCGACGATGCCGTTGTAGATCGGGTCGCCGAAGGCTTCGCTCGCGGGCTGCGCCCCTTCCATCGCGGCATAAATCGGGATGCCGGTTGTCGTGAAGCCGACCGTTCCGAACCACGTGTTGATCGCCGTCGAGCTCGCGGCAACGGCCGGTTGGAGCGGCACGTGCCAGTTCCAGTTTTGCGCGGCGAGCGCGTTGGGCGTCTTGGGCGTAAACGTGTAGGAGATCATGCCGTTCGAGCTGACCTTGAGTTCGCTGGTTGTGCAACTGACCGAGATCCACGGCTTTGAGTAGCCGGCGCCCGCGCCCGCACTCTGGCTCAAGTCGGGGAAGTTCGCCGTCGGACAGGTCGCCGCCGCCGCCGAGGTGGTGGTCGTGCTCGACGCGCTGGAGATCGAGCTGCTCGACGTGGTCGACGAGCTTGGGTCGCACGCACCGAACGCAAGCACCGCGGCGAGGCCGATACCTGTGACGCGACCTGCCCGGCTGAGTCGGGAACCGTCGCGCCCTTGAAACAGAAGGAGGTGTGGTCTCATGGTGCGTACTCAATACGACCGCACGTAACGCTGATGTAAATGGACACGGCGGCCAGCTTGCAGCCCGCAGCGGCGGCGACGAGCGGTTGCCGGGCGCAGGAGGCCCCGCCATCGTGAAGGTTTTGGTGATCCCATCGTGAAGGTCTTGGTGGTCGAAGACGAGGAGCGGTTAGCTGACACGCTTGCGAAAGGCTTACGGCGTAATGGCTTCGCGGTCGATGTCGCGTACGACGGCGCGAGCGGGTGGGAACGTATCGCCGAGGGCTCCTACGACGTTGTCGTACTCGATCGCGACCTACCAGTGGTGCACGGCGACGAGGTCTGCACGCGCACCGTCGCGCAACGCCCCGACACGAGGGTGTTGATGTTGACCGCGTCGAGCTCCACCGAAGACCTGGTCGTCGGGCTCGGCTTGGGCGCCGACGACTACCTGGGAAAGCCCTTTGCTTTCGACGAACTCTTGGCCCGCATTCATGCGTTGGGGCGCCGGCAAAGTGTGTCGTCGGCGCCGGTGTTGACGTGGGGCGACGTGGCGATGGAGCCCGCGCGCCACGTGGTGGTGAGAGCGGGAAAAACGATCAAACTGACCTCACGTGAGTACGGCGTGCTCGAACACTTACTGCGCGCAGGTGGGTCGGTGGTGTCGGCCGAGGAACTGTTGGAACGTGTCTGGGACGAACACGCCGATCCATTTACTGCCTCAGTGCGGGTGATCGTGTCGCGCGTGCGTTCGAAGTTGGGTGGCCCACCGCTCATCGAGACGGTCACCGGACGCGGCTACCGGCTCGCGGAACTACCGGAGTCGGTGTGAGCAGCCGGCCGTTCCGACGTCAACCGGCGGGTTTGCGGCGACGCTGGGCTGCGTGGTGTTTCGTCCTCGTGACCGGCGCGGGCCTGATCGCGGTCGTGGTCACCTTGTCGTTCACGAACTCCTTCCTGCACGACCGCGCGCGAGAGGCCGGGCTTGGACCGCCACCACCGCCGCCAGCGGAGACCGCGAGCGCGGCCGCGTCTGCTCCAGTGCCGGCCGATACGCCCGGCGTTACCCCTGTGCCGGCTGGCGCGGCCGCAGGCCAGATCGCCGCCGATCGGGAGCGACTCAACCGCGGCGCCGATGTCGCCAGCTCGGTGATCCACGATGCTCGCCTGATCGGAATCGCAACCGTGGTTGGACTTGCCGTCGTGTCGTTAGGCCTGGGGTGGTGGCTCGCCGGCACGATGATGCGACCGATCGGGCGCCTCACTCGGGTCGCCGCGGAGGTGTCGGGCGGCCGATTTGGTGATCGCATCGAGTCGAGCGGCCGACCCGACGAGCTGGGGCTGTTGATCGACACGTTTAACGCGATGCTCGACCGGCTCGACACCGCGTTCGACGCGCAACGGTCGTTTAGTGCCGACGCGTCGCACGAGCTGCGCACGCCATTGGCCGTGATGCGTACGGAAATCGACGTCGCCATCGACGACCCGACCGCCAGCACCACGGAGTTACGCGACGCGTTGCTGGCCATGCGCGACGAAGTCGACCGGGCGACCCGGTTGGTCGAGTCGCTGCTGTCGCTTGCGCGCTCGCAAACACTCACGGCCGTCAGCGACGTCGACCTCGCCGAGATTGTTGAGCGAGTTCGAGTCGCCCATCCACTGCTCGGACTGCGGGTCCACACACAACTTGAGCCGACGGCGGTGCGAGGCGACGCGACCCTGCTCGAACGCTTGATCGCGAATTTGCTCTCGAACGTCGAGCGTTACACCCCGGCCGGCGGCGACGTGTCAATCACTACCCGGCTCGACAGCCAGCGGGCGCTAGTCGAGGTAGAAAACGCAGGCCCGATTTTGAGCGACGAGGACGTCGCGAACGCCCTACGTCGATTTCATCGCCGACCGGGCGGTGACGGCGCTGTTCGGGCCGACGCCCGTGGCGGGCTGCACGTGAGTCATGGGGTCGGGCTCGCGGTCGTTCAGTCGATCGCGCAAGCGCACGGGGCGGTGTTGCACGCACGGCCCCGCGCCGAGGGCGGGTTGCGCGCTGTCGTCAGCTTCCCGGCGTCGATCCCGACTCGCGAGCCTGCTGCAGTGCTGTAGGAGTGCCCGGGCTGGCACCTCCGTACGTCTTCGTCGGCCGATGCGCGATTACGAGACACAACGCTGCCGCTGCGCCCCATCCCAAAGCGCATGCGGCTGCCGCGCGGCCGACAATCCAGGGTTCGGCAAAGCCGGGGTAACTCCTCGACCAAACGCTCGCGTGAGCGAGCCCGCCGAGCAGCGCGGCGCCGAGCCCGCACACGACGAGCAGCGGCCGAACCCACCCTCGCGTCGGCTCGACGCGGGCCGCGGTTGCCGCACCGTGGTTGGGTGCGAGTCGCACGCCGCCGGCCGGGGCGCGATCGACGGTCACCGCGCCTATCGCAGCCGCGCACATCACGAGTTCGAGCCAGCCGATGTTGGCGAGGTCGGCGACGAATGACCCTGCGGCAGCGCGGGCCTGCCACACGGTGGCGCTCACCGCTGCCACCGTTGCAGCGACCACTACGGCGCCGGCGAGGCGCCGTCGCCACCAGCCGACCGCGAGCCCGCTGGCAAGGGCGGCACCCGCGAGGGCCAACCACGGCATCGGGCTGGGCGGGGGAGACCAGATGGTGCGCCCCGTTGTCGTGCCCGTCCGATCACCCCACGTCAGCTCGATCGAGATGTCCTCGATGATGACGTGTGACGAGTTGGGGTCGGCGAGCACGTCGTCGGGCAAGGTGTTGGCCATCCAGTGAGTTCGATGGTCGTGGAAGCGGGCGACCGGCGCCGAGCTCAGACGCCGCCATGATGGTGGGCCGTCGGGGTCGAGCCCCGAGGGAATCGGCGCGTTGCCCGACACCGTGCGGTTGAGGTACGTGGCGGGTGACTGGAGATTCTCAAACGCTCCTTGTTGGCCGATTCGCAGGTACGGCTCACCGTCGTAGCCCAGCACAATCACGTCGAGCGGGCTGTCGTTTCTGATCTCGACCCGATCGGAGTTGTCGACCATTTGCACGTGGATGTCGGGCCACGCGGGCCCAGTGAGCTCGGTGCGGTAGTTGACCGACGGAACGGCGGTCGCATCGGGTGAGCCGTGCGCGGACGCGGGCGCGGCGCCCACCACTGCGACCGCCATGGCGGCCAGGCACGCAACTAGGCACACGATGAGACGCGCCACCCACAGGCGGCCGCAGCGTGCCCGCACGAGCGTCGGAGACCAGCGTGACCAGGCGGATCCCCGCAGGCCTAACCACGAAGATCGATGCAGGTCAACGGCCGCGGACATGCAGCGTGCCTTTGAGAATGGTGACGTCGATGTCCTCGGTCACAACACGGACAGCCAGCTCCCAATCGCCGGCTTGCGGCAGTACGAGCGACGACGCGATGACGTGCCCTGGGCCGGCCTCGACGAGGTCGGGAGTGACCTCGAGGTCGCCCAACGTGAGTCGCGCGGTGATCTCGTCGGTTCGCTTCGGCAAACCGGTCGCCGACAGGGCGGTCAGGTGCAAGCCGTTGCCGCCCACCCGGGCAGGGTCGAGTATGACGTCGACGCGCAGGTTGCCGCCGCTCAACGTCGTGACGACGGGATCGCCTCCCGCCGCGCTGACTTCACGGGCGGGTTGGGTGTTCATCAGCCACGCGCTAACCGCGACGACGGCTATACCGACAAGCAATTCGGCGCCTGTCGAGCGTCGTAGGTCTCGCAGCCGTTCGTCGGTGGAGCCCGTATCCGACCCGGCCAACAACGCCCGTCGGCTGAGGACGGCGAAAACGAGCACGCCAGCGACCAAGGTCACCTTGATCATGAGCGCGTTGCCGAAGTCCGACTCGAGGATCGATTGCAATCCCGCGGTTTGCCGCACCGATGCGAATACGCCCGTGGCAACGAGCACGGCGACCGACACAGCGGCGGTTAACGAAAATCGTTTCATCACCGCAAAGGGCTCGGTGGTGCTGTCGCGCCGCAGCACCGTCCACACGAGCGCGGCTAACCCACCGAGCCACAACGACGCGACCAAGAGGTGGACAAGGTCCGCGGCGAGCGCAGCGGGGGCCCAGCGGCCCTGTGAGGCGTGACCCGAAAGCGAGACCGTGAACCACGCCGAGGCGCCGACGGCCAGCCAGCCCGACACGGCCGCGACGCTCGGACGTGATCGCGGCCTGATCGACGCGACGATCATTCCTCCCAAGACCAACACCCCGGCCCGCGCAAGCGCGAGCATCCCGTACTTCTGTGCCAACACTTCACCGATAACTCGCGGGTCCCACAGCGCGTCCAAGCTGCGCGCTTCGGTATACGCGCCTTGGGCCCCCACTGACAGCACCGTGGTCACGATCGCCACGACCCACCACGCCCACACCCACAGACGAGCGCGGCGGTTGTCCCACGCCTGTGGCCACACCAAAACAAACGCGCCCACTGCGCCGGTGAAGGCGAGCAGCGCGATCAACATGACGGCGCGCAGCGCACCGTAGGTCCATCCCACTACTGGCGACGCGGCGGCCGCTTGTGGCACGGCGGTGGTGGTTGGCGCTGGTCCGGCCGGGTCACCGATCGAAAACGTGAGGGTGCCCGCAACGGGGTGCGAATCGTCGGAGATCACCCGCCAGGACAACGTGTACAAGTCGTCGGCTCGATCGGAGCCAATCTCGACGACTACCTGGTCGCGTGTCGACCCCGTTCGGGCGTCGACGCTGGCAGGTCGACCCTTTGAGTCGTAGAGGCGAAAGCCCTCTCGGACAGGCCGCACACCTTCGTTGAACTGCAACGTGACCTCGTCGCCGGTGAGTTTGTCCCACGCGACCGGGGTCGTGGACTCAAGCGAGGCGTGCGCTGCTGCCGGTGAAGCGGCCGCGATCACCAGCAACACGGCGAGCAGCGCCGCACGGGTTGCTCGCTGAATCACGGAACGCCTTGCCCGCTGAATCAGCGATCGATGGGAAGTCTTTGCGCTAGGGCGCGCCGCAACGTGAGAGCCAAACGCGGTCACGTGGTCAGTCTCGCACCGCGGATCGGCTACGGTGCCATCGCCGCCCGCGGGCGGCCGAACACCCGCAGGGGAAGCCGGACGAGCCGGCACTGTCCCGCAACCGTGTGTACGCCGTGGCGTACGAGTCGGAGCACCTGCCTGTTCGAAGTTTCCAGACCACCGTCGAGGACTGCGGAGGCTGGCGGGGGCCCACCCGGTCGTCGTCTGCCGACTCGGAAAGGGCACAATGTCGTTACACACCCCACTGCCGTTACGTACCCCATTACGGGACCTACCAGGGTCGACCCGACCGGCGGCCGACCGACTGAACAGAAACCGGCCGAGTAGAGGCCGGCGGACAGTCGGCCGTTGTGCGGCGTTCGTCGCCCTCGCGGGGGCGATCGTGTCGGGCGGCGTCAGCGGCGGGGCAGCGGCGTGGGCAACGTCGGCTGGCGCCTCGCCCGTCAGTGCCGCGCACTGGCTGCTCACCCAGCAGCGCGCCGACGGCGCGTTACCCAACTTCTCGGGCACCGGCCCCGACTACGCGGCCACGACGCAGTTCGTGATCGGGCTCGCGGGCGCGGGGGCGTCGCCCGCGCAGATCCAGCCGGCACTCGACTGGCTCTCGGCCCACATCGATTCCGCGGCGGGTAACCCAGCTCGGCTCGCGTTGACGATCCTCGCCGTGCGCGCCGCGGGTGGTGACCCGATGTCATTTGCCAGCCATGACCTGGTCGCCGATCTGCTGGCAACAAAGAGCGCAAACGGATTGTTCGGTTCCGCCGATCCGACCTTCGATGGCGCCTTCCGCCAAGGGCTGGCATTGCTGGCCCTCGGCTCGGCGGCGGCCACGGTTCCGGCCGACGCGGTCGACTGGCTCATCGCGCAGCAGTGTTCCTCGGGCTTGTGGTCGGCATTTCGTGCCGACGTGTCGGTGCCGTGTCCTGACCCAGACCCCGACGCCTTCGTCGGACCCGATTCCAACAGCACGGCGTTGGCCGTGCTCGGGCTCGCCGCGACGGGCTCGACGCCGACCCATGACCCGGTCGCCGCGCTGCTGTCGGCGCTCGGAGCCGACGGTGGCTGGGCGTACATCGTTGCACCGGGCGTGGACACGCAGGCCTCCGACGTGAACTCGACCGCGTTGGTGGTCGCGGCGCTGGGTGCTGCCGCGCCATCGAGTGCGTCGGCGTTTCTCGCGACGTTGCAGATTCCCTGTGGGCAAACCAACGCGGGGGCCTTTGGTTACCAGGCGGCGTTCCCCAACGCGAACCTGCTGGCCACCGTTCAGGCTGTGCCGGCGTTGACCGGTGGATTCGCACCCGCTGCGCCGGGAACGGGCTTGCCCGCCGACCCCTGTCAGCCGACGACGACGTCGTCGACCTCAACGACGTCGACCTCAACGACCAGCACATCGAGCACTACGACGTCGAGCGCCACCACAGCCACGGGCGCGACCACATCTTCGAGCGCGACCACATCTTCGAGCGCGACCACATCTTCGACCCCGGCGGCGGGTGACCGACCCGACTTCGCGGCGGGCCCACCGGCGCCGCGCCGGGAGGCAACTCCGCCGACCGCCGCCGTGGCGAGCCCGGTCGCGACCTCGGGTCGCCCGGCCTTCACCGGAACAGCGACAGCGGGACTCCTGTGGCTCGCGGTTGTCGTGTCGGCGCTGGGCGCGACCGTGTTGGCTGTGAGTCGTCGGTCGGGTCGCCGGTCGCGGGCGTGAGTGGCGACCGGCGATGAGGGGAAGGCGACCTTCCGGCGTTGTCTGTGCGGCGCGTCGCGCTGTGCTTCCGACGCGTCGCGCTGTGCTGCCGGCGCGTCGCGCTGTGTGCGCGGCACGCGGCTGCGTGCCGCTGCTTGTCGCCGCGTGCGCCCTGGTCGCGACACCGACGCGGGCGGCGGCCGAGACGGTTGAGTGTGAACCCGGCTGGTCGTCGCGCTACGTCGCGGTCGTCGTCGGCTCGAGCGTCACGTGCGTGACCCCCGGCGGCAGTGGCCTCGACGCGCTCGACCGGGCGGTAGGAGGCCTGCGTTTTGATGATTCGGGCCTGCTATGCGCCATTGGTGGCGAACCCGCGACTGGGTGTGGCGAGCCCTCTGGCAACGGCAATTACGACTACTGGGCCTACTTCATCTGTCGATCGGGTTCGGGTTCGTTCCAATATTCGGCGGTCGGTCCAGCCTCACGATCGCCTGCGGCGGGTGATGTCGAGGGCTGGAACTTCATCACTGGGTCGTCTCGAGGAAACGAGACTCCGCCGAGCCCCAGCCTGAACGTCTGTGGTCCCGATACGACCACGACCTCGTCGACGACAACCGAGTCGCAGACCACGACCGAGTCCACTGTGGTCGTGACCTCTCGCGAGTCGGCAGAAACGAGTTCGTCGCCGGCCGCGGCACCGACCTCGACGGGTCAGCCCGGCCCGGCGTCGAGTTCGCCCGCAGGAGCCCGCGCAGCGACGAGCGCCGCCGGAGTGAAGACCGGCGGTGTAGTGCCGCCGAGCCCGGCGTCGACGGCCGTGTCTCGGCCTGCTGCTCGCGCCGCAGGCGGGGGAGCAGCGCCCGCGCGACCGGTGGATTTGGCCGCAATCGGCGCCTACCTCGCAGCCATCGCCGCGAACCCT
>CAZWPY010000076.1:0-6008 GCA_964635475.1 uncultured Acidimicrobiia bacterium
TACGACCACGAGTTCGTCGCCCGGGCCGAGTAGCGCCATGTGCACGCAGAACAATGCGGCCGCGGCACCGGGCATCAGCAGCACGTGGAGGGGGTCACAGGGGCCGTTGTGGGATGCCTGGCTGCTGCGCCAGTTTCCCTGTTCTGCCACAGCGACGAGACCCGGGAAGCTGTCCTGGTCGGTGACGCTGGCGTTGGCATCGCCGGCGACCATGGCGCGCATCGTCGGGTCGCCGCGGTGGTCGAGGTAGGCAAGCACGAGGTCGTCGAGATCTACGCCGAGTTCGCTGAAACGACGGTCGCGAACCGAGCTCTCTGTCAGGTTGAACCTGATCGACCCGTAGCCGATCTCCTCGGGCGACTCGACCTCGATTGGCATGCGGGAGAAGGTGAACACCGCAGGAGTCTGTTCGTGGGGCTGCGATGCCGCCAAGTTCGCTGCAGACGTCTGGTCGTTGCCGGGGCGCCAGTAGCGTCGCTGGCCGTGCTGGACGCGTTCGACTACGACCTGCCGATCGGGGCGATCGCGCAAAGACCGGTCGAGCCTCGCGACAGCTCCCGGTTGCTCGTCGCCACGGCCGACGGTGCGATCGAGCACCGGCACGTTTCGGATCTGCCCGAGTTCCTGCGACCGGGCGACGTAGTCGTGATCAACGACAGTCGGGTCGTACCGGCGCGACTGGCTATGCGTAAAGCCACTGGCGGCGTGGTCGAAGTGTTGCTGCTCGAACCGTGGTCGGCGGTCCCCACCGCCGAGGTGTTTGCGCCCGACGCCACGTGGGTGGCGCTAGTTCGACCCGGCCGGCGGGTTCGATCCGGGACGCCGCTGTGGTCGCAGGCGCAGGTTGTTGACGGTCCCGATGGCCCGCCTGCGCTCGTTGTGGGCGACGAGCTGAGCGGGGGCCGCCGCTTAGTAACGATGGCGTCGGCGGCCGACGTCCGCGCGGCGTCATCGATGCCCTTGCCGCCGTACATCACTGAGGTGCTCGACGAGCCGGAGCGTTACCAAACCGTCTACGCGGCCGTCGACGGTTCGGCCGCCGCGCCGACGGCCGGATTGCATTTCACCAATGAATTGTTGGCGCGTTGTGAGCGGGCCGGGGCGACGGTGCACCGGGTGGAACTCCACGTGGGTCTCGACACGTTTCGGCCGGTCACGGTGGCTGACCCGGCCGACCACGTCATGCATTCGGAGCGATATGTGGTCCCGCCGGGCACGTGGGAGGCCGTCAGCCAGGCGCACGAGGCCGGTGGTCGGGTGATTGCCGTGGGGACAACCAGTGTGCGGGCGCTGGAGGCGGCTGCCCAGAGCGGCGCGCTCAGTGGTCGAACCGACTTGTTCATCCGCCGACCGTTCTCCTTCGCCTGCGTCGATCTGCTGATGACCAACTTTCACTTGCCGCGCACGACGTTGCTGATGATGATCGATGCGTTCGTCGGACCGAGGTGGCGGGAGTTGTACTCGACAGCGCTAGCCAGCGGCTACCGGTTTCTCTCGTTTGGCGACGCGATGCTTTTGGAGCGTGCGCACCGGTGAGCGTGGTGAGCTTTTCCGTCGACGCGAGCGACGGCGCCGCACGCGCCGGCCGTGTCAGCACACCGCGGGGCGAATTCTTGACGCCCGCGTTTATGCCGGTCGCTACCCGGGGAACAATCCGCGCGCTGGCCACACACGAACTCGATCAGCTGGCGCCGCCTGTCGTGCTGGCCAACACGTATCACCTCATGATGCGGCCGGGCGCGGAGGTGGTGGAGGCGCTCGGTGGGCTCCACGAGTTCATGGGTTGGCAGGGCCACACGTTGACCGACTCGGGTGGCTTTCAGGTGATGTCGTTGAAGCCGAAGATTTTCGACGACGGCGTCGTTTTCCAGTCGACCTACGACGGGGCGTATACCCGGTTCACGCCCGCGGATGCGATGCGGGTGCAGATGCAGCTCGGCGCCGACATTGCGATGGCGCTCGACGTCTGCCCGCCGCTACCGAGCGCTGCAGCCGTTGTCGATCGCGCGATACGGCTCACGAAAGACTGGGCACGGCGCTGTCGAGATGCGCACGCGCACCCGACCCAAGCGCTGTTTGGGATCGTGCAAGGCGGCGTCGACGTCGATCTGCGGGCGCAGTGCGCCGCCGACATTGCGACGATCGGATTCGACGGCCACGCGATCGGCGGATTGTCGGTGGGTGAGCCTCGATCAGAGATGTTGCCAGCACTCGACGCGGCCATCGCCGAGCTGCCCTCGCAGCGGCCCCGCTATCTCATGGGCGTGGGCGACCCGATTTCGCTTGTCGAAGGTATCGCCCGTGGGGTGGACATGTTCGATTGTGTGTTGCCCACCCGCCTCGCGCGCCACGGTACGGCGCTCACCCACGATGGGCGTGTGCAGTTGAAGAACGCTGCGTTCCGTACTGCAACGGGTCCGATTGACGCTGGGTGCGGCTGCGTGGTGTGCAACCGCTATTCGGCGGGTTACGTGCGCCACTTGCTCACGGTCGGGGAGGTGAGTGGTGGCGCGCTGCTCACGATTCACAACGTGGCCTTTTTGCTCGACCTTGTCGCACGGGCGCGAGCGGCGATCGCGAGCGGGACCTTGGCCGCGTTGGTGGCTGATGTTCGCCGCGTTTGGGACGACGGACGCGGGTGATCCCGAGGGCGTAAGCGGTAGTGGGGTACCCTGCTCGGCTGCCCGAAGGGAATTTCGCGTGCCCCAAGTCATCTCGCTCCTGCTCTTTTTCGCGCTCGGTTGGTTCGCTCTGATCCGGCCGCAGCGCCAGCGCGTGGCGCGACACCTGGCGCTCGTCCAGTCGTTGGCGATCGGCGACCAGGTGATTACGTCGGGCGGAATTCTGGGCGTTGTGCGTTCGCTTGGTGATGACACGTTCGAACTCGAGATCGCCGACGGAGTAGTAGTGAACGTGGCCAAAGCCGCGGTCCACGATCGAAAGGCGTCGGCGTCGGACCGTCCCGGCGGCCCCGGCGTTGTCGGCCCGGACCCCGAAGATGGTGGCGAGCCCGGTGCCGAGCAGCGATGACGTTTTACGAGCTGAAATTGCACGAGCCGCAACTTCAAGAGACGAGTGAGGAACTAGGTAGATGACGCGATCGAAGCGGTGGGCGCTGTTGGCGCTGGTCTTGCTCGCCATCGGCGGTTTGGCCTGGACGATCGGCACGAAGAGTTCACCCCAGTTGGGACTCGATCTCCAGGGTGGAACGTCGGCGGTGCTGGCGCCGAAGGAGAGTGCCGACGAGAGCCAACTCAGTCAGGCGCGCGACATCATCGAACGTCGTGTGAACGGCCTGGGCGTGGCCGAGCCCGAGGTGTCCATCCAAGGTGGCCGCATCGTTGTCGACCTGCCGGGCGTGAAGGACAAGGAGCGGGCCTTGGCCGTCGTTGGCCAGACCGCCGAACTGCGCTTCCGGCCGGTGTTGCAAGTGTTTGAGGCCTTCGATCCCAACGCCGAGCCGGCTTCGACGTCGACAAGTTTGCTGACAGTTGGTGAGGATGGCACGGCCAACGGCTCGGTCGTTGACTCGGGGTCGGGATCCGGCTCTGGTTCAGGGTCAGGCTCTGGTTCTGGTTCGGGGTCCACCAGTGTCTCGTCACCCGATGCCTCCGATACGGAGCCTGACAACGACAGCTCAGCAGCGTCGAACTCGGCGGACTCGTCGGACTCGGCGGACCCGGCCTCGTCGCGCGGTTGGCGGCGGCGCAACAGCCAGAGTTCATCGGTGTCGTCCTCGGTATCGAGCGCGTCGACTGTGGCGAGCACGTCCTCGTCGGCGTCGGGATCGTCGGCGGCGGGATCGACGGCCGCGTCGAGTTCGGGCAGCGGATCGGGCGCGACATCGACGTCGGTGGCGGGCGGGTCAGGCTCGTCGTCGACCACCACCTCGACCATCGACATCAGCGTCAACGAGGACACAGGGGTCACCGACCCCGACAACGACGACGCGGATAAGACGGTCTTGCTGGCTGAACTCGACGACGATGGCAAACAGATCGCTCGTTACGTTCTCGGCCCAACCGTCGCGACGGGAGACATCATCAGTGACGCGACCGCAGTGGTCGACGGCGGTCGCTGGAAGGTGTTGTTCAACGTCAAGGGGTCAGAGGCAGCATCGTTTGAGGCAATAACAGGCGGTTTGGTCGACCAACGGCTGGCCATTGTGCTCGACCACGTTGTCGAGTCGGCGCCCACCATCCAAAGCGCGCTCAGCTCGCAAGCCGAGATCACCGGCGATTTCAGCGAACGTGAGGCCAAGGATCTGGCGCTGGTGTTGCGTTACGGCTCGTTGCCGGTGGAGCTAGAGGTGGAGACAGTTCAGGAAGTCTCGGCCTCGCTTGGTCGCGACACCCTCGACGCCGGCCTCATCACCGGCGGCATCGGCCTTGGGCTCGTCATCTTGTACATGATCGTTTTCTACCGCCGCTTGGGACTCGTTGTTCTTGCAGGCCTGTTGCTGTCCGGCGCGTTGATGTGGACATTCGTCACCTGGCAGGGCAAGGCGTCTGGTCTTGCCCTCACGTTGTCGGGTGTGGTCGGGTTGATCGTGTCGGTCGGCGTCACGGTCGATAGCTACGTGGTGTTTTTCGAGCGACTGAAGGACGAGTTGCGTCACGGCGCGAGCGTGCGTGGTTCGGTCGACCGCGGGTTTGCCCGCGCATTTCGCACGATTATCGCTGCCGACCTCGTGTCGTTCCTTGCGGCGTTGGTTCTGTGGTCGCTGTCGGTGGGCGCGGTGCGCGGGTTCGCCTTTTTCCTCGGAGTCTCGACGCTGCTCGACGTTTTGATCGCGTACGTCTTCACCCGGGTCGTCGTCATGTGGCTGGCTCGACGACACTCGGGCTCGGTCGACTCGTGGCTCGGTCGCGCGCTGTATGGCGAGTCGAACTCGATGTTCGCTCGACTCGAGCGG
The DNA here is from genome assembly GCA_964635475.1 of uncultured Acidimicrobiia bacterium. Lineage (GTDB taxonomy): Bacteria > Actinomycetota > Acidimicrobiia > Acidimicrobiales > CAZWPY01 > CAZWPY01. The sequence continues at coordinate 4,916 of CAZWPY010000076.1, forward strand.
GGAGAGACGAACTTCGATTTTGTTCGTAAGGCCTGGCGCGGCTTTGCCATCTCGGGTGCGATCCTTTTGATCGGCCTCGTGGCTTTGATCAGCAACGGTCTTAACGCTGGGATCGACTTCAAGGGCGGGACCGCGTGGGAGGTCAAGGCGCCCGGTCTCACGGTTGCCGAGGCACGTGACGCGCTGCGTGACGTTGACCTCGCCGACGCGAAGATCCAGACCCTGGGTTCGGACACCGTGCGTGTACAGGCCAATCTCGGCGACGGCACAAATGCCGATCGCCGTTCGGAAATCTCTAATGCGCTAGCGAAAGCGGGAGGTGTTGACCGCTCCGACGTGAGTGTGAGCGACGTCTCTGCCACGTGGGGCAAATCCGTGACGCAAAAGGCGGTTAAGGCGCTGATCGTCTTCTTCTTCGTGATCGCCTTGTACATCTCGTTGCGCTTCTCGGCCAAGATGGCGGCGGCGGCGTTGATAGCTGTCGCGCACGACGTGCTGATAACCGTTGGCGTATATGCGATTCTTCGTTTCGAAGTGACGCCGAGCACGGTGATTGCCTTCCTCACGATCCTGGGCTTTTCGCTGTACGACACGATCGTCGTGTTCGACAAGGTGAAGGAAAACGACAAGGCGGCCGGGACTCGCGCAGGGTTCACGAACATCTTGAATCTGTCGATGAACCAAGTGTTGATGCGGTCGATTAACACCTCGTTCGTCGCCATCTTGCCGATTGCGACGATCCTGTTCGTCGGCGCGTACGTCTTAGGTGCGACGCCGTTGAAGGACTTTGGTCTCGCGCTTTTCGTCGGCCTGCTGACGGGTGCCTACTCGTCGATTTTCATCGCAGCGCCGTTGCTCGGCTACTTCAAACGAGGTGAGTCGCAGTACAAGAAGGCCAAATCGACGGTGCTCACCAGCGAGGAGACGGCCGCAATGGTGTCGGGTGTCACGGCCGACCGAGCGGAGCCCTCGACTCGCACCGAACGTGGTGGGATCGAGGGGGATAGCGACGGCCTGCTGCGGCCGTCCGCGAGTCGTGTTCGAACCGGCCCCGGCGTGATCGAGCCGAAGGCTCGCAAGAAACACTGAGCCG
>CAZWPY010000076.1:6108-15723 GCA_964635475.1 uncultured Acidimicrobiia bacterium
GGCGGCACGATGTCCCGGGCCGTCGATACCCTGGACGCCATGGCCACCTCGACGCTGGATCGTGTGCTCGCCCGGCTGCTGCCGTGGGCGACTCCGTCGAGCGAGGAGCCAAGCGGCCTCGCGCCAGTGTTGGAGGCCTTCGGTCGGGCTCACCCGAAGGAGCCGACCGCGCTGATCCGTCACGCGTACCAGGTGGCCGAAGCCGCGCACGACGGCCAGTGGCGCCGGGCGGGCGATCCGTACATCTCGCACCCGGTTGGCGTCGCCGCGATCTTGGCCGAGCTCGGCCTCGACGACGTCGCTATTGCCGCAGCGCTTTTGCACGACGCTGTCGAGGACACAGCTCTCACAGTCGACGAGTTGGAGCGCCTATTTGGCGCCGATGTAAAGGCGATCGTCGACGGTGTGACGAAACTCGATCGGCTCCGGTTTGACTCCCGTGAGGCTCAGCAAGCAGCCACCATCCGCAAGATGGTCGTTGCGATGGCCGCGGATATTCGTGTGTTGCTGATCAAACTCGCCGACCGCTTGCACAACATGTCGACATTGGCGGTGATGTCGGTCGAGCAGCAGCGCCGCATCGCGCAGGAAACACTCGACATCTATGCGCCTTTAGCGCATCGCCTTGGGCTCGGCTCGGTCAAGTGGCAGTTGGAAGACCTTGCGTTCGCGGCCCTACATCCAAAGCGTTACGCGGAGATCGACGCGATGGTGTCGGCGCGCGCTCCGGAGCGCCAGCAGTACCTCGAGGCGTTTATGGCCGACATTCGTGTCGGGCTGGAGGTCGCCGGGGTCAAGGTGGTTGCGATAACCGGCCGCCCGAAGCAGCTGTGGAGCATCTACGACAAGATGGTCGTGCGTAAACGGGAGTTCGACGACATCTACGACCTCGTTGGCATGCGGATCCTGTGCGAAGACACCGCTGGCTGTTATGGGGCGCTCGGTGTTGTCCACGCGATGGCCAAGCCGATCGACGGCCGTTTCAAGGACTACATCTCGCTGCCCAAGTTCAACCTGTACCAGTCGCTGCATACGACGGTGGTCGGTCCCGGTGGCAAACCCATCGAGGTGCAGATCCGCACCACAGACATGGACCTGCGTGCCGAGCGAGGCGTGGCGGCGCACTGGAGCTACAAAACTCGCGACAAGAAGGCACAGCTCGCGTGGATGGACCGTATGGTCGATCTGGCAGCCGACGATTCCGCCCTCGCAACGCGGACCGGCGAGTCGGAGTCGTCGGGCGACGCGGCCTGGGAGACCGATCTCGACACGACAGGGTCTGATGACGGGGCCGGGGCGGGTGCGGGTGGGTCGCCGACGTGGCAGGCCGCAGCTACCGATCCCGCCGAGTTCTTGCGGCTACTCCAGGCCGACCTGCAAAGCGACGAGATTTTTGTCTTCTCGCCACGGGGCAAGGTCGTCTCGCTGCCGCTCGGCTCGGGTCCGCTCGACTTCGCATACGCCATCCACACCGAAGTCGGACACCGGTGTATCGGCGCGAAGGTCAACGGGCGGATGGTGTCGTTGAACTCGCGGCTACGTGCGGGCGACACGATTGAAATCCTCACGAGTAGGGACGAAAAGTACGGCCCGCGGCGTGACTGGATGGGCATCGTCCACACCCCGCGAGCCCGGGCGAAGGTCCGGCAATGGTTCAACCGTGAGCAGCGTGAGGACTCCTTGGAGCTCGGCCGCGACGAGTTGCAGTCGGAGTTGCGCCGAGAGGGTGTCGCGATGCGTCGTGCCACTCCCGAGGTGCTCGCGACGGTCGCTGGCCAGTTGCACCTAGCCGACGCTGAGGCGTTGTTCCTTGCGATCGCGCAGGGTCACGTCGCGGCGAAGGCGGTTGCACACCGGGTCGCCAAAGAACTCGTCGGGACCTTGCCGGAGCAGCCCGTCGTTACGCCGCGGCCCTCCCGGAGAATGCGCGCGGCGGGGCCGGTGGGTGTTCACGTGGAAGGCCTCGACGACGTGATGACGCGACTGGCCCGCTGTTGTTTGCCCGTCCCGGGTGATGCGATCGTTGGGTTCGTCACCCGCGGTCGAGGTGTGTCGGTGCACCGTACCGATTGCGCCAACGCGGTCGCCTTGGCCGACGACGATTCGGTGCCCGCGGTCGAGGTCACGTGGGACGGCCGTCGTGGCACCTACCTGGTCGAGGTCGAAGTGAAAGCGCTCGACCGCTCGGGACTGCTCGCCGACGTCACCCGAGCGATCGCCGAGCACCGCGTGAACATAACGGGTGCGCGTACGACCACGGGCGGCGACCAAGTCGCGCGACTGCGCTTCGACATCGAACTCGGCGAACCCGACCACCTCGCAGTCGTGCTCGGGGCGGTTCGTTCGGTGGAGTCGGTGTACGACGCGTACCGGGTGTTGCCTGAGGCTGGCCGCGGTCGCCGTGCGGCCGACGCCACAGGTGAAGTGCCAGTGGTCGATCTCGACGGTCCGAACCCGAGCCGGCCTCGTGGCAGCCGGAGCAGTTCTGGCGAGGAGCGTCGTGTGGGCGCCGGGGAGCAGCAGCCCGCTCGGTAACCTCGTGGGCCCATGGCCAACGACTCCGCGCCCGAATCCCTCGAGCCTCCCGCCGTCGACGACGCGGCTGCGGCTGCGGCTCCGGCTCCGGCCGCCACGCCCGCCGGGCAGGAGTTTCGTGCGCCGACGGGAACGCGCGACGTGTTGGCCCCCGAGTCGGCCCGATGGACCGATCTTGTCGCGACATTTGCGCGATCGATGCGGTTGGCGGGATACGGCTTGGTAGTCAGCCCGATGTTCGAAGACGTTGGCGTGTTCGCCCGCGGCGTGGGGACGAGCACCGACGTCGTGCGCAAAGAGATGTACGACTTTCTCGACAAGGGCGGGCGCCACGTGGCGTTGCGGCCCGAGGGCACAGCATCGGTCGTTCGTGCGTTTGTCCAACACCGGCCGGCGACGCCGTTTAAGGCGTGGTACGTGGCGCCGAACTTTCGTTACGAGCGCCCGCAAGCCGGCCGCTATCGCCAACACCACCAGCTGGGAGCCGAAGCGCTCGGGTCTGCCGATCCGGACATCGACGTCGAGTTGATTGCACTCGTCGCCGGCTTCTATCGCGACATCGGACTCCGGCGAGTGGCCTTGCTGGTCAACTCCTTGGGTGACGCCGCGTGTCGGCCGGCCTACTCAGATGCTCTACGCGCCTATCTGTTGGCCCGACGCGAACAGTTGTGCACCGAACATCAAACGGGCGAGTTGGAGAATCCACTGCGGGTGCTCGACTGCAAACGTGAACAGTGCCGGGCCGCAACGGCCGACGCACCGCTGCTCGACGAGTACTTGTGCGTCGAGTGTCGTGCCCATTTTGCGCGCGTCACAGACGGGCTCGACGCATTGGGGATCACATGGAAGCGGGAACGGCGGTTGGTTAGGGGGCTCGACTACTACACGCGCACGACGTTTGAGTTCGCCGCGCAGGCCTTGGAGTCGGCACAAAACGCGGTGGGCGGGGGCGGCCGTTACGACGGGCTCGCGCAAGCGTTGGGCGGACCGGCGACTCCCGGGGTGGGTTTTGGGACGGGGATCGAACGGGTGTTGTTGGCCCTCGACGCCGAGGGCATCGCGGCGAGCGCGGGCAGCGGCGTCGAGGTGTTTGTGGTCGACACGGTCGACGGCACGCACGCACGTGCCCTGACGGCCGAGCTCCGAGCCGCCGGGTTGGCCACCGATCGGGCCTTCGATGGTCGGTCGATGAAGTCGCAGATGAAAGCCGCCGACCGCTCGGGAGCACGCGTAGCAGTGGTCGTGGGCAGCCGTGAGGTCGAGCTCGGCGTCGTCGCGGTGAAGCCGCTGCGCGGCGGCGATGGGGCCGGCCAAAGTGAGGTGGCCCGCGCGGATCTCGTGGTCCACGTCGCTGGTCTGATCGAGCGCCTCGGAAACTAACCCCACCGTTTCCTCCGGCGGTACGGGCTGTGGGAGAACTCTGGTCCGCTCGCGGACATGGATCAGGTCGCTCGGCGCCGAGGCGAGCATGGGCTGTGCCCGGGAGCCCGCGTTGGTGAGCCGATGCTGTCGCGGGACCATGGGTGGCGTGAGAGGTGTGTTCAGTCGACGTCGGCGCCTCGAGCGGGGCTTGGTGACGACGGCAGCGACGGTTGCCCTCGCGTTGTCGGGGTGTTCACCGCGTCCGAGCGTGAATAGCGGCGGCTTATGGAGTCGTGGCTCGAATGAAGCTGCGCGCGACTGCTACTCGCGGAGGCTTGCGTACGACATCGATGCTAAGGGCTCTTTGCGAGCGGCCGTGGAGGACGCAGAGTTGGGGTGGAAGGCGCTCGTCCATGTGGCCAGTCGCGGGCCGCGGCGCGCGGACCTGATCGTCAACACGCTCGATCCCACGGCGGATCAAAGCTGGTACATCTCGCAGTTTTCGAGCGCGGCTGTATCCCTCGTTTCCAATCCTGGCGATGGTTCACTGGCCAGTGCGCGCTCGACGGCGGTCGGGCAAGACGTGACGATTGCTGGCCGAGAGGTCCCCGATGGTTGTTGGATTGGACCAACGGGTATGGCTGCCGGTATTTGGGTCATCAGCTCCCACGATGGGGCGGGGCCACTTCTCTCGGCGCAGCCCGAAGTCAGTCCTTTGCCCTCCGTGGCGCCGCCGGTTCCGCGCTTTAGGCCCTCGCGCGGCTATGGCGCGCCACTGATCGATGGCGACTATCTCTATGCGTTGTACAGGTTTGGGGTCCAGCGCTGGCGGCTCGATCCGGACGCTGGGCCCCTTGATGAGCTGCGGACCAACAGAATGTTGTTCGACCTACCCCCCGGCGACCAGGGCGTGCTCGACGCAAGAGCTCGGTTGGTGAGCGTTGACGACAAGGGCGCCGTCGTGTCGATCACGAACCACGGGGCAACGACGATCTACCGGATGTCGCCGGACGCCGCGCCGATCGTGCTGAGTGTCCACCGTTCGTACGTGAGGGCTGTAGGCGTGGCGCGCCGGGCGGAATCGCTCAGCCCGTGAGGCCGGGGGAGGCGGGGATAGGGACGGCGGGGGACGCGTCGGCCGCAGCCGAAGGCACAGCTGGCGGGGTCGACGGCGTGAGCGGCGCGACTGCCACGGACCCGAAGCCGGCCGCTTGCCCAGCGCCGAAGTCGATCGCCGATGTGGTCGACACCGACGGTGGCGACAGGGAATCGGCCGAGCTGGTGGGAGCGTTCGTCGACGAAGGCGGCCGCGGGCCGACCACGCGGACGATGCACGCCGACGTGCCCGTTGAGGTCAGCGTGAACTCTGTCGCTTCGACGGTGGTTTGCGACGACCCGGCGCACGAGACGCTGGCGAGGTCCCAACCGGCCGGCAGAGTGAGAGTCACTTGGATCGTCGGGTCGTCGGACTCCACATCGACGGCGGCGCCGTGGGTCGCGTCGAGGCCGCCATCATCATCGAGTGTTGCGTTGACGACCCCGGCCGAGGTGTCGATGGCCATTGCCACATCGGTTCCATCCGCGGGGTCGGCGCTCAGCGTCACACTCAGGTGAAACGCGGCCGCGTGGGCCAAGCCGCTGCCGTGCGCCAACATTGCCGCGCTGCTCAACATCATCGCCGCAGTGCCCCAGACCATCCTTCGTGACCAGGCGCTGCGCAAAGTGACGCCGAGGCTCGTGGCGCCGGGTCCGGTGGTCCTCATGGCGTCCCGTTACGCAGGAGCAGGCCCAGATACAGGGCGCCGAGCGCGCTCAGCCCCGACAGCGCGCCAAAGATTGCCAACGCCCGTTTGGAGGTAGTGCCGGAGTGAACAACGGCGGAAAATCCCGACAGCAGTACGACGAGAATTTTCACGAGCAAGGTGATCGTCCACGCGTTGGGTCGATTGTGCGCCTCGACGATGTTCCAGATCCCGGTCACCCACAGCAGCCCAAACGCGGGCCACGCGATGAGGTTGAAACGCCGGGCTGCAAATCGGGGAGCGTCGGGATGTGCCGCGCGTAGGCCTGGCACGAGCCCGGCCAGCGTCAGCTGCCCCCCGACCCACACGGTCGCGGCCACAACGTGAACAAACAGCCGCACGGTCGCCCAGTTGGTGCGCAACACATCGTGAAGCGTGGCACGACTTACGGGGTCAACTCCAAATGGACTTACCATCGTGGGCTCTTGTCGCCCGTTTCCACGGGCACCCGATTGCGAGAAGAGGCGAAAACGTGCGCTCCCACTACTGCGGCGCTGTGCGACGTGAACACGTCGGAACTCAAGTCGAGGTATGCGGTTGGGTCGCCCGGCGACGTGAACATGGCGAACACCTCGCGTTCGTCGACCTGCGGGATCACACCGGCGTCGTGCAGTGTGTCGTCGACGGTTCGGTCGACGTCCGTTCGGAGTACGTCGTGCGCATCGTCGGTACGGTGCGGATGCGCCCGGAGGGCACGGTTAACGATGCGCTCGCGACCGGTGAAGTCGAGGTCGGCGACTGCGTCGTGACGGTGCTGTCGATCGCCGAGCCGCCGCCGTTTCCTGTGGCGGACCGCAGCGATGTCGACGAAACCGTTCGTTTACGCCACCGCTACGTGGACCTGCGTCGTCCGAAGATGCAACGAGCTTTACGCGTGCGAGCGGCGGTGAACTCAGCGGTTCGCAGCGCAATGGAAGAGCAAGGTTTTATCGAGGTCGAAACGCCGATGCTGATCGCGTCGACCCCCGAAGGCGCCCGCGACTTCGTGGTGCCCTCCCGGTTGTCGCCGGGAAACTTCTACGCGCTGCCGCAAAGCCCGCAGTTGTTCAAGCAGCTGCTGATGGTCGGCGGCACGGATCGGTACTACCAGATTGCGCGTTGTCTACGCGACGAAGACCTACGCGCCGATCGCCAGTTCGAGTTCATGCAGCTCGATGCTGAGGCAAGTTTCGTGTCGCAAGACGACGTGCTCGAGTTCATTTCGTACGCCGTTTTGCGAGCCGCGTTCGCAACGCGGCCCGATGAGATCGACGAGGCATCGATCGCGACGCCGGGCGCCGCCAGCGCGGCAATTCCTCGGATCACCTGGCGCGAGGCGATGGACCGTTTCGGTGTCGACAAACCGGATCTGCGGTTCGGGATGGAGTTGGTCGAGCTCACGGCGCTCTTCGCCGACACGGGCTTTAACGCCTTCGTCGCTGCGTCGGTGAAAGCGTTGCGGGTCGAGGGTCAGGGCGCAATGACCCGCAGCCGACTCGATGCGTTAACCGACAAGGCCAAACGTATGGGTGCGGGCGGCTTGGTGTGGATGCGTGTGGGCGCGGGGGGAACGCTCGAGTCTCCCGTGCGGAAGTTCCTCTCCGACAGTGAAGCCGCGGGAATTGTCGAGCGCACCGGTGCGCACGATGGCGACCTGATCTTGATCGTGGCCGCCGAGTGGAAAGTGGCGTGTTCGGTGCTCGGCGCGTTGCGAGTCGAACTCGGCCGTCCCGCGATGACCGAGGGCGGCCTGCGGTTCGTGTGGGTGACCGACTTCCCGCTGTTCGAGGCGCTCGACGACGCCGGTCGGCCGATCCCCGCACACCATCCGTTCACGATGCCCCACGAGGATGACGTCGAGCTGATGGAGACCGACCCCCTCGCCGTGCGTTCACAGGCCTACGACTTGGTGCTTAACGGTTGGGAACTCGGGTCTGGTTCGATCCGTATTCACCGACTCGACCTGCAGAGCAAGGTCTTGCGTTTGTTGGGGATCGATGACCAAACGGCGCACGACCGTTTCGGATTCTTGCTCGATGCGTTTCGCTACGGCGCTCCGCCCCACGGCGGGTTCGCTTTCGGGCTCGACCGTCTCGTCGCGTTGCTGGCAGGGGAGGAGAACATCCGCGAAGTGATCGCGTTTCCCAAGACCCAGTCGGGAACGGATCCGTTGACCAAGGCGCCGACACCGATCGACGCGACCCAGCTCGAGGAGCTTGGTCTCCGCCTCTTGCCGCCGCGCCTGTAGTTCGGTCGGCGGTCGTTCGGTCGGCGGTCGTTCGGGCCGCGGGCGGGCGGTTAGGTGCTGGTTAGTTCGATTGATTCGTGACGTAGGTTGACCAGTCCTCGGGGTTCTCCTCGACGAAATGTTCGACGACGTTGCCGTTCACGCCGTCGACTCGCACGAGTCCGCGAGTGCTGGGCGGCTCGTCGTTGCTGTACACGAGCACGTTCCACGTTGGGCGCGAGCGCAGGCCGCGCCAGCCCAGTTGCGCTGACGCGTGGCCAACGGGGAAACCGACGTGACGTGTCGCCGCGATGAGCGCGTCGGTTTGGTCGACGTTGAGTTTCCACGCTGCCGCCGCGTGCCACAACGCGAGCACCAGCAACGCGACCCCGGCCCACGCGACGCCGGCGTTCACCAATACGGGATTGTCGTTTCGACGTAACACCCACAACACGAGCGCGAGTGCTCCGGCCCCCGCGTACAACGCTGCTGCGATCCATCGGCGGCGACTCGTCGGGAACATGACCGGGCCGACGAGAGCGGTGATGTCGAGGTCGGCGGGTAACTCGTCACGGTAGGAGCCGCCGTCGTCGGGAGCGGCCGCGTCGTCGGCGGCGGACGCGTCGTTGCTGCCTTCGGGTGAGTCGGGCGCAAGAGCCGAGGGGTCCATGTCGGCAAGGCTAGACAGACGGTGGCGTCTGTTTTGCCGCCGCCACGGTTACAGTGCGCGGCGTGACGGTTCCCTCTCCTGTTCCCCCTCCCGCCCCCCTCCCTGCGCCGCCGGCGCTGGGCGGCACCGACCAGGTACGGATCGCGTGGCAGCGACGACCCGAGACCGACTACATCTTCTCGTTCTGGTCGGCGTTGGGCTGGACGGTGCTGTCGGGCGGCCTCTACAGCTTCTACGTCTTCTACCAGCTGGTGCGGCGAGTCCGCGATCACAACATCCGCCGCATCGAGTTCCTCGAGGGCTCGATGGCCGTCGCGTGGGAGCGAGCAGCAAGGACGGGGCGCGCCGAAGAGTTTCGGCCAATCTTCGAACGGATGCAGGCCAATCTCGCGCCGATGCGCGAGTTGCGGGGCGAGTTTCGTGACCCACTCGTGTGGACACTGCTGACGCTGGTGGGCAGTTCGCTCGTGCACTTGATCTGGGCGGTGTTGGCCGACGGGGATCGGATTCGCCACGATCGGGCCGAGGGTGCCGTCGAGACCGACCTCGCTTACGTGTTCAGCCAACTCGGTGTGAGCGTGCCTGCGCCGTCGGCCGCGAGAATCCGAGGTCCGCACAACATCGTCGGCCGAGTGGTGGCGACGTTGCTGACCTGCGGGCTGTACGCGTTGTGGTGGTTGCGCGACCTGATGGTCGAGTGGAATGCCCACTTCCGCGAGAACTGGGCCTGGGAGGATGCTGTCGCGCAGGCCGTTCAGACGTTGCAGGGTTTGATCCCGACAGCGCACGCCGCAGCTTTCGATGCCTCAGCAGCGCCGACGGCCGACGGCTCCTCTGCCGTGTCGGAGCCCGCTGCGGGGTTCGCCGATTCTGGGTCAATAAGTACCGGGCAAACGGCGGACTTTCCTCCGGCACCGCCAGCGACTCCGGTGATCGGCGAGCCCGCGTACGGCGCTCCTGCGCCACCCCCACCACCGCCACCACCCCCGCCGGTCACGTTGGCGACCGACCAGCCGACCTCCGGCACGCCATCGCCGGAC
>CAZWPY010000077.1:0-14769 GCA_964635475.1 uncultured Acidimicrobiia bacterium
GAGGCTCACCTCATCTGGGGACCCTCACGCGTCAACAACGTCCGTGGTCACTACAGCTAGCTCGGCTGAGAGACCTGGGGGGGTCAGCTGGGTTGGCGCCGACTCGCGTCCGGGCTCGCACCGCAGTCGCGGCTGCCGGCGACTAGGCGCCACAGCCCCTTTGCCGACGTGCACGCGGCTCGATCGGCCGGGCGAACAAACCCTCTCAACAGGACACCACCGCCGTGAAAAAGAAGCTCGCTGCTCTCGCCGCTACCCGCCCTTGGCTCGCCACGCTGCTCGGCACCCAGGAACGCTTCGGCGAACTCAACGGGACACAACTCGCGGCCAGCCTCGCGTTCGTCGGCTTCTTGTCGATCTTTCCCCTGCTGTTCGTCGGGTTGACCATCCTTGGTTTTGTTGCTTCGGGCAATGACGACATCGCAACGTCGATCGTCGAACGACTCGGGCTCGGCGCCGACTCACTCGACTCCATCCAAGCCGCAGTCGACGCTGCGCAACGCAATCGAGGCCTGTCAACGGCGATCAGTTTTGTGACGCTGAGCCTGTCGGCGTTGGGTTTGTCCTCGGCGCTCGCGCACGTGCAACAGGTCGTCTGGCAAACCAAGGTGAAGGGTTGGCGCGTCAAGGTCGCCGGAGTGGTGTGGATGGCCGGTGCCGGGCTGATCCTGCTCGCCTCCCTCACGATCCCGACCTTGCTCACCCATCTGCCGGGCTGGCTCGCTCCACTGGGCCTGCTCGTCGGCGTTGCCACCAACGCCGCCGTCTTCCTTTGGAGCAAGGCGCTGCTCCCGACGCGTTCGATCCCCACCAGGGCGCTGTGGCCGGGAGCGATCGTGTTTGGAATCGGCGCCGAAATCCTCAAGATCGTTGGCACGGTGTACGTGCCACGAGCAATCGCGAACTCATCCGCTCTGTACGGCTCGATCGGCGCGATCTTGGCCACGCTCGCGTGGCTGGCGCTGTTCGCCCGCGTGTATGTGTTGGCCTCCACGCTCACGGTCGTGTCGTGGGAGCGCACGGCAGGAACCACACGCTTCGTAATCGACACGCCGGCGCTGGGCGACAGGCCGGCGGCGGCGGTTTCACGCGCTGGTCTGGTCCTTCCCGCGGCGCCCGTCACTGCCGCGGCCAGCGGCCCGGTCAAAGGCCGCGGCGGCACAAAGTAGCTAGGCGCCAGCCAAGACGTTGCGCCCGGGGAATCGGGCGAAGCTGGTGAGGTGGTCGCGGATGGTGGAAATAAAGGCCTCGTTGTACGCGAGCTTTCGCGTGAGGTAGCTGTGTTCTTCCTTCGGGTCGAGGTAAAGGTTGAACAACTTCGCGTACGTGTAGTTCAGCGTCACCCCAGTGAACCCGCCCGTGCCATGCACGTCGCCAGCGTCGTCGGAGGTGGCTGCGATCATGAACTTGTACTCGCCGATTCTCACCGCCGACAGGGTCCGCAGCAGCCAGTAGTACACCGCTCGCCGGTTCGACTGTCCGGCGTCGCCGAGCAGAAATGAGAGCTGGTCGACGCCGTCGATGAATCTGTCGGTCGGCACCAGTTCGTTAGCTCCCGCCAGGGCCAGCACCGTCGGAAACAGGTCGGTGAAGCAGAACAGGCCGTCGTTTTGTTGCCCCGGGTGGATCATTTCCGGCCACGAGAAGATCCCCGGCACCCGCACGCCACCCTCCCACGTCGAGCCCTTGGCGCAACGAAACGGCGTGAAAGCCGAGTCAGGCCACGACTCCATGTGTGGGCCGTTGTCCGACGACACAAAGATCAACGTGTCCTCGAGTTGGCCCGAGCGCTCCAACGACGCGACCAGGCGGCCGACCACGTCGTCGAGTTCGAGCAAGGAGTCCTTGTAGGGGTGTTTTGCCGGTGACGCGCCCAGGAAGCGCTCGTGTGGGTAGTTGTCGAAGTGCGCGCCGCGGGTGCAGTGATAGAGGAACCACGGCTGCTCGCTATCGGCCTGACCCTCGATGAAGTCCTCCGAGTACGTGGCCCACTTGTCGTCGAGCAATGACAGCACCGGGATCGTGACCTCCTCGACCGGCTCGACGTCGCCGCCGCGTGTGGCGTGGACAAACGAACGCTGAAACGGAAGGTTCTCGACCCACTGCGTGCGCGCATTGGAGTAGACGACCTCAGGAAAGAAGTACGGGTCGCGCCACTCGGTATACATGTCCGACACCGACAGAAAGCCATAAAAATCGTCGAACCCGACGTGTTGTGGCTGGCTCGCGGTGTTCTCGCCGAGGTGCCACTTGCCGACCGCTTGCGTGCGGTATCCGGCGCGGCTCAACGCGTCGGCCAACGTCACCTCGCCGTCGAGGCCGCCAGGTTCGCCATACATCGGGGGTCGTTGCAAACCGTGGCGCATCGGCAGCCGGCCGGTTAGCAGCGACGCTCGACTCGGCGAGCACGACGGCTCTGAGTAGCAGCTCGTGAGTTGCAACCCGCCACGCGCGAGTCGGTCGAGGTTTGGGGTCGGGGCTCCGACGGCGACCCCGCCTCCGTAACACCCCAAGTCTCCCCAGCCGACGTCGTCAAACAGGATCACCAACACGTTGGGCCGCCGACCACCACGGCGTTGTTGGAACTGTCGCATCTTGTCGTCAACGGCGTCGAGCTCTGACTGGATCAGATACTGCGGCTCACGCGTCTCGCCGATGCGTGCGGCAGGGGTGGCAAATGGATCGATCAGTTGCGACACGAACGCTCCTCGAAGTCCCAGCTCACGCCAGCGGTACGCACGATGGCGACGCCGACACTACGGGGCTGGCCGACCGGGCGAAAGGGCCCAACATGGCCTCGTCAGCGGTGCTGCGCGAATATCAGCGGCCGTGAACGCCGTAGGGAACGAGCCGTGAAAGCTGTCTGGAACAACGTCGTCGTTGCGATGAGCGACGCAACGGTGGTGGTTGAGGGCAACCACTACTTCCCGAAAGAGTCGGTCCGCCACGACTTGCTGCGAGCATCAGAAACACACACGTACTGCCCGTGGAAGGGCGTCGCCTCGTACTACTCGATCGAGGTCGACGGTGAGGTCAACCGTGACGCCGCCTGGTACTACGCCGACCCAAAGCCAGCTGCGCGTGCGGTCCGCGACCGGATCGCGTTCTGGCGTGGCGTGCAGGTCACTGACTAGGACTCGCCGCGCTCGCGGAAGTGGTCGAGCTGAGTTCTGTCGAGGGCGTCGCGGGGCCGCGGAACTCTGTTCGTTCGTAGGTAACCACCGCTCGAATCTCTTCGTCGGTCAACGTTTCACCAAACGGCGGCATGCCCGCGTAACGACCGTTACGCACGGTGTCGAGGTGATCCGCGAGTTCGAGGCGTTGCTCGATGCCGATCAACGACGGACCCGCGCCGCCCTGCCCCTGCAGGCCGTGACACGACGCGCAGCTCGTACGGAATAGACGTTCGCCCAACGACGCGGACCCCGGGGCCGGGGCTCCCGCAGCTGGCGGTAGGGCGTCGCCGTCAAGACCCAACGCGTAGAGGCCGCCGGTAGTGCCCGAACCGAACAAGACATAGCCGTAACCCCAGTAGATCGTGTCGCCCACCACAGATGGGCCCGACCCGACCTGATCGGGTACTGCTGCCGACCAAGCGATCGATCCATCACCGGTGCGTAAGGCGTAGTACTCCGCGCCCGTCGTGCCAACAAGGGCCACGTCGTCGGTGAGCGTGACCGATGCGAATGTCGACCCGGTGAGCTCAGTGGTCCACATGACGACTCCCGTGTCGCGGTTGAGTGCAAACACTCGTGTCACGCCGGTGGGTCCATTGGCCCCGTTGCCAACGTTCGACGCGACAACGACCTTGTTGTCGTTGACCGCGGCCGTACCGATCACGCCGCCGAGCGCGCTTCCCGGGGTGAGCTTGGCGTCCCAGACGATCTCGCCGGAGTCTCGATCGAGCGCGTAGTAGGTGCCCTGCTTGTCGCCCGCACCGACCAGGTCGCGTCCCTCCGATGTCGTCCACAGGTTCGGGCCCGCGCCGACGTCGGCGTCGACGCCTTGCGAATATCCCGTGCTCCACACGTCGGGACTTGTGAATTGCCGTGACCAACGGACCGAACCGTCGGTCACGTTGATCGCGACGACGCTGTCAGACAGTGGTGCTTGCGGGTGCTCGTAGGTATTGCCACTTCCCACGTAGGCAACACCGCGTTTTGCGTCGATCGCCGGGGTGGACCAAATACCGACCCCCGCTCCTCCAGTGGCCGGGTCGTCGGGCGTAAACCACACTCGCCAGGCTTCTTTACCCGTCGCGAGGTCGTAGGCCACGAGCAGCCCACGAAAGGAGTAGTTCTCCACCGGCACCATCAGCTCACCGCTGGCAACGCCTTGTAATACAAGGTCACCGGCGACCACGGGTGACGCGGGCGCGATGGCAATCGGGTGATCCGATAGCGGCGACTGCCACTCGATTTCACCGGACCGGCGATTGAGCCGCGTCACTTGCCCACCCGTAGCAACGAGGGCCGCGTCGGACGTCAACGTGACCGAGGACATAACTGGTGAACCAACGTCGGCCGACCAGATCTCGTCGCCGGAGTTGGCCGCCACTGCGTGTACGAGGCCCTTCCAGTCGGCGAAGTAGACGACGCCGTTATCGACCACCGGCGTGCTCGACACACCTGTGCCGAGGTCGAGGTGCCACTTCACCCCGAGGCCCGAAACATTGTCGGCATTGATCGTCTCGCTCTTGGCGAATCGAGAATTCGAACTATCCCCACCAAACGAGAGCCACTGCCGCGGCGCCGGCTCGCTTGGGTCGCGAGCAAGCGTGCCATCGTCGGCGCCGTCGGTCGCCGTGTCGCTCGTCGTGTCACCGCAACTCGCCGCGACGGCAACCAGCAGCACGAGCAGGAGGCCGGCAAGGCCACGGCGGCGCTCACTGCGCTCGACGAGCCGGTCGCCGAGAGCCCCGGACCCACTCACTTAGCCCACCCGGTCGCATCCACCACGTCGCTCACGGCGCACGAACCTATAGGGCGCGCGCCACGCTCGCGAGGCCATGGCGCCGCGGTGCTAACGTCTTCGCCGCTGCGGACGTGGCTCAGTTGGTAGAGCATCACCTTGCCAAGGTGAGGGTCGCGAGTTCGAATCTCGTCGTCCGCTCCACGAAAAGGCCCTGGTCGATCGACCGGGGCCTTTTTTCGTCCCAGGTCTGAGCCACGCACTACCAAATGGGGCGGCAGGTACTCGACCGAAACGCCCAACCGGCGGCCGCGCGCGACTGGCTCAGCGCCACAATTTTGCACACGCTGTCTGAGGCCTACGATTTGTCGGCATGTACGGCTATTCACCCGCTCATGTGGCGCAATTGCTTGGGGTGAGCGCCGACACTGTGCGGCGCTGGTGCGACCAGGGACGCCTTGCGTGGAGCGGACCAGAAGCAGGCCCGCGGCTCGTAGATGGCGCGACACTCGCGACGTACCTCCGATCCACGTATGCCGAGCACGGCCCAACCCAACCGGTTTCGGCTCGCAACCAGTTCGAGGGGATCGTGACGCGCATCGAACGCGACACAGTGATGGCGCAAGTCGAGTTGTGCGCACCCCCGCACCGGATCGTCTCGTTGATGAGCCGTGAGGCCGCCGACGAGTTGCGGCTCGAGCCCGGCGCCTGGGCCACCGCGTCGATCAAGGCAACCAACGTCGTTGTCTCCCTCCGAGCCAAACCGTGAGCAAAGCCGATCTGCCACGCCGGCGGATCGCGCTCGTCGCGGGTGTGCTCGTCGTCCTCTGCGCCGCTTGCTCGAAGGGGGGCACCGACTCGGGGGCGGGGCGCAACACGACGTTGCTCGTGTCGATCGCTGCCTCGTTGCGGGTTCCCTTCGACGACCTCGCCACGGCCTTTGAACGCACGCACCCCGACGTAAACGTGGAGCTCAACCCGGGCCCAACCGGGCGGCTCATCGACGCGATCAAGGCCGCAGCGCCCGTCGACGTCATCGCTGTAGCCGGCGACCTCACCACACTGCTGGGCGGCAGCCACATCGACGAGGCACACGCGTTCGCGTCGAATGAGCTCGTCGTGGCGTTCCCGGGAGGGGTCAACACAGAGATCGGCAGCGCCGACGACCTCGCCGCCGTCGACGCGCTGGCGATCTGCGCTCCGGCAGCAACATGTGGCTCACTCGCCGACTCGGTGCTCGCCGGGCTCGTCAACCCGCCGGAGCCGTCGACCATTTCACGAGCGGGCGACGCGGGCGAAACGACCGCCGCGCTCACCACCGGCGATGCTGATGCCGCCTTGATCTATCTCTCCGACGCGATCAACGCTGGCCCGGGCTACTCACATATCTCGCTCCCCGGTCGACCACGCACGACCTACACGATTGCCGTGGTCTCCACGACCGACGCGAAGAGCGAGGCGAACGCATTCGTCGACACGGTCCGCAGCACCTACGGCCGCACCGTGTTTGCCGAGGCAGGGTTCGCAACACCGTGACAGAACCGCCGGCGGTCAAACGACCACGCGGGCTGCTCCCGCTGGCCGCAGTGGGCGCAGCAGCGATCCTCGTCCCGCTCGCCGGCCTGCTCGCGACACTTGATCTCGACTCGATCGCCACGCTGCGGACCCGCTCGGCCGTCGCGGCGCTGCGCCTGTCGCTCAGCACCGCGACCGCGGCGATGACCGCATCGGTCGTCCTCGGTCTGCCGATCGGCTGGCTGCTCGCCCATTCCGACCAGCGACGCCTGCGCGCCGTGCGAGCCCTACTCTCCCTCCCCCTCGTCATTCCTCCGGTCGTGAGCGGCTTGGCGCTGCTGTCGACGTTGTCAACACGCTCCTGGATCGGGACCCAGCTGCGTGAACGATTCGGCGTCACGCTCACGTACTCCACGACCGGCGTCATCATCGCCGCGACTTTTGTCTCGTTGCCGCTGTTCATCACCGCGGCCGAGGTGGCGTTTCGAAACGTCGACCACCACTACGAGGAGCTGTCCGCGGGCCTCGGGGCACGGCCGTGGCGCACCTTTCGCGACGTGACCATCCCGCTCGCGCTCCCGGGTCTGGGCGCCGCGGCGGCGCTCGCATGGGCACGTGCGCTCGGCGAGTTCGGCGCGACGCTCACCTTTGCGGGCAACATCGAAGGCCGCACCCGCACCGCGCCACTTGCCGTCTACCTCGCGCTCGACACCGACCGGCAATCGGCACTGGCCTTGAGCACAGCCCTTATGGCGCTGGCGTTTGTTGTGTTGGTGGCGTTACGGGGGCGTTGGCTGCCCGGGGTTGCCAGAGGGTACGGCGCGCCGCACGAGAGGTAAGGGCGACCACCGCGAGCGCGGCGGCGAGCACGACAACCGCGTCGGCCGGCACGCGGTAACGGGTGTTGCCAAACGTCACCATCGCCGACACCGTCACCGCTATCGGCACTCCAAGGAAGATCAACGGCGACAGCCGACGTCGCCGGGCCAACACGATCCCGGCAATCGCGAGTGGGTACAACGTGTAACTCGACCAGATCGCCGCACGAGTCGGGCTCGGCGGCTGGCCTTCGTAGACGTTGTAGTTCACGGTCTGAAGTGGCCGATAGAGAGCCCACGCCCGTCCCGCCCGCACTACTACCACCCGAGGAACACGGTGGTAGTGCGACTTCAGGTAGTCGATGGCAATCCGGCGGAGGTACCGCTCGCCCTCCGACTGCTCTTCGGGCGGATAACCACGCGAGAACGCGCAATCCAGATCCCAGAATCCGATGCGCTCGGTGTAGAAGGTGCTGTCACAGGTGGCTACCGCCATCGTGTAGCCGAGGCCGTTCGAGAGAAACACCGGGTGTTTGTAACGGGAAAAGTTGAACGCCACCCAGGGACTAATCACGGCGACGGCCATGATCGCCGCCGTCGCGATTCGGACCAACGACCTCCGCCACTCCCGGCGACTCCACAACGCGCCAATCGCAACCAGCGGGCTCGCCATACCAACCTCGGGCCGCACCAACATCGTCAAGCCAAGACTGACGCCGAGCGCGATACACCGGCCGAGCTTGGGCTGGCGCGCCGCCCGGCACGCCGTCCACACGACGCCCCCGATGCAAAACCCGGCCATCGACTCCGACAAGACCAGTCCGTCGACAATCCACATGGCCGGGTTCAGCGCGGCCAGCAAGGCCGCCACGATCCCGACGCGGGCGCCGCCGACCTCGCGTCCGGCAAGGCCGATGGTGATCGACGCGCACGCACCCATAAACACCGTGACCAACTGATGCCAATGCCACGACGTGCCGCCGAGGCTCGAGCTGATCGCAAGCAGAGCTGGGAACAGCGGTGGATGATCGCCCGCCTCAATCCGGTAGCCCGAAAAGTTGTAGATCGCGGGGTCGATGTACCCCACACGCTTTGGCAGGAGATTGGCCATCCCGTGATACCACGCCGAATCGCCACTCGGCGGCACGTCCCAATGCAGCAAAAGCACGTACACGAGCCGCACGACAAAAGCGAGCGCCACACAGGCGAGTAGCCACAACCAAAAGTGCCGGTCCCAGGTGGCGCCAGCAGCAGCCCGAGCAGGCGCCGAGGCGGCATCGGTCACGTCGTTCGCGTCATTCCCGGGTTCCGACAACGTCACAGGCGCGCCCACTACTTGAGCAGTCGTGACAAACGACGGTCGGCGAGCACCTTGCCGCCGGTCTGACAGGTTGGGCAGTACTGCCACGATCGCGACGCAAACGCGACTTCCCTGATCGTGTCGCCGCATTCAGGACACGGCTGGCCAGTGCGGGCGTGCACGCGAAACCCTGCTTTCTTCTCCCTTTTCAGGTCCTTGGCCGACAGCCCTTTGGAACGTTGCCGAGCGTCGTCGAGCACCAGCGTAAGTGCGGCGACCACCGCATCGAGTTGCTCGTCGCTCAACGCTTGGGTCGTGGCAAAGGGCGACACCTTTGCCCGATGCAGGATCTCATCTGCATACGCGTTGCCGACGCCGGCGATCAGGCCCTGGTCAGTGAGCACTGATCGCAAACGGCCGCGGGTCGAGCGGATGACCTCACGGACGTCGGCCAACGCGTCGTCGCCCCCGGCGACGTCGACACCCAGGTCCGCGAGCGGCGCGATGTCGGCAAGGGATCTCGCAACCCACACGCGCAGTCGCTTCTCTGTGGCCGCTTCTGTCAGCTGCAACTGGCGAGCGTCATCGAACGCGAACACCACCGCGAGCGGACCCCGGCCTGGACGCGCCCGTGCTGGTCGTGCTGGTCGCGCTGGCGGGTCAACCAACTTCGCCCACCCCGACTTGGCGAAGTGAACAACAAGCGAGAGCTCACCGACAACCATCACCAAGTACTTGCCGACGTTGCTCACGTCGCGAACCTCGGCGCCGACCAAGGACTCGACAGGCGGATCGTACGTCTGTAACGCAGAGATGGCGGCCACTCGCACCGACGCGACCGTGCGGCCGCTGAGCTCAGCCTTCAGGTAGTGCGCGAGCGCTTCGACCTCTGGCATCTCGGGCACGTGCCGACGTTACGCGCCGTGAGCGCCGGTTTGCCCACCGGGTAGGCCCTCTAAGGCTGAGTGGCACGGCGGGCGAGCAACTGGAACTCGATCGTGGCCGTTGGCTCGATCCGCAACACTCGCGCGACGCTCAGCCGTTCGATGTCGTAGTCGGCCAACTCGATCGACTGGGCGGCGGTCAGTTCCACTGTCCCGTCAGCGAGGAGCTGTGCCTCGACATCGAATTGCACCGACCGGGTCACGCCGTGGAGCGTCAATTCGCCGGGAATCTCAAGGCGCACGAGCCGATGGCGCAGCGCCTCGGCAGGAACGTCGAGTTCACCGTCGACCACAAACCGTGCCGTCGTGAAACGATCGGTTTCCAGGCCCTTGGTCCGCAACGCCTCGTCACGTTCGGGTTGCTCGCTGGTCAGCGAGTCCATACCGACGGTGAACTCGCCGCCGATGAGCCGCACGTCGTCGCCGGTCTCCTCCAGGTCGAACTGGCCGTCGATCTCGGTCGTGCGCCCGACGGCTTCGGTGGTGTTGGGCATGGCGACGAATCGTTCTGCCACCCGGTACCCCGCTCGCGAGCCCGCCACGACATCCCAGCGGCCGTCGAGTGGGAGCTCGGTGCGGGTGCGGCCAGCGATCGGCCGACTCGGTCGCAATCGATCCGGCTCGTCGCGCGCGAACCACACCAGCGCGACCATGCACGCTGTTGGAATCAGCACCATGCCCGCGGCGCCCCACAACAACAGGCGCCGCAGCCGGCGTTTCGACTCACGATCGGCTCCTGCGAGCGCACCGTTCACGCCCTCGTCGGTACCCTCGCTCGCTGCGCTGGGGGTCGCTAGGTCCGCATGGGGGGCGCGTGCAGTCTCGCTGCCGGGTTCGATCGGCGCGGCCGTTGGTTCGTCGTTCATCGAGCTATCGGCCTGAGTGACCAAAACGACCGGCGCCACGTTCAGTTGCGTCCAACGTTTCTACCTCCACCAACTCCACTACCGGCACCTCAACAATCACTAGTTGTGCGATCCGGTCGCCGCGACTCACCGAGTACGGCTCAGCCCCGGTGTTGATCAACACCACACACAGCTCGCCCCGATAACCAGAATCAATCAAACCCGGCGCATTAACGACCGTCACCCCGTGGCGGACAGCCAGACCGCTGCGCGGGACGATCAGGCCCGCTGTGCCGGGCGGCAACGCCACAGCGAAACCGGTCGGCACAATCGCTCGCCCACCCTGTGGCGCCAACTCGTGAGGCTCGCGCGCCATCAAGTCGAGGCCCGCGTCGCCCACCCGCGCCGGTCGCGGTACCGGCAGATCGGGATCCAAACGCAACAACGGGATCGACATTTCTGGCCTACTCCGCACGGCGGGCAACGTACCGTGTGTTGCCGAGCAGCACCGAAAGCTGGCGCCCGCGGAACCCGGAAAGGCGCTGCAACGGCACGGCTCCCTACACTGCAGCCGTGCTCGTGTGGATGGACCTGGAGATGACCGGACTCGATCCGCAACGTCACGTGATCGTGGAGATTGCCACCCTCATCACCGACGACAACCTCGGGATCATCGCCGAAGGACCCGACCTCGTCGTGCACCATGGCCCTGAAACCCTGGCGGCAATGGACGACTACGTCAGAAGCATGCACACCAAGTCGGGTTTGTTGAAGGCCATCGAAGCGTCCACAACCTCACTCGACGAGGCCCGCGATCAGACTCTGGCGTTCTTGAAGCAGCACATTGCACGAAGCGGGATTGTTCCGCTGTGCGGAAACTCGATCGGTACTGACCGGCGGTTCCTCGCGGCTCACCTGCCCGAAATCGAGGACTTCCTTCACTATCGCAGCGTGGACGTGTCATCGGTGAAGGAGTTGGTCCGCCGCTGGTATCCAGCGGTCTACAAGGCGACCCCGCTGAAGGCGGCCGGCCATCGCGCCCTCGACGATGTTCGCGAGAGCATCAAAGAGCTGCAGTTCTATCGCGATCAGGTGTTCAAGCCAATCGACGCGTGACGCGTCGTTCCCACACGACGCGTGACGCGTCGTTCCCACACGACGTTCTTCCGCGATGCATGAAGCACGCGTAAATCCTTCGCACCACAGGACTACGCGGCAGCTCGTCACTGGCTAGATGACGCCGACGGTGCGCTAGCGTCGTCAATCCCCTTTTGAGGAGTTCACACGTGCCCACGCACCCTGACCTCGCGGACGAGCAGGCGCACCTTGCCCGCGCTTGGGCGCGGTTGGCCGAGCTACGCGAGGGCGCGTCGAGCGCCATGTCGCCCGCGTTCCAACACGCCGGAGTAGGTACACACCAGGCGTTATACGAACGCGACGTGTTCGTCGCTGCCGCGCAAAAACGAATCGAACACTTCGTTCTCGGCGAAGAGGCATTGATCTTCGGCCGCATCGACACAACCGACGGCACCTTCGCTCACATCGGGCGCCTTGGGATCACCGATGATGCCCAAGAGCCGCTCGTCGTCGACTGGCGAACTCCCATCGCGGAACCGTTTTATCGAGCAACCGGAGCACATCCGATGGGGCTGCGGCGCCGGCGCCACTTTCTCATCGAAGCCGGCGGGATCGTCGAACTCGAAGACGAGCTGTTTAGCGACGGTGAGGGCGAAGGCGAGGGTCTGGGCCTGCGCGGATCTGCCGCCTTGCTCGCCGCGCTCAAACGGTCGCGCTCGGGCCGGATGCGTGACATCGTTGCCACCGTTCAACGCGAGCAGGACGAAATCATCCGCGCGCCGCTCAATCAGATCCTCGTCGTGGAAGGGGGGCCTGGTACCGGAAAGACAGCCGTCGCGCTCCATCGCGCTGCCTATTTGCTCTACACCCACCATTTCCCTCTCGACCTGCAGGGCGTTTTGGTGATTGGCCCCAATCGCCAGTACCTGCGCTACATCGCGCACGTCTTGCCGTCGTTGGGAGAAAGCGGAGCCGAACTTGCGACCGTTGCGCAGCTGGTCGGCCACGACACCAACGCCGAAGAGTTGCACCCCGTCGCGGTCCTCAAAGGCGACGAGCGTATGGCCACGGTCGTGCGCCGAGCGGTCGAACTTCGGCAGCGGCCCCGGCCACGCGAGACCCGCATTGGATACGGCGCGCAGGTTCTGACGCTCACCCGCCACGACAGCGAGGAAATCGTCCGTTTGGCCAAACGCCGGCCCGGAACACACAACGCGCGGCGCTCCTTTGTCGAACGGCAAGTCCTCAAACGCCTTTTCGCGTCGTACTCCGGACGGCGCTCGCGACTGGCCGAAGTGCGTTCAACGGCCCGCTCGGGTGCGGGTTCGGAGTCGGCAACTTTTGAGGACTTTTCCGAGACGCTGGCGGCCGACCCGGCCGTACGTACGCTGCTCGGACGGATGTGGCCGACGCTCACGCCCGAACAGTTCCTTCACGACCTCTACTCCGTCGCTCCCCTGCTCGAGGCAGCGACGCGAGGCGTGCTCAGCCCCGACGAGGCCGCCCTGCTCAGTCGGCCGCGCGCCGCCCACGAGGACGACATCACTTGGACTCAGTCCGATGCTGCGCTGCTCGACGAGGCGACCGCGCTGCTGGGTCCGACGCGCGCCAAGCGGGGTCACGACGAAGCACCCGACTGGCCGACCTTTGGTCACATCGTGATCGACGAAGCGCAAGACCTCTCTCCGATGCAACTGCGGGTGATCCAACGACGTGCGCTTGCCCCATCGATGACCATCGTCGGCGACCTCAATCAAGCCACGGGGCCGTGGGCACCACGCGCTTGGTCCGAGCTGACCCACCACCTCTCACCGGGTCGCCCCGTCACGCACGCCAATCTCACCACCAACTACCGCACGCCCGGCGAGATCATGCGTTATGCGGCCCGCGTGCTCGCCGTATTGGGCGGTAGTGCACCCGACTCAGTGCGTGAGGGCGAGGCCGAGCCCCGGGTGGTCCAGGTCGACACATCAGAACTCCTGGCTGCCGTGGTCGATGCGGCCGCTTTGGATCGAGCCGCTGAGGAAATCGACGGCGAGATCGACGGCTTCGGCACGGTCGCGGTCATCACGGCGCCGTCGATGACCGACCCGTTGCTCGGCGCGTTGAGCGCCGCGCGCCTCGATGTGGGTGATGCCCGCATCGACGGCATCGACGCACCCATCACTGTCGTGCCCGCAGCGCTGGCCAAGGGCCTGGAGTTCGACCGCGTCGTGGTAGTTGAACCTGCGGCCATTGTGGCCGAGGTCCCGCACGGCCGCCGGGCGCTATATGTCGCGTTGACTCGACCAACCCAACGCCTCACAGTGGTTCACGCACAACCGCTGCCCCCCGAGTTGCAGGCGAACTAGCGACCCGGACTCGGTCTCGCCGCTTCCCGTCCTACGCGGGTGGGTCACCTTCATCGAGCAGCACGCCGTACACGTCGGGCCGGCGAGTCTCGAAAAACGGGAACAACTCCAGCCAGTCGCGGCGGGCGTCAAGGTCGAGTTCAGCCACCAACACGCATGGCTCGTTGCGAGGCGCCTCCGCGAGGATCCGGCCGTAGGGGTCCACGACGAACGACGAACCGTAGAACTCGATCCCCGGATCGCCGGGCTCGATCCCGCAACGGTTGGGCACAAGTACGAACAACCCGTTTGCGATCGCGTGGCCGACGATGACGCTGCGCCACAACGGCGCTGTGTCGAACTCAGGAAACTCGGGTTCCGAGCCAATCGCGGTGGGATACACGAGCACGTCGGCGCCGCCGAGCGCATAAGCCCGGGCTAGCTCGGGAAACCACTCATCCCAACAGGTCGGAAATCCCACACGCATATCGGCAATCTCGTGCACGGGAGTTCCAGAATCGCCGTGGGTGAAGTACCGATCCTCGTAGTAACCGGCGGTGATCGGGAGGTGGGTCTTACGCGTGCGAGCCACCAATGCGCCGCTCGGGTCGACACAGATGTTTGTGTTGAAGCCGAGGGCGAACTCGGCCGAGCGTTCGTATACCGACGCTTGGACGAACACGCCGCAGCTCTTCGCCAACTCCGCGACAAACGAGTGCGTCGGGCCGCCAGGTAGCGGTTCAGGAATCACGCCCGCAGCGTGTGCGCCGCGCTGGTCGGACGCGAAATAACGCGACATCGTCAGCTCCGCGAGACACACAAGCGCTGCGCCCTGCGCGGCCGCTTCGCGCACCCCGGCCGTAAGTCGCGCTCGCAGCTGTGCGGGGTCGGGGTGCCACTCGTGTTGCACCACTCCCACTCGCACGACGGGTCGCGTAGCTGGCCGGCGGCGCGCTGGCGATGGCAACGCGTGCGTTACTCGGGTCAGCACGCCGGGACCGGCTGGGTAATCGGGACCTGCTGGGTAAT
>CAZWPY010000078.1:0-14677 GCA_964635475.1 uncultured Acidimicrobiia bacterium
GTCGGGCGCTGCGCCTAACGAGGCGGCGCCGTGAGGTCGAATGACCCCTCAAGGCTCACAGCCCCTGTGCCCGCGACGATCTCGCCCACGACCCACGCGCCGTGGGACTTACACATATCCAGCGTGACCTCGACATCGGCCGCGTCCACAACCAGGGCCATGCCCAAGCCGAGATTGAACACCCGCGCCATCTCCTCGACCGCCACATCACCGAGCTCGGCAACCAGACCAAACACCGGCGGGACCTGCCAGGAGGACACAGATACACGCGCATCGCAGTGCGCCGGCAGTGCCCGAGCCAGATTGGCGGCAATCCCGCCGCCGGTTATGTGCGCCGCCGCGCGGTAACGCACGTGCTGGCGCAGAGCAACCATGGTCGGCGCGTACAACACGGAGGGCGCCAGCAATTCCTCGCCCAACGTCCGCGACGCGCCCGACCAGGCAGGCGCGTGAAGGTCGAGACCTGCGTGGCGCTCGAAAACGATGCGCCGCACAAGCGAGAAGCCGTTTGAACGAAGGTTGGGGCTCGCCAGACCGACAATCACGTCGCCAGGTCGAACCGAATCCGCTGTCGCGAGCGAGTCACGTTCTGCGACGCCCACCACAAAACCCGCGAGGTCAAGATCATCGGCGTCCATTACGCCGGGGTGTTCGGCGATCTCGCCCCCCACCAGCGCGCACCCGACCTCTCGGCAGGCCGTCGCAATTCCCGCCACTACCGCCTCTACCCGCTCGGGAATCACACGGCCACACGAGATGTAGTCGAGGAAAAACAACGGTTCCGCGCCACTTACCGCAAGATCGTCGACACACATGGCCACGAGGTCGATGCCGATCGTGTCCCACCGATCAAGGTGGCGCGCGAGTTGGATCTTTGTTCCGACGCCGTCGGTCGAACTCACAAGTACCGGCTCGTCGTATCGACCAAGCGCAAACATCGCGCCGAAGCCACCAATGTCACCTAGGACTTCCGGTCGGTACGTGCTGCGAACGTGTCGAGAAATCCGGGCGACAGCCTCGTCCGCGTTGTCCAAGTCGACCCCGCCCGAGGCGTAGGTCTCGCCGCTCACGACCACGACAGTTGTTGAAGGTCGTCGACGTTGACTTCGGCCGCGATCTCTAAGGCCGACTGCGCGACACCTACTCGGCGCGGCGGAGCCACGGGGTACTCGCCCGACAAGCACGCCGTGCAAAAGCCGGCGTTTTTCGCTCCGGTTGCCTCGACCAGCCGATCAAGTTCGAGGTAGGCCAAAGAATCACAGCCGAGGTATTGGACGATCTCGGCAAAACTGAGGTTGGCCGCCAACAACTCCGACGGCGAGTTTGTGTCCATTCCGTAAAAGCAGGGCCACTTGTACGGTGGCGACGAGACGCGTAAGTGAACTTCCGCGGCCCCCGCAGCGCGCAACATCGCGACGATTTGTCGAGTCGTCGTTCCGCGCACGATCGAGTCATCGACCACCACTAGCCGTTTGCCAGCAATGTTCTCCCGCAATGGATTCAGCTTCATCCGCACCCCGAGCTGGCGCATCGCCTGGCTCGGGGCGATGAACGTGCGGCCGATGTAGCGGTTCTTTGTGAGGCCGTCGCCGTATGGGATTCCCGACGCGCGAGCAAAACCTTGCGCGGCCGGGATGCCCGACTCGGGGACCGGCATCACCATCGCATCGCGGCCCGCGGGGTCGCTCGACAACGGAGCCTGCGCAGCCAAAAGTTCACCCATCCGTCGGCGCGCCGCGTGGACATTGCGGCCATACAGCTGTGAATCGGGTCTCGCGAAGTACACGAACTCAAACAGGCACAACTTTGGCTCGGCTTCATCAACAGGAAAGAGCCGCACTGATCGACATCCCTGCTCGTCGATCACCACCATCTCACCGGGCTCAACCTCTCGGATGAAGGTCGCACCAACAATGTCGAGCGCCGCGGTCTCCGACGCCATGACCCAACCAGAGTCGAGCCGACCAAGGCACAGTGGTCGGAACCCGTGCGGGTCACGAACGCCGTATACGGCGCGTTGGTCAAGCAAAACCAAGCTGAAAGCCCCTCGAGCACGCTGCAACACAACTCGCAGAGCCCGTTCCAAACTCGGGCTCGTGCCGTGACCGTCGAGTTCGCGCCGTAGGTGTTCAGCCATCACGTCGGAGTCGGTTCCCCACGTCGACTCCAACATCCCCACGTCGGCAGCAAGTTCGGCCGTGTTCACGAGGTTTCCGTTGTGTCCTAACGCAAACTCCACCCCGTTGGCTTCACGAAACACCGGCTGTGCGTTACTCCACACGCTCGAACCCGTCGTTGAATACCGCACGTGGCCGATCGCGAGGTGACCGCTGAGTCCACCGAGGCGACGTTCGTCAAACGCGTGAGTGACGAGTCCCGTGTCCTTCACTACAAACAGTTGCTCGCCGTCGCTGACCGCCATTCCCGCAGCCTCTTGGCCACGGTGCTGCAGCGCGTAGAGCCCGGCATAGGTGAGGTGGGCGACCGGCGAGTCCGGCGCGTACACGGCGAAAACGCCGCACGCTTCCTTCGGGCCGTCGTCAGGACTCGCGTCCCGCCGCACTATGTCACCGCCGGCTTCGACGTTGTTCACTCAGCGTTCCTCCGCATCGATCGCGGTCGCGAGTGCGTGGTCAAAACGGTCGCGCAGCGCCGCCACCTCGAGTTGCGCGTCACCCACTCGCAAAACGTCGCCGCCCGCCGTGCCCACGTCCCACACCAACAAGGGTTGCGGAACTGTCGCGATCACGTCGTCGGCACGCGACTGCTCGACCACGACAACCACTCGCGACGGCGCCTCGGAGAACAACTCTGCGGTCGTGGCCTGCGCCAAAACGTCCGAGCTCAGCCCACATCGGCCCTGCGCGGCCATCTCGGCAAGAGCAAGTGCGAGTCCGCCATCAGCAACGTCGTGAATCCCCGAGACGGCTTGCGCACCGACGGTGGCCACAACCCAGGCGAGCAACGCCGCATGTGCTTCCCAGTCGACCGCGGGAAAGTCGCCGCCACGATCGCCGTGGCGATCAGCCCACAACGACCCCGCCAACGACGTCGGCCGGTTCACCCCGACGACAAAAACGCGAGCGCCGCTTACCAGTTGCGGCGGCGGCGGTCGCGAGACGAGTTCGTCGAGCACCCCCAAAACCGCCACGACGGGGGTCGGGTCGATGTCTCGACCGCGGCTTTCGTTGTACAAGCTGACGTTGCCGCCGACCACCGGCAACCCGAGCGCCCGACACGCGTCGGCCATCCCGTCGATCGCCTCGGACAATTCCCACATGACTTCGCCGTGTTCGGGATTGCCGAAGTTGAGGCAGTTCACAACAGCACGCGCTGTTGCGCCCACGCAGGCCACGTTGAGCGCGCTTTCGGCAACCAGCGCGGCCGTTGCGCGGCGGGGGTCGACCGAACACCAGCGGCCGTTGCCGTCCGTCGACAACGCGATCGCTCCCGGGTGCGCGGGCACCCCCGGGGCATGCAGGCGCAACAAGGCCGCGTCGTAACCCGGCCCGGCAACCGTGTTCAGGAAAAGCTGATGGTCGTACTGCGACGACACCCACACGTTCGAGCGCAACACGTCGACAATAAGGCCGGCAGTGGTCGACGCCGGGGCTGGCGTGCGGTCGGCCTCCGCCGAGCGCGTGGCTTCGTGCGGCTCCGAGCGGGGACGGGGTGCAATCGGTCGGTCGTAGTTCGGCGCGTCGGTGTGCAGCGACGCGGCGGGAATGTCGGCCAAGACCTCACCGCCGCGACGGTCGAGTATTCGCAATTGCCCGCTGTCAGTGACCACGCCAACGACCGCGTGGCGAACCTCCCAGCGGTCACAGATCGCCCGCACCGCCTCGATGTCGGCGGGGGTCACGATTGCCAACATGCGCTCTTGTGACTCGCTGGTCATGATCTCGAACGGCTCCATGCGCGGCTCACGCAGCGCAATGGCCGACAGATCCACGTCCATACCGACACCACCACGACTGGCGGTTTCGCTCGTCGCACAGGTGAGGCCCGCACCGCCGAGGTCTTGAATCCCCACCACGACACCTGCGTCGATCAGCGCCAAACACGCTTCGATCAGGCGCTTCTCCTCGTACGGATCGCCGACCTGGACATTCGGCCGCTTCGACGCGTCGAGCTCCGCGTCGCCAAATCCTGCCGACGCGAGTACGGAGACACCACCAATTCCGTCACGCCCCGTTGTCGAGCCCAGCAACACCGCGAGGTTGCCGACTCCCGAGGCCTGCCCCAACACAAGTCGCTCCGTCGGCAGGACCCCGACACACAAAACATTGACGAGCGGATTGTCCGAATAACACTCGTCGAAACAGACTTCCCCGCCGACAGTGGGAACACCCACGGCATTGCCGTAGCCCGAGATGCCCCGAACCACACCCTCCACGTGCCAACGGCTCGTCGCGTCGTCCAACGGGCCGAAACGTAAGGGGTCCATCAATGCGATCGGTCGTGCACCCATCGTGAAGATGTCGCGCAGGATTCCACCAACTCCGGTGGCCGCGCCTTGGGCGGGCTCGACTGCCGACGGGTGGTTGTGGCTCTCGATGCGCAGCGCAACGGCCACGCCGTGTCCCGCATCGATAACGCCAGCGTTTTCGCCCGGACCAACCAACACCCACGGCGCGTCGGTCGGCAGTCGCGCCAAGTGCCGGCGCGACGACTTGTACGAACAGTGTTCGGACCACATCACGGCGTACATGGCCAACTCAAGGTGGTTGGGCTCTCGCCCGAGGATCTCTACGATCCTTTGCGCCTCCTCGTCGGTGAGACCCAGCTCCCGGTGGACAACGCTGGTCGGGCGACTCGACACAGCACAACCGTAGTGGCGCTTCGGGTACTCACCGGCCCCGGGTCGAGCCACGCGCCCCTATTTGCGCCGGCGGCCGCGATCATTTGCAACAATTGACCGAACCGCTGAGTTCGTGCGCCGTGCGCACAATTACCTGCCAAGCCTGCGCCGTGCGCACAATTACCTGCCAATAAAGGACCAAGGCCATGACATCTCGTGAAATGAGCAGCGAACACAAAGACGCATTGCGAGTCGGGCGTGAGCAAGGCCGCATCGTGCGCGAATACCTAGAAGCGTTGGAGGCGAACAAACCAAAACGGGGCCGCAAGCGCACCCGCGAAACGGTGGAGCGCCGCCTCGATGAGGTAGTCGCCACGATCGACAGCGCGGGCCCGCTTGATCGGCTGCACTTGGCACAGGAGCGGATGGACCTGACCGACGAGCTCGCGCGTATGAACGACGCTGTCGACCTCTCGCAGCTCGAAGAAGCCTTTGTCGCCGTTGCTGCAGAGTACGGAGCGCGTCGCGCGCTCACGCCTGCCGCGTGGCGCGAAGTCGGCGTGGAGCCCGCGGTCCTACGACGCGCGGGAATCACCAAGGGCTAAAACGGTTGCCGGCTTCGGCCCGCAGTAGGCGTGGCCGACACGTACCGCCGACGCTCAAACAGTGGCTTGCCGGCGACATCCGGCCACCAGGTTGCGCCACAACGCCAGGCCATCCGAGCTACCGACGAGCTCGCTGAGAGCCCGCTCTGGGTGCGGCATCAGGCCAACCACGTTTCCCCCATTCGACGAAATCCCGGCAATCGAATCGCGGGATCCATTTGGGTTGTTTGCGTACCGGAACACCACTTGATCGTTGGCCCGCAGAGACTCGAGGCCCGCGTCGTCGATCAAATAGTTGCCCTCGAAGTGGTTGATCGGCACCCGCAGCACCGTCCCGATCGTAAGGCCGCGTGTGAGCGGGGACCGCGTCGACTCCACAACAACCTCTGCCATTTCGCAACGAAATCGCAGCCCGGCATTCTTGATCAGGGCTCCCGGGAGTAGGCCGGCCTCGGTCAACACCTGAAAGCCATTACAAATCCCCACGACAGGCCCACCGTCATGGGCAAACGTTGCAATCGCCCCCATGATCGGACTGAATCGAGCGAGCGCCCCCGGCCGCAAGTAGTCGCCGTGCGCGAAACCGCCCGGGACCACGACAGCGTCGACCTCGCCCAATGCGGCATCCGCGTGCCAGCAAAAGACCGGTTCACCATCGGCGGCACGAATCGCCTCAGCAACGTCGAACTCGCAGTTGGTCCCGGGAAACACAACGATTCCGACCCGCACGCGAGTCCCGCTGCTCTCGCCAGATTCGACATCACGCGTCATGCTCGTGGCCACCTCACCCACGATCGTCGATCGAAACCACGACGTCTTCCATCACGGGGTTAGCAAGCAGCCGCTCACACATCTTGTGCGCAGTGTCCAGCGCGTGTTCGCGTGACTCGGCCTGCACCGTCAAGCGGAAACACTTACCCGCGCGTACCGCCGACACGCCCGAAAAGCCGAGCGCTGGCAACGCCTTTTCGATTGTCGCTCCCTCCGGATCGGCAATCCCCTCGCGTAGGCGCACCTCGATCACAATATGAAACGCGGCCATCTCAACTCCCTCCAGGCCAGTCGGCAAGACGTCGGCCACTCACTACTTCGTATGCGTCTCGGTAGCGCGCGGCAGTCTGGCTGACAATCGCCGCTGGCAACCTCGGCGGCGGCGGCGTCTTGTCCCAGCCCGACTGCTCCAGCCAGTCCCGCAGCGGTTGTTTGTCGAACGACGGCGGCGATGTCCCCGGCACGACTTGGTCAGCCGGCCAGAAGCGAGAGCTGTCCGGCGTGCACACCTCATCACACAAGGCGAGCTCCCCGTCGATGAAGCCAAGTTCAAATTTGGTGTCAGCGATAACAATTCCGCGCTCGGCCGCGCGCGCCGACGCCCGCGCAAAAGCTTGTAGTGAGATCTGCATCGCGTGGTCGAGCACTTCTGCCCCGACGAGCTCTGCCGCTTCGGCGAGGGAGATGTTGACGTCGTGACCAGAGTGCGCCTTGGTCGACGGAGTGAAGGCCGGCTCGGGCAACAAATCCGACTCGCGTAGACCCGTCGGCAGCACGGCCCCATTCATCGTGCCGTTCGCGCGGTACTCCTTCCAGGCGGATCCCGTGAGGCGGCCGCGCACGATGCACTCAATCGGCAACATCTCGGCGCGACGGACCAACATCGCTCGCCCAGCCAAGTTCGCCTCTGCATCCTTCAGCCGATCCATCACGGCGTCGGCCCGTTGAGGGAAATCGGCCGGGTCAAACGTCACCAAGTGGTTCGGTGCCACGTCGTCGAGCTCGGCAAACCAGTACTGGGTCATGGCGCACAGCACGCGGCCCTTGTCGGGAATGGGTTCGGCCATCACGACGTCGAATGCCGACATCCGATCCGACGTGACCATCAAGAGGTGATCGCCGTCAACCTCGTAGATATCACGGACCTTGCCCCGATGAACAGGGCGCAACTCGTCGGTAGTCACTGTCGCCCCTCCACGTCGGCAATCAGGTCGCTCAGCGCTCGCCCTGAACGGCTCAGCGCCCGCTCGACGGAGAAGGCGTCGTCGAGTTGAGCCGACGTGACGGTGGCGCTGACCCGATCGTCGGCCTCGATCAACGTCCGAAAGTCGGTGGCGGTCTCCCATGCCGTCATCGCACACTGTTGCACGATCCGGTACGCATCGTCGCGGCTCAGCCCCGCGTCGACGAGCGCGAGCAACACCGGTTGCGAGAACACCAGTCCAAATGAACGCTCGAGGTTCTCGCGCATCACGTCGGGCCGTACGACCAGCCCGGAAACAATTCGCGTTGCTTGCCGCAACACGTAACTCGCCAGCGCCGTCGAGTCGGGAAGCACCACACGTTCGACCGACGAGTGTGAAATATCACGCTCGTGCCACAACGCTACGTTTTCCAGCCCAGCACTGAGATTTCCACGCAACACGCGAGCAAGGCCGGAGATGCGCTCAGCGGTGATCGGGTTCCGCTTGTGCGGCATAGCCGAGCTTCCCTTTTGCCCGGCACGAAACGGCTCCTCCGCCTCACGGAGTTCGGTGCGCTGCAAATGGCGGATTTCAGTGCCGATCAGCTCACACGTCGAGCCCACCGCCGCGCACGCGTAGAGCACTTGCGCGTGTCGATCACGCGCGACCACCTGCGTGGCTGCCACCGACGCGAGGCCCAGCGCCGCACACACGTGGGCCTCGACGCGGGGATCGATGTTCGAGTACGTGCCCACCGCACCCGACAGCTTGCCGACGGCGATTGTCTGGCGGGCCTGGTCGAGTCGGTCGATGTCGCGGCCGACCTGCAAGCCCCAGAGCGCGACCTTCGCACCAAACGTCGTCGGCTCGGCATGTACTCCGTGCGTGCGCCCAACCATGACCGTGCGTGCATGTTCCTGTGCGAGCTGCAACAACGCGGCCTGCAACGCAACGGCGTCGGTCCTGATCACGTCGAGTGCGCGGACCAAGCCGAGTGAGAGCGCCGTGTCGACGACGTCTGAGGACGTCAGCCCAAAGTGAATCCACTTTCCCGCCGGCGGGCCAATGTGTTGTTGTACGACATCAACAAACGCGGCGACGTCGTGGTCCGTCACACGTTCACGCGCCTCGACAGCCGCGACAAATTCATCGTCACACGCGGGGGCGAGGCGACGACATGTCGCGGCGTCTGCGGCCGGCACGACCCCCAGTTCGGCATTCGCCTCGGTGGCTAACAGCTCGACCTCTAGCCAGCGGCTGAATTTGGCTGCCTCCGACCAGATCTGCGCCAGTGGCGCAGGCGTGTAGCGCTCAATCATCGTTCGCTCGCTCCTGCGGTCGACCGAGGAGCTCCGACAAGCCGAGCGCCGCCGCCGCCGAATCGGTCTCTGGCGGAATCTGATCCCGGCGTTGCTCGTCGAGGAACGCGACCAAGTCCGGGTTACCAATTGCGAGGATCTGCACAGCGAGCAGCGCCGCATTTGCCGCGCCGTCGATGGCGACCGTGGCGACGGGAATCCCCGTGGGCATCTGGACCGTCGCATACAGCGCGTCGATCCCGCCGATCGCGCCCCCCGACAGCGGCACGCCAATCACCGGCAAGGTGCAGTGCGCGGCGATCGCGCCCGCAAGGTGAGCCGCCATGCCGGCACCGGCGATCACCACCGCATAACCCCGCTCGCGCGCACTGCGAGCGAACGCCGCGACGAGTTCGGGTGAGCGGTGCGCCGACATCACAAAGAAGTCGTGCTGAATCCCGCACTGCTCCAGCAGCCGACTGGCGGGCGCCATCTTCTCGGAGTCGCGCGGCGAGCCCATCACGATCGCAATCCGCTGGCTGTTTCCCACCATTCCTCCCGAGACGTCCCCACCAGTTAAGTCGGCGACACGACGGCCCCTGACAACACGGCGGATGGCCCGAGGTCAGTGGCGAGAGTTGCGGATTTGTCGAGGTCTACCGACGGCGAGCACGCGACCGGGAGCCCGCGGCGCGTCTCGTGCCCGTTTGGTTACCTCAGATCAAGGTCGGAGCAGCCGCAAGCCCAGCGGCACCGATGTCGCTGCGGTACTGCAAGCCGGGCCACGAAATACACGCAAGCCCTTCGTACGCACGCTCGCGGGCCTCATCGAGGGTCGCGCCGCTCGCGACGACGTTGAGAACCCGGCCGCCGTTCACGAACCAACCCGTTTCGAGATCAAAACCGGTCCCGGCGTGAAGCACACGAACGTCGGGCACGGCTCCGACCTCTTCTAGGCCCGCTATCGGCGCTCCCGTCTCAGGGGCGACCGGGTAACCCGCCGCAGCAGCCACAACCGCCACGACCGCATCGGGGCGAACTCGCCACGGGGCAGCACGGGTCAAGTCCCCTTGGGCCGCGCACATCAACAACCCAACAAGACTGCCGTCGAAACGGGGCAACACAACTTGTGTTTCGGGATCTCCGAAACGGACGTTGTACTCCAACAGACGTGGCCCGCTTGCGGTCAGCATGAATCCACCAAACAACACGCCACGGAAGTCGATCCCGCGGCGAGTCAGTTCATGCAGAGTCGGCTCGGCAAAGTCACGGCACAACTCCGCGAGGACCTCGTCGCCAACCCCGGGCACAGGGCTGAAGGCACCCATACCTCCCGTGTTGGGACCGTGGTCGTCATCGAGCAATCGTTTGTGGTCCTGCGCGGCTGGCAACGCCACGGCGCGCCTGCCGTCGCACACAAAAAACACCGAGATTTCCGGTCCGCTGAGTCGCTCCTCGACCACAACTGTCCGACCAGCTGCACCAAAAGACTGCCCTCGCAG
Organism: uncultured Acidimicrobiia bacterium; assembly: GCA_964635475.1. Classification (GTDB taxonomy): domain Bacteria; phylum Actinomycetota; class Acidimicrobiia; order Acidimicrobiales; family CAZWPY01; genus CAZWPY01. The sequence continues at coordinate 10,162 of CAZWPY010000078.1, forward strand.
TTTCGCTACAGCATCAGCGATGGCCTCGTCGAGGTCGTCAGTAACCAGAACGCCCTTTCCTGCAGCCAAGCCATCGGTCTTTACGACGTAGCCCTCGCTCAGATCTTCCAGCGCGGCGCGAGCTTCGGCCTCAGTCCGACAGGTAACCGACGTGGCACACGGCACGCCGGCGGAATCGAGCACTTCTTTGAGCAACGCCTTCGAGCCCTCAAGCGCCGCACCGTCGGCGCCGGGCCCGAACACCACGCAGCCACGGGCCCGTAGTGAGTCGGCGAGCCCGTCGACCAAGGGCTGCTCGGGGCCGATCACGTACAGGTCGGCCTTGTACGCAACCAAAATGTCGAGCAACTGAGTCTCACCGACAGGCCCAGAAACCCAAATGCCCGAATCGTGATCCTCGATCCCGGGTGAACCCGGCACGACAACCACGTCGGCGTCGGCCGCACAGGCCAACGCCAAGGCGTGCTCGCGCCCACCAGAACCAACAATCACAACGAGCATCAGCCCTCCATTGCTACGAACTGCTCCCGACCGGGACCCACGCCGACGACCGAGATTGGCACGCCCACTTGCTCGGCTAGGAATTCGACGTACTGCACCGCACGCGCGGGCAATTGCGACCGTTGGGTCATTGAGGAGATGTCGACACCCCATCCGGGCAAGGTCTCGTACACCGGCGTCGCCCGGTGTAATTCTGACTGGTGGTACGGGGGATAACGCACGACGGCGCCATCAACCTCGTAACCCACACACACCTTGACCTCATCGAAAACGTCGAGCACGTCGAGCTTGGTCAACGCAATCTCGGTCAGCGAGTTGAGCCGCACCGCTTGGCGCAACATCACCGCGTCGACCCAACCGGTGCGCCGTCGTCGACCCGTGTTGGTACCGAATTCGCCGCCGCGGGTCACGAGTAGGTCGCCGGTTTCGTCGTGCAACTCGGTGGGAAACGGGCCAGCCCCGACTCGTGTGAGGTAAGCCTTGGCAATTCCGATCACGCGTCCGATGTGGCACGGGCCTAAACCTGACCCGACGAGCGCCCCGCCCGCGGTCGGGTTCGACGAGGTCACGAACGGATAGGTCCCGTGGTCGAGGTCGAGGAAGGTGGCTTGCGCACCTTCGAGCAACACGCCCAAGCCGGCGTCGAGCGCTTCGTGGACCAACGCGACGGTGTCGGTGATCAGCGGCGCGATCCGCGGGGCGAGCTGCTCGAGATAGAGCGCGCAGATGTCGTCGACCGAGAGCGGCAAACGGTTGTACACCTTGGCGAGGATTTGGTTCTTTTCCTTAAGAACAACTTGCAACTTCTCGCGGAAGATCTTCGGGTCGAGCAAGTCCTGCACCCGCAAACCGACGCGCGCGGCCTTGTCGGCATATGTGGGCCCAATGCCACGTTTCGTTGTGCCGAGGCTGTTTTTGCCAAGCCGACGTTCGGTTAGCTCGTCAAGTTCTTGGTGGTACGGCATGATCAGATGCGCATTGCCACTGACTCGCAGCCTGCTGGTGTCGACGCCGCGGCTTTCGAGCATGTCGAGTTCGGCCACCAGCACCTGCGGGTCGACCACAACCCCATTTCCGATCACAGGCACGACCGAAGGAACCAACACCCCGCTGGGAACAAGCTGCAGGGCAAACGACTCGCCGTCGACCACGATCGTGTGCCCAGCGTTGTGGCCACCTTGGTAACGCACGACGACGGCCATTTCCTTGGCCAGCAGGTCCGTGAGTTTGCCCTTACCCTCGTCGCCCCACTGCGCCCCGACCACGATCGTTGCTCGCACCACTTGCTCCCGTCGTTTGCCGCAGCCCACCCGCGCAGTGACCTACGCGACGCGCCACACCCTCGCCCGTCGTTGCTCACGATTCAGCCGGTTGTCTGAACCACCTGCCCGACCGATTCGGCTGACCGATTCGGCTGACCGATTCGGCTGAACCGACTCGGCGTGACTACCGCATCACGCCGACGGCAACTGTAGCGAGGGTGTGACGAATCCCTACCACTTAAGTCAGACACAACGACGTGGGCCGTCGCGGCATCCCGGCGGTCCTCAGCGCCGCACGGCTGCGCGGCGGCCCTTCACGCCCACAGGCGCGAGCCGCCACACACTTGCGCCGACCAACAGGAGTAGGGCAGCAGCCGCAGCGAGCGTCAACGACGACCCAGTAAACGCGGGTGCCGGAGCTGCCGCGGGTGTTGGCAACGGCGTGGCCGCTGGCGTCACGGGCGGCGCCGCGGGCGGTGCAGCGGGCACATCCGCGACGGGGGCGCTCGAGGTCGTTGTCGTGGTCGCGGCCGTTGTCGTAGTCGCTGCCGTCGTGGTGGTCGTGGTCGTCGTCGCGGCCGTTGTCGTTGTCGTGCTCGTGGTCGACGACGACGTGCTGGTGGGTACCGACGACGACGTCGTCGACGTCGGGAGACTCGTGGTCGTTGTGGTTGTCGTGGTCGTGGTGGTGGTGGTCGTGGTCGCCGCCTCGACCATCACCGACGCCAGTACCGCGCCGTCGGGGGCCTCGCACGACGTCTCGCGTGACGACGACGCGGGACCGCCGAGCGCAGAGAGGTCGAGCACCGTGGTGGTCAACAGTTCCGGAGCGCCGAGTTCGAGACTCTGCCCCGCCGATGCTCCTACTGCTTCCACCGTGACGTCGAACTCGATGGCCACGTCAGAACCGCTTCGAGTGAGCGGATCCGGGAGCGGAACAACAACGTCACCCTCTGATCCGATCGCCGGTGTATCGGTGCCCGCCGGCGCGCCGGAAATCTCGCTAAACGTCGTGTTTGCCGGGAGGGCGACGACCAGTTCGCTGTCGACAAGTGACGCCACTGCCGCCCCCGCCACATCGGCAGGGATCTCGCTGACGTCCATCCCGATGCTGAGGGCAAACGTCACAACGTCTCCCGGTTTGATTGCGCTCGGCGACCCGGCGCCGACGTCGATCGTCAGGTCCATGGCCTGACCGGTTACAGAACACGAGTAGTCCAACGTCTGAACCGCGGCACTTGCCTGTGCAGACAGGCCGAAGGCGCTCGCGCCTACGACAGCTGCAACAACCGCCATCCGTGTGAACCCCCGCTGGTGAGCGCGCGCGCCACCGTTCACTTTTCCTCCCTTTGCCCTCTCGGGCGATGCCCTCTTCGGAAACACCCACGTGGGCGCTCCTGCCTTCTTCTCCGCCGAGGAACTTAGACCCCGTGAGAAACAGGAGCAAGTCGTAGCTCATCTTTTTCTTGAGTCACACGAACCACATCACCGTCATGAATCGCTCCTTCCAACAGAAGTTTGGCCATCGGATCGGCGATCGACCGTTGGATCAGGCGTTTGAGCGGCCGCGCGCCGAAAGCGGGGTCGTACCCGTGTTGGCCGAGCCAGTCGGCGGCCGCGGCATCGACCTCGAGCTCGATTCGGCGTGCGGAGAGGCGGGAGCGCAGCGCGGCGAGTTGAATGTCGACAATTGCTCGCAGTTGCTCGGGGCCAAGCGTCGAGAATCGGACGATTTCATCAATGCGGTTGAGTAGCTCGGGCCGGAAGAACGCCGCCGGATCACCCGGCAGGTTCGACGTCATGATCAGCACGACGTTGCGGAAGTCGACGGTGCGTCCCTGTCCGTCGGTCAAACGACCGTCATCGAGCAGCTGCAACAACACGCCAAACACATCGGGGTGCGCCTTCTCGACCTCATCGAGCAGCACAACCGAGTACGGCCGGCGCCGAACCGCTTCGCTCAACTGTCCGCCCTCGTCGTAACCGACGTATCCCGGCGGCGCGCCGATCAGTCGGCTCACGGTGTGTTTCTCTTGGTACTCACTCATGTCGATGCGAACCATGGCTTTGTCGTCATCGAAGAGAAACTCGGCCAAGGCCCGGGCAAGTTCGGTCTTGCCGACGCCGGTGGGCCCGAGCAGCAAGAACGAGCCAATCGGTCGATTCGGGTCGCTCAAGCCCGACCTGCTGCGCCGCACCGCGTTGGCCACCGCGGAGACGGCCTCACGCTGACCAACCACGCGGCGCTCAAGCGCCTCTTCGAGGTGGAGCAACTTCTCCATCTCCGCCGCCATTAGGCGGCTGACTGGGATCCCGGTCCACTTCGCGACGACCTCAGCGATGTCGCCGTCGTCGACCTCTTCTTTCAGCATCTGCCCGTCGGCCTGAAGTTGCGCGAGCCGAACCGATGCGGCCTCGAGCTCACGTTCCACTTCCGGCAGCAACCCGTAACGAATCTCAGCGGCGCGACCGAACTCCGAGTCGCGCTCGAAACGTTCGACGTCGTGACCAAGGGCTTCTGCACGTTCCTTCAATGAACGAATAGTGGCGATCTGTTCCTTCTCGGCCTCCCAGTGGGCGGTCATTGCGCTGCGTTGCTCGTTGAGATTCGCGAGCTCGGCGTCGAGTGCACGGAGTCGTTCGGCGGAACCTGCGTCGGTCTCCTTGGCGAGTGCCATCCGCTCGACTTCGAGCTGGCGGATTCGCCGCTCGACCACGTCGATCTCGGTCGGCAACGAGTCGATCTCGATGCG
>CAZWPY010000079.1:0-5599 GCA_964635475.1 uncultured Acidimicrobiia bacterium
CGACAGGATCGACGGGGCAACCGTGATGTCGTGCCGGCTCGCCAGTTGCGCGGGTGTGATGCGGCTCACGGCCAGCACGCTAACCGCTGCTGTCGCCCGTTCATTCGGGTCGAAACAGGTCGGACCACGCCCAAGTTCCCGGCGTCGATTCCGCGACCGCAGCGCTGCACATAGCAGCTGTGGCGCTGCCGCGCACCGCAGCTGTGGCGCTGCCGCGCACCGCAGCCGCAGCGCTGCCGCACAGGTGCGCGGCCGTTTCGCGACTCCGCGGCCCTACCGTGGGTCATCGTGACTGTGAATACCCGTGTGTCCCCCTCTCGTTTGATCCGCCTCCTGGCCATCGCCGGGCTCAGCGCCCTGGCAGTTGGCGCGTGCTCGACGACGGATTCGGCCAGCAAGAGTGCGGCCGATTCGTCGACCGCGGCCGAACAAAACACCGACGAAGCAGCCCCCGACGAGGCGGGCGGCGAGCCGGGCGGCGAGACGACCTCCGCTGAGGACAACTCACCGCAGGGTCTGATCACCGAGGCCGCGCAAGCGGCTCGCGACGACAGCAACGCTGAGTACGAATTTCGTGTCGGGACTGCCACCGACCCGTGGGTGCAAGCCACCGGCGTGCTCGACACGGCACAAGACCGCGTCCGCATCCAGTTCGGCGGCGACAAGAAGGCCTCCGTCGACGGCGACACCGATGCGTGGTTCGAAGCGATCATCGACGGCTCGATTGCCTACGTGCGTATCGGCGGCGACGGCCGTTGGGTTCGTCTCGACGGATCCGGCCTTGGGATCTCACTCGCCGACCTGCGCACCCGCGGCGCATCTAGCCCGCAGGCGTTGGTCCGCAGCCTCGAAGGCGCGCACGACGACTTCGAGAAGGTCGGCACAGAGGAGATCCGCGGCGAGCGAACGACGCACTACCGCGGGACGCTCAGCGCCGGGCGTGAACTGGCTGAGACGCTCGTCGACCAAGCTGCCAAACAAGCCGACGCCGCCGACGCCGCCGACACGGACACGACCTCGACTGATCGAGACGAACAAGTGCAGCGAGTGGCCGACGCGCTGAAAAGTGGGCTCACCAGCGACGTGTGGCTCGACGACTCCGGTCGGCCTCGCCGCATCGAACAGTCCTTGACCTGGTCGACGTTGCTCGACGCGCTCGGCGCCGATACTTCTGGCGGCGCCGATGCTGCGGCTCCTGAGCCCCCGGCCAAGGAGGGACGAGTGGTTGTGGGAATCGACCTGTGGAACTACGGAACGGCCGGCGCCGTGACCGTGCCCGACGACACCGTTGGGCTCGTCGACTTCCTCGGCGACGTCCTCGACGACGTCCTCGGCAACGATGGCGACGACGGCAGCGCCGGTAACAACGGCAGCAACGGTAACGACGGCAGCAACGGTAAGGACGCGAGCAACGTCACCTCCGAACAGCCGTAGCTCACCCGCGACGCCGTGGCGGGCCGCGGCCCTGCACTAAGCCAACGCGGCCTCGGCCAGCGCGAGCGCGTGCAGCTTGGCCGTCGGCAGCCACGCGACCGGCCCTGCGGCGAGGTCGTGCAGGTCCTCCTCGTCGAGCAAAAGTTCGAGTTCGGTGCAGGCGGACACGACCGCGGTCACGCCTCGTTCGACCAGCCGGTCGACGACGCCGAGCAGCAGATCGCGTGAGCCGTCACGCACCACGCCCCGCACCAACTCGTCGTAGATGATCCGGTGAACGTGGGTCTGATCGCGATCCTCGGGCGTCAGCACCACCAAGCCATGACGCTGCTGCAACCAGTCCCGCAGGAACGGTTCTTGCATCGTGTAGCGAGTGCCGATCAAACCGACGCACGTGTGACCCCCCGTCACCGCAGCGGCGCCCGCTGCATCACCGACGTGGACCACTTCCACACCGTGGTGGCCCGCCGCGTCGAGCGCTGCCCGCAGTGCGGGGTATGCGAGGTGCATCGTGTTGGCACAAATCCCCAGCACCTCCGAACCAGCTGCCGCCAACACACACCCGTCGCTCGCGAGCCACGATTCCAGCGCGTCCCAGTCCCCCGCTTCTTGCAATCTCTGGATCGCGGCGAAGTTGTACGACCTGATCCACACGTCGCCAGCAGCCGAACCACCGAGGCGGGCCCGCACCGTTCGGTTGATGACTGCCTCATATTCCACTGACGCTTCCCAGCTCAGGCCGCCGAGCAAGCCGATCGTTCGCATACACAACGCTATGCCCGCCACTCCCCCGCCTGCGCCGAGAAACGATCGAGGCGTTTGCTACGTTGCGCCGATGGCGCGACGCGACATCCACGACGACGAACTCGGGCTGCCAATCAAGCTGCGCCCCGTGTCAAACGGCGAGTTCTACCCGCCCGAGACCTCACCCTTGCTGCGGCGAGTCGCGCGCCAAGCCCGGATCGCGATCGACGCGAACGCCCGCCGTGCCGGGGTCGGACGGCGGCAGTTCCTGCTCTCAGCAGCCGGCTCGGCAACGGTGTTGTCGGTGCTCGCCGCGTGCTCGAAGGACGACGACACGAAAGACGACTCGGCCACCGGCGGCACTTACGCGGTGTCGGAGGAGTCGACCGTCGACAACGCCACCGCGGCCACGGAACTCGGCGGCGATGAGTTCATATTTGACGTACAAGGGCACCTGCTCGAGTATCCGCCCGAGGGCAAGGATTGGCCGGTGCCGCAGTTCGCGCAGGCCAGTTGTGGCGCCGACAACCCGCACGACTGTTTTGATCGGGCCTCCTTCCTCGACTTGATGTTCGCCCAATCCGACACGCGGGCGTTGGTGCTGTCGGGGATTCCTGGCGGCGAGGCCTTGTTCTCCTCTGACACGATGAAATCCGTCATCGCCGACGCCGACGAACTCTGCGATAGCGGCCGCGTCTTTATGCAGCCGCACCTCAACGCGGGCGTGATCGGCCCCGACGCGCTGCCCGACGCCATGGCCGCCCTCGCCGAGAACTACCCGATGATCGCGTGGAAGACCTACACACATGCGGGTGGCCCCGGTTGGTACTTCGATGACCATGATTCCTCGGCCCCACAAGTCGGCCGCACGTTCGTGCGCAACGCTCTTGCGCTCGGCAAGCCGATCATCGCGGTGCACAAGGGCCTCAACTCGGTCGGCGGCAACCCTGCCAACGCCCCTTACTCCGACCCCGTCGACATCGGCCCGATCGCGGCGGAGTTCCCCGACGCGCGTTTCGTCGTTTACCACTCCGGCTACGACTTTGTGAATGGCTTCAAGGAGGGACCGTTCGACGAAAACGCCGCCGAGCACTTCAGCGTCGATCGCCTGGTGGCATCGGTGCGCACGGCCGGTATCAAGCCCGGCGGCAACGTGTATGCAGAGTTGGGCAGCACCTGGCGCTTCGTGATGGCCAAACCAACCGAGGCCGCGCACACGCTCGGCAAACTTTTGCTCACCTTCGGAGAAGACAACGTGGTGTGGGGCACCGACTCGATCTGGTACGGCTCGCCGCAAGACCAGATCGAAGCGTTCCGCGCTTTCGAGATCACCGTGGAGTTTCAAGAGAAATATGGGTATCCGGCGCTCACAAGGGAGCTGAAGGCCAAGATCTTCGGACTCAATTCGGCCCGCTTGTACGACATCGACCCGGTGACCGTGCCGTGCGCGCTGACCTCGGAGGAGGCGCAGGCGTTACGCCAGCGAGCGGGCACGAAAAATGAGACGTTGGGCCCGACCGACCGAGCCGCGATCGACGCTCTCGCCGCGGCTCACTGAGGGTCTCCTGCTATTGCTATTGCTATTGCTGCTGCGGCTGCGTCCACGCGGCTAGCAAATCAGTACCCCAACCGCCGTCGGTCTCCGGGACGACCTCGGGGCTCGAACACGTGGCCGCGACGGCAATCTCCTGCTCGGGTGCCACTACAAATGTGGTCTCAAAGCCAGCCCACGAGCCGTCGTGAAAGTAGACCGCCGCGCCATCGTCGTCCACGTCTCTGCTTATACCAAATCCGTACTCTTCGCCGTCGCCGCCAGGAACCACAGCCGCCTCACGGAACCGTAGCGTGTTTAGTCCGCCGGAGTCGCCGGGCAACGTCGACTCCCAGTACTGCGATGCCCAACGCACGAGTTCGCTCGGCGTCGTCTGAATTCCGCCGTCGCCGACCTGCTCCCATCGACTATCCGCCACCTCCCAGCCCGCCGCGCCCTCCGACCGCGTGTACGACACCGCCTTGCCGGCGATGTCGGCGACCGGCTCCATTCGCATCGCGAGGTCGAGTGGCGCAAACACTTCCTGCGCGAGGAATTCGGGCAACGGCGATCCGCTGACGTGCTCGACGATCTCGCCGAGCAGGAAGTAGTTGGAGTTGGAGTACTCCCAACTCGTGCCGGGAGTGAAGGTGAGCGCCGCAACGTCGCTCAACACGCTGAGCGCATCGGCGTCGGTCGTGACATCGGCGTCGGAGTATCCGAGGTCGGTTAGTAGGTCGACGTAGTCGGGAATACCGGACGTGTGGTGCACGAGGTTGTCGACCGTGACGTCGTCGGCCCACGACGCAAGGGTCGGCAGGTATGTGTCGACCGGCGCCGACAGCTCGACGGCGCCGCGCAGGGCGAGCAACCCGATCGCTGTCGCCGTGAACTGCTTAGACGTCGAGCCGATGTCGAGCACCGTGTCGGTCGTCATGGGTTCGGCCGGCTCGAGTTGCCGCAGCCCAAACGCCTCCGCGTACACGACCTCGCCGCGGCGAAACACTGCGGCCGAACACCCGGGGCCGGCCGGATCGACGTCGGCGAAGAGGCGCCGCGTCGCAGCGACCCGTGCCGCGTCGTTCACGGCCGAACTCTCGGTGGCGCTCGTCGAACACGCGACACCGAAACACAAGACCGACCCCGCCAGCGCGACTAAAGGTCGTCGCCACATGCGTTTGACATGTCTTTCACCTCAGCGGGCTGAGCAGTTCGATGATCTGCAGCTGCGCCGCGCGTGCGAGCTCGCTCCCTACTCCGGGCCGGCCCGAGTCGACCCCGGCGAGACGCAGTGCCGTTGACCCACGCGACGTCCTCAGGTCGCGGTCGGCGCCGGCCTCGAGCAGCAGCGCAACGAGAGCCGTGCAGCGGTTACGCACGGCACGATGAAGCGGCGTGACCCCGCCCGCGGCGCACGCGTCGAGGTCGGCCCCGGCGGCCAGCAGCAGCCGCGCCGTCGCTACCTGCTCGACCTCGTCGTGCAACAAGGTCTCTGGCGACCCGGCGCACACGCTGTGCAGCGGTGTCGCTTTGCGGCGGTTGCGGGCGCCAACCTCGGCCCCGGCCACGAGCAAACGTTCGCACGCGGCCGTTGCGTGCGCAGCGGCGGCTACGTGCAGGAGCGTGTCGGCCGCCATCACGTACCCGTGGCAGGCCGGCAGAAAGTAGTCGGCGCCGTTTCCTCGCTGCGCACCGCCACGAAGGCACGCCCGGGCGAGATCGTCTCCCCACCGCGCGAGCCCGGCCTCGACAACCTCCGTCGCTCGTCCAGCCGACGCCGGGTCACCCGTGGCCGCGGCCAGCTCCTTCATCAACTCGAACAACTCGCGGTCGGACAGGGAGTCGACGTGGGCCCCTCGCCCGGCTGGCGGTGTCATTCGGGCCTCGTCA
>CAZWPY010000079.1:5699-8680 GCA_964635475.1 uncultured Acidimicrobiia bacterium
CGACCGCGGCGCGCGTCCGGCTGTGTGACAACGGCACAGACGTCGTGGCCCGCGTCGACGAGCGCCCGCAACGTCGTAACCGCGACCTCAGGCGAGCCGAGAAAGGCTAACCGCATCTGGTCAGACCAGACTTCTAACTTAACGCGTCGGGCGAGAGCGCCATCTCACGCAGCTCGCGCAACGCACGTTTACGTTCGTCTGCGTCGCAGCGGTCGAGCATCACGACACCGTCGAGGTGGTCGAGTTCGTGCTGGAAAAGTCGAGCCAGCAACTCGTCGGCCTCGATCGAGACCTCGTTGCCGTGGAGGTCAAAACCCGTGATGTGCACCTCTTTCGGGCGCACGATGTGTAACGACACACCGGGGATCGACAGGCAGCCCTCGTCGAACTCCCACTCGCCACGAGTCTCGGTAATAACCGGATTTACTAAGACCCGCGGGTCGTCGCCGACGTCGTACACGAACAGCCGCCGGCCGACCCCGACCTGCGTGGCCGCGAGGCCGATGCCGGGCGCGTCGTACATGAGCGGGAACATCTGCTCGACCAGCCCGACTACGGAGCCGTCGATGTCGCTGACCTCGGCGGCGCGCTGGCGCAACACCGGGTCGCCGTAGGTCCGAATTCGGTACGCGGACATGCGAGGCAGGCTACTGGCGCCGCTGCCTTACGCCGTCCCAACAGTTACCTGGTCGCCGACACGCACGGTCCCACCGGCGGTCGGGTCGAAGTAGAGGCCGAAAAGCGACTCCGTATGCGTCGAGAGGGTGCGCAACACGTCGCGGTCGCGGCCGAGCTCGTGCGGTTCGCCGTCGGGCGGACCTTGCGGGCGTGTTGTGAGGACACAACGTTCGGTGCGTTTACGAACCGTGCAGACCACCTCGGCGCCGACACGCACTTCCCGCCCGGGCCACGCGGCTTCCGCAAAGCCGAGGTCGAGCCCGGCGGCGCCTGAGCTGCCGGCCGTGCTGGTTGGGCCGGCTGTGCCGGCTGTGCCGGTCGTGCTAGTTGAGCCGGCTGTGCCGGTCGTGCTAGTTGGGCCGGCTGCGCCGGCTGTGGCCACGAACGGCAGGTCGTCGAGCACGAACTGCGGCCGGAAACGCGAAACGGCCCACGACGAGTCGGGCGCGAGGGCGTGAGCGGCGCCGAGCCCGCTGGTGAGCACAGCGTGGATCGACGAACGACCGTCGAACAGCGAGCCGGGGGCTGACGGGAACGTGAACCAGGCCGGATCAGAGTCGAGCTGGTCGGGTTCGTTGATCTCGAACTCGTAGGTCACGCCGTCCTCGGGTTCGATCACCCGCACTGGTCGATCGAGCCAGTCGCTCATGGCCCGGTCACACCCGGCCGACCCGGCCTCGTGCCGAGTTCCATCCGGCAACTCGACCCACACGGCGCCGGCAGCGTCGTAGCGGGCGCGTGCGAGCAGCAGTTGCCCGTGACGTTTGGCCGACATCACCATCCCACTCGTTTCGTCGAGTACGCCGAAGAGGTGATCGCCCTCGCACCGTTGCATCGAGACGTTCAACACGTCGCAGCGTTCACCGCGCATCGACTTGACGGGGTAACGCCAGAGCTCGGTGACGGTGGCGAGACGAACACTATCTGTAGTGGACATGTGTACCCTCAGTAGTAGACACTGGTCACGGATGTGGTGCGGGTCACCACGACAAACAGTACGCCTCCACGTCAACGCCAGCGGCTCCACACCGCGGCCGGGTGAGGGGCGCCGCTTCGCCCACGTGGCCGCACGCCAAGACTTCGCCAGCAGAACGGGGACCTCCACATGACTCGATCGCACCCACACTCGGCCCAGCTCGCCCCTGAGACTGGGCGGCCCGGCCAGCGAATGGGCCAACCCGCCCCTGCAACCGGTAGGCCCGGCCCTGCCAATCGCTGGATCTTGCCTGAGCTGACCGGCCCAGGGCGCCGTGCGCAGGTGGCGTTGTGCCTCGTCATCGCCATGGCCACCTGGTTGGGCGTTGCGTTCGCGCCCCGCGCTGGCGCGCAGGTCGGCTCGTCGGCCAGCGCGAGTTCGTCGTTGTCGAGTGGCGTGTCGTCGGCGCAGAGTTCGGTCAACTCGAGCGCCTATTCGAGCGCGTACTCCTCGGCGAGCAGTTCAGCCGCGAGCTCGTCGCTGCTGCGGTCATCGTCGCTCAGCTCACTGGTGTCGAACCCGTCGAACTCACAGTCGTACTCCGACTCCCGATCGGGTTCCTTGTCGGCGTCACGATCGTCGTCGCTGTCGGATCCGTCCGTCTCGTCGTCGTACTCGTCGTCGTATTCAGCGGCGGTGTCGGTTGCCTACTCATCGGCGCTGAGTTCGGCGCAGTCGTCGTTGAGTTCATTCGGCTCAAACCCGTCTGCGTCGGCATCGCTGAGCGGCTCGCAGAGCGTCGGGCTCAGCTCGGCGCAGAGTTCGGCCAACTCCTCGCTCGCGAGTGCGCAGTCGTCGGCGTCGGCCGACCCATCGGCGTCGGCGAGCGGCAGCTCGTCGATGAGCTCGGCACAAAGTTCGGCCAACTCGTCGGCCCTCAACAACCCGTCAGTTCTGTCGTCGTTGTCGTCAGCCAACTCGTCGGCGCTGAGCTCGGCCTATTCGTCGGCCTACAGCTCGTCGGGCTCGTCGAGTTCGGTCTCCTCGTCGATCTTCTCCTCGTCATCATCGAGCGCCTCGTCCTCGCTGATGTCGGCCGCATCGAACGCGCCAGTGTCAGTCTCGATGAGCCAATCGGCCTCCGGATCGCAGTCGGGCTCGCTGTCGAGCCGAGTGAGCTCGATCAGCTCCAACCCCTCCGCGTCGTCGTCGTTCTCGTCGGTGTATTCGTCGGCGCAGAGTTCGGCCGTCTCGTCGGCGATGTCGTCGTTGACCTCGCTCGGGTCCAACACCTCTGCGTCGGGGTCCGCAAGCGCATCGGCTAGCTCCGCGCAGAGTTCCGCGTACTCCTCGGCCTACAGCTCGGCCTCGTCGTCGTTGATGTCGG
>CAZWPY010000079.1:8780-10478 GCA_964635475.1 uncultured Acidimicrobiia bacterium
AGCGCGTCGGCGAGCGCGTCGGCGAGCTCTGGGCAGAGCTCGGCTAACAGCTCGGCGTATAGCTCGGCATCGAGTTCGCTGGGCTCCGACATACCCTCGTCCGCGTCGGCATCCGCGTCGCAGTCGGCATCGGCGTCGGGCTCCGGCTCGGCGTCGGCGTCGCAGTCCGGTTCCGCGGCGCAGTCGGCGTCGCAGTCCGGTTCCGCGGCGCAGTCGGCGTCGCAGTCGGGTTCTGCAGCGCAGTCGGCGTCGCAGTCGGGTTCTGCCTCGCACTCGGCGTCGCAGTCCGGTTCGGCCTCAGTCTCTGGCTCCAGCTCGGCGTCGCTATCGGGCTCAAGCTCGGCGTCGCTGTCGGGTTCGAGCACGGCACCGCACGCCACGATCGGCGGTCGCGCGTGGATCGACGCCGATGGCGACGGTGAACGCGACCCGGCCGAAACCGCCGCCGCGTTCGCCGGGGCGACCGTTCGCATCCTCGACGCCTCACAAACGGTGTTGAACGAATCGACTCTCGCGGCCGACGGCACCTACACCTTCATCGTGCCAGCCGGCTCGTACCACGTGCACTTCGTGGTCGCGGGGCTGATCGGCGCCGGCTCGATCTCTCCGCAAGACGTTGGCGGCAATACGGCCGGGGCCGACGCCGTCGACTCAGACGCCGATCCCGTGCAGCTCATCACCGCGACTACCACGCTCACCCCTGGTGAACTCGACCTGACGTGGGATATTGGTTACGTTCCCGGAACGTCTACTATGTCGACCAGCACGACCAGCGCGTCCAACTCATCGAGCGCGTCAGCGTCGACCAGTTCGACCGTGCCAACCAGCTCGACTACGTCGCTCCCAGACTCGACCAGCGCCTCGACGTCAAGCGCCTCTACGTCAGCGTCGACCAGTTCGACAGTGCCGACCAGTTCGAGCACGTCGCTCCCAGGCTCGACCAGCGACTCGACTAGCGCCTCGACCACGACGTCTACGACCGGCTCGACAACGGCGTCGACCACGGAGTCGACCACGGAGTCAACCAGTCTCAACCCGTCGATGAGCTCGTCGGCCTCGTCGCACTCGTCGCAATCCTCAGCCTCGTCGGCCTCGTCGGCCTCGTCGCAATCCTCGATGAGTTCGTCGAGCTCCGTGGTCTCCAGCTCATCGAGTTCCTCGAGTTCATCTAGCTCCTCCAGCTCGTCGAGTGTGGCCGCGGTTACGGGCGAGAGCTCGCTTGAGGGTCGCATCCAACTCGACAACGGCAATCTGATGCTCGACAACGGCGACACCCCGTACGTGGCCGTGCCGGTGCGGCTGTTGCTCAGCACGGGCGCCGAGCTGGCCCGAACAACCACCAACTCGGCGGGCCGGTACGCATTTTCAGGACTCGCGGCGGGCCGCTACACGATCGTGGTCGACGTGCCCGCGGGGCTACGGGCGCTCGGCGCGTGGGCCAGCGGCAGCGCCGCCGTCGAACTGGACGCCCGGCAGATGCGAGTTGTCGCCGACGTGTTGCTCAGCGCGACAACGAATACCTCCGCCACAGCATCGCTCTCCTCGACGGCTCAGCCGACGGCTACACCAACACCCCAGGCGACAGCTCAGCCGGCCGCACCCGCCGTCGCGCAAACACGTTCGCCGAGTTACACCGGCGCTCGATCAACCCGCCTCGCGCTGGTTGGCGTGGCGATGTTGCTGCTCGGCCTCGTGGCG
>CAZWPY010000079.1:10578-14363 GCA_964635475.1 uncultured Acidimicrobiia bacterium
CTGTCTCTCAATCCCTACTCTAAGTGGCAGGATTCACCACTCTGCGCTACCTTCGCCGAGGGCGTTGGCTGCGCCTGGCACACGAGGTCGACACCATGCGTCTCCGCAACCTTCTTTTGGCAATGCTCCTGCCGTCGGCCGTCGGGTCGGCGCTGGCCATCTCGCCCGCCGCCGCGGCCGTGGGTGACCTCACCTGCACGGTAACGCCACAGACGGGTTCGCCGACCACCGAGGCAGAGTCGCTCGGTGTCACCGCCAGCGGACCAGCGACGATCGCGGCGGGGTCCGACGGCACTGTCACGCTCGCCTTGTCGTTCGACACCTCGGGTATGCCGGCCACCCCCGTGGTGGTCCTACGCAATCTGATCGCGACGATCGCGGTGCCGACCGGCGCGAGCCCCCTGCAATCGGCCTCCTCCTTGTCCGTTTACCCGGCAGCGGGCGCAGCGTCGGCCACGGCCAACCCGACGGCCGGCACGCTTGCCCTACGAGTCGTCGGTCCGATCGCGGCCAACTCCGGCATCTACACGCTGAACGCCCAGCTCGGCCTGCGAGTTCCGAAGGCGACAGCCGCGGGGACCGTGATCTCGCCGAAACTCAACGGTTTCACTTTCGACATCACCGCGCCCGCGGGTGCCCTGGTCGCCAAAGCGAGCTGCGTGCCGAGCGACACGACAGCGTTGCTCGCGATCACCACCGAGGCGGCCGCCACCACCACGAGCACGCCGACCACAGCGTCGACGAACGTGACCACGCTGCTGCCCCCGGCACCAAAGCCGTACGGTTCGATCAACGACTACGGATCGGCCAAAGAGCCGACCACCTCGCTCACGCCCGGCGCCAAAGACGCTTTGAGCGGCAAGGTCTTTCGGGACGACGACGGCACGGGCACGAAAAACATCAACGAACCCGGCCTCGCCGCGGTGCCGGTCGTGTTGAAGGACGGCAACGGCAACGTCGTCTTCCGCGACACAACGAATGCGCAGGGCATCTACACGTTCGCCAACATCGAAGCTGGCACGTACACGATCTCGGTCGAAGTCCCGGTCGGTTACGCCGGTGACACTTACGGGCAAGCCCAACGCGTCCAGCTCGTACACGGGGCGCGCCTCGACGGGCCCAACTTCGCTCTGCGGGCCCTCGGCGCCACGACCACCGCGGCCGCATCGACCTCCGCCGCCGCCGCCACGACGTCGGCCGCGGTGACCGGCACGACGCTCGCCGGTTCGGTCGCCGTGCCCGCCACCAAACCGGCGTTCACTGGCTCGGGAACCCCGCTCACCGTCGCCGCCGGATTGCTCGCGGCCCTCGGCGCACTCGGCGCGTTCGCGATCGCCCGCAGGAGCTCCCGCATCGAGGCCTAGGCACACGGCGTTGCTGCCCGGCTCGCCTCACCGAGCCGCGTTGCTGCACGGCTCGGTCACCGAGCCGGTGTGCTAAAAGGCCGACATGAACGCCGAGCCAGCCATCGCACCTGAATTGGTGACGTTGGGCTGGGGCACCGCGGCGCAAGCAGCCCTACGTGCGGCGAACCTCACGCCCGAGGGCGCCACCTCGGTCGGCCGAGTTGTGCGCCTCGACCGCGGCGAGGTGACGGTGGCGCTCGGCCGCCGCGAGCTACGAGCGTTTACCCCGACGACGGGGCTCGCCGTGGGCGACTGGGTGCTGGTCGACCAACGTGACGGTGCCGACGCCAACGCGGTCGTGCTCGGCAGCGCACGACGCTGGTCGACCCTGGCCCGCCGGGCCGCGGGCGAAGGCCTCGCCGCACAGGTCGTGGCCGCCAACGTCGACGTCGTGTTGTGCGTCCACAGCCTCACTCGTCCGCTCAACGCTCGTCGCCTCGAACGTGAACTCGTCACGGCCCACGCCGCTCCCGCCGCGCCGATCGTCGTGCTCAACAAGTGCGACCTCGCGGACGGGGCCACGCAGAAACGGGCAACGAAGTACGCACACAAGCTCGCCGCCGACACACCGGTGGTGGCGATCTCGGCGACCAGCGGCGTCGGCCTCGACGCACTCACTGAACTCATACTCGCCCACCACGACGACCCCGCCGCGCCAGCCAGCAACCCGACGGTGGTCATGCTCGGCGCATCGGGCGTGGGAAAAAGCCGGCTGCTCAACGCTCTCACTGGCTCGAGCACAGCAGCGGTCGGAACCGTCCGAGATGCCGACCAAAAGGGTCGCCACACCACGACGCACTCGAGCCTCTTTCCCCTGCCGAGTGGTGGCGTGATGATCGACACGCCCGGCGTGCGGGCCTTGGGTTTGTGGGACGCGGCGGGAGCGATCGAGGCGGCGTTTGGCGACATCGCCAAGCTGGCCGACACGTGCCGCTTTCGCGACTGCCGCCACACCGACGAGCCGGGCTGCGCAGTGCACGACGCAGTCCTCGATGGCTCCCTCGCGATCGACCGACTCGCGGCCTTCGTGACGCTCACCGCCGAACTAGCCGAACTCGACCGATCGCGCGACGAACAACGCTGGAACCGCGGCGAGGGCGTACGCGCACCTCGACGGTCCCGTACCCGCGCCGCTCGCGCCACGCACCGGCCAGACGACGACGGCCCCGACGACGACGCGCGCGAGGTACGCGACGCAGACGGCATCGATGGCGATAGCGGCCCGCGCGCGTAACGCGGCCGGGCGCGCCAAGACTGTTCTTCGGTAACAAAATCAACGGGTTTCGGTGTGGAACCCTGAAGGAGCGATCGTGAGCTGGATCGATCGGTTTTCACAGAAGCAAAAGCTGCCGACTGAGGCTGAGGCGCTGCCCGGCCGACACGAGGCCATGCCAGTTGCGGCCCGCCACCGTGTCCTCGGTACGCCTCTCGCCGGCGCTGTGCCCGAAGGCGCACACGAGGCAGTGTTCGGCCTCGGCTGCTTCTGGGGCGCGGAGCGCAAGTTCTGGCAAGTCCCCGGCGTCATCACTACCGCCGTCGGATACGCGGGCGGGTTTACGCCCAACCCCACTTACGAGGAGGTCTGTTCGGGACACACGGGCCACGCGGAAGTGGTCCGGGTTGTGTTCGACCCGAAGGTGGTCGACTACGCCGAACTCCTGCGTGTGTTCTGGGAGTCGCACGACCCGACGCAAGGCATGCGGCAGGGCAACGACGTCGGCACACAATATCGTTCCGTTATCTACACGTATTCTGACGAACAGGCTGCCCTCGCCGCAAGCAGTCGCGACATGTTCCAAGAGGCCTTAGACGAACGGCGCTACGGCAGGATCACGACCGAAATCGAGCCTGCCGCGGGGCGAACGTTTTACTTCGCGGAGGACTACCACCAGCAGTACCTCGCCAAGAACCCCAACGGCTACTGCGGACTCGGCGGTACGGGCGTGACCTGCCCGACCGGTATCGGCGTTGATCGCAACCAGGCCACAGCCGCCGCCGAGGCCCACGCAGCAGCCTCGGCCCAACCCTTCGACCTCGGCTAGGCCCTGGCCCTTCGACCTCGGCTAGGCCCGGCCTTTTCACTTCGTGGGGGCCCGGGCTGGCGCCGCCAGTTGTGACCTACTTGCAAACGGAGTGTTAACGATATATCGTGATCACACGCGACACGTCTGTGGCGCGTATGAACAGGAGAATTGATATGTCACGACACACACGTTTTGGTCGGTTGCGCCGCAATGCCGCGGCCACGTCGAGCGAACCGCAGGTTTCATCCGAGGCACGAGCACACCGTCGGCCGCGCCACGGCGACGAGTTCGGCCCCCGTTGGTCGGGAGGTTCGAGTCGCTTCGCCCGTGACGACGTCCCGAGTGGCGAGCCTGA
>CAZWPY010000080.1:0-9049 GCA_964635475.1 uncultured Acidimicrobiia bacterium
ACGCAAGCGGCCAATAACCAAAGGGCGGCACGCTCGCAGCCGCCGCGGCTCCGCCAGCCAAGGCCAGCAGCCGGCTCCTCACGTCAGTCCAAGGTCGGGCAACGCGGCGCCGTCGCCGACCACTGGCGCGAATAAGTCGCCAAACTGTTGGACACGATCGACGACCTCACCGGCGGTAAAGGCAATGACCTCGCCGCTGTCGGCACAACGTTCGACCTCGGCCCAGCTCAACGGGGTCGACACAGTGGGGCGCGCCATAGCCCGCAGACTGTAGGCAGCAACGGTGGTCTTCGCCGCGTCATTCTGGCTCCAGTCGACAAAGACCTTGCCGGTGCGCGCCGATTTCGTCATCGTCGAGGTCACCAACTCGGGCAGCCTGCGCTCAAGGAGCTGCGCGACCGCGCGAGAAAACGTTTTGGTCTGCGCAAACGACACCGGAGCTCGCAGCGGGCAATACACCTGCATGCCCTTTGACCCTGAGGTTTTCGGCCACAGCGACAAGCCGAGCGGCTCGAGCAGATCTCGAATATGCAGCGCGACACGCGCGCACGTGGCCACGTTCGTGTCGGGCCCAGGATCGAGGTCGAAGGCCAACACCGTCGGCTTCGTCAAGTCCTCGACGTCAGACAACAGGGGATGCAGCTCCAGCGCCGCGAGGTTCGCCACCCAAATCAGGCTCGGCAGGTCGTCGACGACGATCGACCGCAATGCCGTCGTGCCCCGACCGATGGGGACATCGACCACCTTGATCCACGGCGGGCGAACCTCGGGAACGTTCTTTTGAAAGAACATCGCCGCGTCGACCCCATTGGGGTAACGCTTGAGGGTCAGCGCGCGGCCGCGCAGATGCGCGAGCAGTGCCGGCGAAATGGCCTGGTAGTAGGCAATAACCTGTGCTTTTGTGAAGCCCGCGGCGGGGTACAACACCTTCTCGAGGTTGGTGAGGGTGAGCTCCTTGCCCTCGACGTCGACCCTGACGCTCGTCGGCGTCGCCACGTCAGCTCGCCCGCTTCGCCGCCTTCAGGCTCGCCTCCAACGCGGCGACGAGGTCGACGACGGGCGCCGGCTCGGCCACGTCGGGGACCGCAGCGAGCTCACGGCCTTGCGCTTTAGCGTCGATTAGCTCCAGCACCTTTTCCCTATACGTGTCGCGGTACTTCGAGGGATCAAACTCCACGGTGAGCGTTTCGATCAGCTGCTCAGCCATAGCGAGTTCACGCTCCTTCACCTCGACGTCGTCCTCCGGCAGACCGCTCAGCTCGTCGGGGCCGACCACTTCGTCACCGAAAAGCAACGTTTCGAGAACCAATGCGTTGCCGTACGGCCGGATCAACGCCAAGTACTGCTTGGTGCGCAATACGAATCGGGCGATAGCGACGCGGCCCGCGGCGGCCATTGCTTGACGCAACAACGCATACGCCTTTGCTCCAACCGCGTCGGGCACGAGGTAGTAACCCTTCTCGAAATACAAAGGGTCGACTTCGTCGATCGAGACGAAGTCCTCGATGTCGATCGTGCGCGACGCCACTGGGTCGAGTGCGTCGAGTTCCGCGCCGGTGATCACCACGTATTGATCGGGGGCGATCTCGTAACCCTTCACGATCTGGTCGCCCGTCACCTCCTCGCCCGTGAGCGACGAGACCTTTTTTTGTTTGATTCGAGCGTTCGTAGACGCCTCAAGCTGGTGAAAACGAACGTCTTTGGCCGACGTCGCCGTCATCACCTTCACAGGAACGTTGATCAAGCCGAAGCTGATGGCTCCGGACCAAATGGGCCGTGGCATAGGTAAGCCTCCTGGCTAGATATTCCCATGAACGCCCCCGCGAGCCGTCGCACAGCGCCGGCACACCGCCGGCACACCGGACAGATCCAGTGTCGCCGAATGAGCCCGCGTCGCCCAACGCGCCGACTCGACTGGCCAGCGTGATCACCCTGTCGGGCGTAAGACCCGCGCCACTTGCGTCGCGGCCTCACGGCCCTGCCGGATGCACGCCGCGACCCCGACCCCCTCGTAACTCGCACCAGCGACAGCCACGGGCGTGTCTCGCAACGCGGCCCGCACGGTCGCCACGACGTGACTGTGTCCGACTCGGTACTGCGGGAACCCCGCGGGCCAGCGGTCGACACGCGAGTCGAGAACAGTGATGGGCACCCCCGAAATACGTTCGAAATCCTCCACGAGCGCAGCGGTCAACTCCGGATCGGCAAGGTCCTCGTGACGATGGTCGCCGGCATGACCAGTCGACAGTCGCAACAATGTCTCACCCGCGGCCCCACGTTGGCCCCACTTGGCCGAGATGAACGTTGCGGCCGTCATCATCGCGGCCGTACTGCGCGGGACAAGGAAACCCGATCCCTTCAGTGTCGCCAGTGCTGTCGGAGCAAGGGCGACCGTGACCATCGAAACGCCCGCTGACGCGACACGCGCCAACACGCCCGGCAGCGACGGGTCGAGTTCTGCCAACAGCGGCCCGGCTCGCCAGGCCGGAACGCAGATCACGATTCCGTCGGCATCGAGGGTCTGGGGCGAACCGCTGCGACACGACAGGTGCAGTTCGTACCCGGCGGCGCCCTTCTGCACATGGTCAACCGTCGCGCCGAGGACGATCTGCACGCCGTGCTCGCCGAGGCGGCGGGCGGCCAACTCAATCAACCGGTGCAGACCGCCCTTGGGTCGAAGAAAGACCGGATCGGCCGCGGCAGGCAGGTGGCGGCTGACCTCGAGGCGCGCCGCGACAGCGCGCACCACGCTGTGGTGACCCGCAAGCGCTTGAGCGACGTCGGGCACGACCGACTCCAGCTCCATCTCCGAGACGCGACCCGCGTAGATGCCGCCGATGAGCGGCTCGACGAGTGTGTCGAGCACCTCACGGCCGAGCCGCGGTTCGAGGACCTCGCGCACGGTGCCCGCAACGTCGATCGGTCTCTTGCTCAACACCAGTCGCTCGGCTGTGAGCCGGGCAATCGTTCGTGCCGAAAACAGCCCGCCCTTGGCGAGTGCAGCGATGTCGCCCGGCACACCGAGCAGATGGCCCGCAGGCAAAGGTCGTAGTGCACCTCGCGCGTACACGCTGGCGGCGGCTGTGAGGGGGCCCGACAGCTCTGCCGAGCCTCCCAAATCGTTCACAAATTGCTGGCCGAACGGAACGCGGGCGAGGAAGGAGTCGGGGCCCCGATCAAAAGTTGCCCCAGCAAGTGACGCCGCTTGAATCTTGCCGCCGAGCGTCTCGTCGGCCTCGACAACGGTGACCGCACAGCCGCGCTCACGCGCCTCCCATGCCGCGGCCAAACCGGCAATCCCACCTCCAACGACGACGACGTGCCGACTCATCGGGCCGCGGCCTCGACCATGTCGGCGAGAGCTCCGACCAAGGCTGCATCGTCGTTGAACGACGGCGTGCGCAGCAGCGTGATGCCCGCCTCAGCGGCAACTGCGGCGGCCTCGATGTCGATGTCGTACAGCACCTCTAAGTGATCAGCGGTGAACCCGTGCGGGCACACGACGATCTCGACCACCTCACCTGCCAACGCCCGCAGCACGTCGCGAATGTCGGGACCCAACCACGGCTCCGGCGTGCGGCCGGCGCTTTGCCACGCCAACGCCCAGTTCGTCACGTCGCTCCTACTCGCCACCAAGTTGGCGGCTTTGGTCAATTCCTCGACATAGGGATCGTCGGACTCGACGATGCGCGCCGGCAGCGAATGAGCCGTGAACAGCACGAGCGTGTCGTGTCCCGCGGTCGTTCGCGCCAGCGTGGCTCTCAGTCGAGCCGACAACGCGTCGACATACCCCGGGTGTGCCCACCACGAGGCGACTCGACGAACCTCGGCCCACGGGGCGGCCGCGGCTAAACGGGCGAGATAGGAACCGACCGAGAGGTGGCTGAAGTGCGGCGCGAGCACGAGGCCAACGATCTCGCGGCAGTCACGCAACGCCTCCGTTGCGTCTTCGATGAGCGGCGCCGCGTGTTTCAGCCCGACCTGCACACGAAAGGCATCGGGGCGGCGGCGCTGCAGCTCGGCCGCGACCGCTTCCACCTGTTGCTGCGTGATGCGCCGTAAGGGCGACAGGCCACCGATGGCGTCGTAACGGGCACGCAGTTCAGCCAACTGTTCAGCCGTCGGCGGCCGACCGCGGCGGATATGGGTGTAGTACGCCTCGAGCTCGTCACGCGAGCCGGGTGTGCCATAGGCCATCACCATCACGCCGGTCGGCGAATCGCTCATCGTCGTCAGACCGTCACGTCGGGCACAGGTCGGTCGCCAGCCGCCGAAGGGGCGGCCTTTTCGTGGACGGCTGCCGGACCGGCTGGCTTTTCATGCACGACTGCCGGAACGGCTGGCTTTTCGTGGATGACTGCCGGAACGGCTGTCTTTTCATGCACATAGTCGGCGAGGCGAGTCAACTGGTCGGGCATCGTTTCTGGCAAGACCCCGTGGCCGAGGTTGAAGATGTGGCCGCGACGACCGTGGTTCGCGGCGAGCACGACGTCACACGCACGTGCCGTGGCCTCCCACGGCGCGAGCAACATCGTCGGATCCAAGTTGCCTTGCACGGCGCGTTCGCCAACCCTGTCGCGGGCGGCTGCGAGATCGACTCGCCAGTCGACCCCGACGACGTCGGCGCCGACGTCGCCCATGGCAGCCAACAACTCGCCGGTCCCGACGCCAAAGTGAATCCGCGGCACTCCCCGATCGCGCAGGGCCGCGAAGACCTTCTGCGACGCGGGCGCCACAAACCGCTCGTAGTCGGCGAGACTGAGCGCGCCCGCCCACGAATCGAACAGCTGGATCGCCGAGACACCGGCATCGATTTGCGCGAGCAATGAGGCGATCGCGATGTCGGCGAGTCGGTCGAGCAGGTCGGCCCACAGCTCGGGCTCGGTGGCCATGAGCGCCTTGGTCCGCGCGTGAGTGCGCGACGGACCCCCCTCCACGAGGTAACTCGCCAACGTGAACGGCGCGCCGGCGAAGCCAATCAACGGAACGGTTAACTCGCCAACGAGAATCGAAATGGCCTCGGCCACGTAGGGAACATGGTCGGCGGGCTCGAAGCCCGACAATCGGTCGAGGTCGCCGCGGTTGCGGACCGGATTCGCGATGACCGGACCGACACCTTCACGGATCTCCAGCCCAACGCCAAGTCCCTCGAGCGGGGTCATGATGTCGCTGAACAAGATCGCCGCGTCGACCGCGTGGCGGCGCACCGGCTGCAGTGTCACCTCGGCTACGAGTTCGGGGCGATGGATGAGTTCGATCATGCCGACACGTTCACGAATCGCTCGGTATTCGGGCAACGAACGGCCCGCTTGGCGCATGAACCACACCGGGGTCGCATCCACGGCGAGTCCCCGCGCAGCACGAATGAATCGTGAGTCGGCGAAACGGTCGCGGGGCAACAAGCTCGACGTGGCTGCGGCCGCTGCGTGATCGGGGATGGTTGTGTCGGCTGGCACGTGGTTTCTCCTCGCGTTCGACGCTAACCCCGCGCTGAGGACATCACGAAAGTCGGATGAGTTCGTGGCGGGCGGGCCACCGCTGCGGGCCGCCAGCGAGGGCGGGGGCCGACCTGCGCCACTAGTTTGCAGCCGTGCAGACACGCCTGACAGAACTCCTCCACATCACGCAACCGGTGATGCTCGCGGGAATGGGCGGGGTCGCCTACGCCGAGCTCGCGGCGGCCGTGACCAACGCAGGCGGGATCGGAACCCTGGGCGCGGCCCCACTGGGCGACGAGGCTCTCGTTGCCGAAATGCGCACCGTGCGATCGTTGACGTCGGGGCCTTTTGGGGTCGATTTGCTCACCGCGCTGCCGGGCGACCTGACGAAAAAGGTCGAGCTGATGATCGAAGCGGGCGCGACGCTTTTTGTCGCCGCGCTCGGCGTGCCCAGCGACGTGATCGAGTTGTGTCACAACAACGGCGTGCTCGTGGCCAACATGTGCGGCCGGGTAATCCACGCACGCCGCGCCGTCGACGCGGGTTGCGATCTTGTGATCGCGCAGGGCACCGAGGCTGGTGGTCACACGGGCCAAGTGGCGACGTTTCCGCTCGTCCCACAAGTGGTCGACGCTGTCGGTGAACACGTTCCGGTCGTGGCAGCTGGCGGCATCGTCGATGGCCGCGGGCTCGCTGCCGCGCTCGCCCTCGGCGCCGACGGCGTGTGGGTCGGCACCCGGTTCATCGCGACCCCCGAGGCCCGGGTCGTCGACGGTTACCACGACGCATTGGTGCGCACCGGCGAGGACGGGACCGTCATTTCCAAGGCGTATTCAGGTAAACCAATGCGGGTCGTGGCCAACGACTACACCCGCTACTTCGAACAACACCCCGAGGAGCTCGCGCCGTTTCCCCAGCAATTCGGCCGCTCCTTCGGCGACAACGTCTTACACCTGTCGACCGGGCCCGACGGCACGACGCTCGACACGACCCGGGAGTGTTACCCCGCAGGCCAAGGCACGGGCTCGATTCATGAAGTGCTGCCGGCAGCCACAGTGGTCACAAACATGGTGTCTCAGGCCGCTGCCATCCTGGAGCGGCTAGGTAGCGCCGTGGCCGCTACGCAACACGACTCCACAACCAGCCGCTGACTCAAAGGGGGGCAGGCATGGGACTACACCACATGGCGTTCGCCACCAAGGACCTGACTGAGACCCACCGGTTCTATACCGAGCTGATGGGATTTCAACTGGTGACGGTCGAGCGCACGGCCACGCCGGGCGGTACCGGCTGGGCCAAACACGCCTTCTACGACGCGGGCGACGGCTCGATGATCGCGTTTTGGGAACTGCACGATCCGACGATCCCCGACACGTGGTCGCCAGCAATCTCGGAAGGCATGGGGCTGCCGGCGTGGGTCAACCACATCGCGTTCGCCGCGCGAGATCGTGCCGACCTC
The DNA here is from genome assembly GCA_964635475.1 of uncultured Acidimicrobiia bacterium. GTDB lineage: Bacteria > Actinomycetota > Acidimicrobiia > Acidimicrobiales > CAZWPY01 > CAZWPY01. The sequence goes on from CAZWPY010000080.1 coordinate 6,898, forward strand.
GATCGCCGGCGCCAGACGTGGGTCGACGCGGGCGCGATCGTCGCCCAGGTCGATCACGAGTGGTGTGAGTCGGTCTACACGCAAGACCCCAACCGCATCCTGGTCGAGTTCTGCTGGACCAAACGCCCCTTCACCGAGGCCGACGTTCGCGCCGCGCAGGTTGCGCTCGTCGACCCCACTCCGGCCACGGCGGTGCCCAAAGAGCCCGTCATCTACGGCCTGTAGGCATCGCGATGGCACGGCGTGAGGTCTGGCGGGTACGCGACCTCGCCGACCACGTCGCGGGCGTAATCAACGACGCCTTGCCCCATGCCCTCTGGGTCCGGGGGGAGATCTCCGGCTACAAGGTCTCCCAGGCCGGGCATTCCTACTTTCAGCTCGCCGATCGTGAGGACCCCGGCCACACGTTTCCTTGCGTGTTGTGGGCGAAAAGCCGCACAGGGATGGAGAAATACCTGCGCCGCTACAACGTGGAGTTGCGAGACGGCGTCGAAGTGGAGTTGTGCGGTCGAGTCAGCTACTCGCCCCGCGGCGCCGTTCAACTGAGCGTCACCGGAATCGATCCGCAGTTCACCGCTGGGCGCCAAGCGGTAGCGCGCGACATGTTGTTGCGCGACCTGCGCCGCACAGGACTTCTCGAACGCAACAAGGCCCGCGCGCTGGCGCCCGTTGTCATGCGATTGGGTCTCGTCACCGCTGGCGACTCGGCGGCGTACCACGACGTGTTGGGTGTGTTGTCGGCGAGCGGGTTCGGTTTTTCGATCGTGCGCGCCGACACGCTCGTGCAAGGGGCGGAGGCGCCCACCGCGATCGCGGCCGCCATCGACGCGTGCAACGAGGCCGATGTCGAGCTGATCCTGCTCACTCGCGGCGGCGGATCACGCTCGGACCTCTCGACCTTCGACACCCGTGAAGTGGCGCTGGCGATCGCGCAGTCGAAAGTTCCGGTGTGGTGCGGCGTTGGCCACGATGTCGACCGCAGCGTTGCCGACGAAGTCGCGCACCGCAGCTTCCCCACGCCGACCGCTTTGGCCTCGTCGATTGTTCAACGAACCGCCGACGGCGCACGCCACGTCGAATCGCTGTGGACACAGGTCCACGAACGTGCGCAACGCAACCTGCACGCCGAGCGCGACCTTGTCGTGTATTTCGCACAACGTTGTTCACAAGCGGTACGAGACGCGTTGAGTCACGACAGCCGCCGTCTCGATCGCGCCGCGGTCGAGATCCACCAACGGCCGCTCGGGCTGCTCACCCGTCACGACGGTCAGCTCGCAGCTCACCGTGGCGAGCTGACCCTTCGGGGGTTGCACACGGTGAAGCGGGCAAGCGGGATCCAACATCAGCAACACTCCGGGCTCGTCGCAGCCGCGAGTGCTCACATTCAACGGGCCCATGGCCGACTCGATGTGGCTCGAGCCACCTGCGAGCAGGCCGACCCGACACGGCTCGCGCAACGCGGTTGGACCTACGCAACCGTCGCCGGGTCTGTCATCAAATCGGTCGACCAGCTCGCCGAGGGTGAAATCGTTCGCACCCACCTCAGCGACGGGTGGCTCGACTCACGAGTCATCACCATCGAGTCGACCCGCGCAGCCTCACAACCTCTCGACCGGACTCCGACACAACAATGACCACACCACACGCGTACCCCGCGGCAGAGCCCAATCCCTCCGGCGACTTCGACCAGTCCGAACCCGCGTCGTACGCCGACGCGCAAGGCGAACTCGAGCAGATACTCGAACGCCTCAACGCCGACGAAGTCGACGTCGACCAACTCGCGCTCGAAGTCCAACGGGGCGCGTTCCTGATCTCGTGGTCACGGGCTCGAATCGCTGGCGCGCAGCTGGCGATCGAACGCACCGTGTCGGAACTCGAAGCCGGCACCTCCGCACGGCCAGGGCCGCCAACGCGGGGCCGATCAGCGCCAGCGGCGACCGCACGTCGTGCGCACGATGCCGACTCCGACGCGGGGCCCAACAACGGCGTCGATGGCGCCGGGTTCAGCGGCACAGCCGACGATGCTGGCCCCGAAGATGCTGGCCCGGACGATGCTGGCCCCGACGATGACTCCTTACTCGGGCGACCCTCGGAGCTGTTCGACGACGAGCCCTTCTGACACCGACGCCGGCTGCCGTGGCGCGGTAGGCGC
>CAZWPY010000080.1:9149-14184 GCA_964635475.1 uncultured Acidimicrobiia bacterium
GTTCGACGACGAGCCCTTCTGACACCGACGCCGGCTGCCGTGGCGCGGTAGGCGCAGTCGGCGCGCAAGCTCAGCCGTCTGCGACGCCGCCGGGCTCCGCACAACTCGACCGGGCAACGCCGACCGACCCTGACCCCGCGGCACACGGGCGGACGTCGCCCGCGGGAATCACGTGAGCCGCGAGGACTAGCGCTGCCAAACCGCACGCGCCGAGCACAACAAGCCAAGGCCCGTGACCGAACACGCCGTTGGAACCGACAAACGCGGCCACCATGTACAAGCTCATCAGCGCAATCCATACGAGCAACAACGCCCGCAACACCCAGCTGCTGTTCCAGCCCGACTCGTCGGCGGCCAGCGCGGTTCGCACGAACGCGAGCAAAGCCAAAAACGCCACTGCGACTAGAGCGGCGCTGGCGGTGATGCGCGCCGCGGGCGGCGAACCCTTTTCGCTCAGGCCCAACCAGCGGGTCAGCGCCGCGAGCCACCACGCCACCGCCGCGGCCACGATCACTTGGAGCAGCGCCGAACGGGCGTTGTCGGCCCGGGTCTGGCCCGCGTCGGCCAGTGCGTCGTCGATCCCGCCGATCAGTCCGACGGTTTGCAGTAGCCCAAACACGAGCAGCACCGCAGCCACCGCGCCCGTCACCACGGCAGCCTCCCTGTGCGGTCGGCCGATCCGTTCGGCCATCGCGGTCCAGCCAAAGGGGACAAACGCCCGACCCGCCGTCCGGACGAACCCCGCCGCAACCCACGCGCCCAGCGCCACACACACCACCGTGAGCGCCAGCGAGCCGGGCGACAAGTCGATCCAGCTCGCGTCGATCAACGCGTCGCCGCTCGCAAGCACCCACCACAAAATCGCGACACACGGCACAGCCAGCAACACCCCCCGCAGCAACGACGATCGGTTGCCGGGCTCCGGCGTCGGACGCTGTGGAGTGCTCCACGGCCCGCTCGGCGCGTAGGCCGTCGTCGAAGCAACCTCGCCGCTCGCCACGCCCACCGCTTGAACAAACAGCAGCGGCCCGACGATCACGTCGCCACACAACACCACGCATCGCCGGACGGCGTCGAGCACTCCGAGCTGCGGCCCGCTCGAACGCGCCAACACAGCGGCGAGCGCGCTCAACAGCACTGCCACACAAAACGTCGTTATCGCCACCGCTCCGTCGGGATGCCACAGCAGCAAGACACTGAGGCCGCCCGCGATGCCGCCGAGCACCCAGGCCCACGCTTGGCGGACACGGCCCGAACCGGCGAGCGCGACGAGGACTCCGAGCACAACAAGCGCGAAACCTCGCGAGCCCCAACCGGTCCGCAAACCGACGCCGGCTATCAGCCCTCCCACCGCCGCGGCGACCGCAGCGACCGTGTCACCACGCTCGGAAACCCCGGGGGGATCAAAAATCGACTCGACGGGAGCCCGAGCCGGCGACGTGTACCAACTCTGTGCCATCTCACCTCGCTGATCAGTCGTGCCCGCAGCCGTGCCCGTGGTCGGTGTGGCCTCGTGGCGATCGTAGGGTTGTCCGCACCGATCTCACTCGCGCCGGCCGCCGCACGCGGAGCAACTGGCTCGTCGAAGGGCGCCTTGTGTCTTCAGCCTCCCCGCTTCATCCCGACGCAACCGCCGCCGACCACGAGTTGTGTTGGCAGTTGGCGACCGAGGTCGGCCGCGCGCTTCTCGCCCACCGCGAACGGCGCAACAGCGAAGGCCACGCCGGGTACGCGCTTGGTGCTGAGGGCGACCGCGGCGCGCACGTCCTGATCGAAGAGCAACTCGCGGGCCAACTCGCGCTCGGCGACGCGTTGTTGTCCGAGGAGGGTCACGATTCGCTCGATCGTTTGAACCACCGACGCGTGTGGATCGTCGACCCCGTCGATGGCACACGCGAGTACGGCGAACAGGGTCGCACCGACTGGGCGGTGCACATCGCGCTCGCGATCGACGGCCAGCCGGCCGCGGGTGCAGTCGCATTGCCCGCTCGCGGTATCACGTTGGGCACGGGGGACCGGGCCGTGACACTGGCCCAGGTACCCGAGCGCCGTCCGCAACTCGTGGTCAGCCGGTCTCGACCACCAGTCAGCGCACGCTGGCTACAAGAACAGCTCGAGGGCGAACTCGTACCCCTCGGGTCGGCCGGCGCCAAGGCCATGTCGGTGGTGCTCGGCGAGTCCGATATTTACGCCCACTCCGGAGGGCAGTACGAGTGGGACAACTGCGCGCCCGCGGCCGTTGCTCTCGCAGCCGGACTCCACGTGAGCCGTCTCGACGGCACTCCCCTCACCTACAACCACCGCGATCCGTACCTACCCGATCTGCTGATCTGTCGCCCCGAACTGGCCGACGCAGCACTCGCGGCGCTCGCCCGTTTCCCCGGCTGGTACTAACGCTCAGCAGCCAGCGGCCGAGCCCGATTAGTTGCTCGCAAACGCGTGCGCGGCCAGCGCCGCACCGCGCCGTTGTGGCGCCCACATCGACGGGTCGCCACTGCTGATCGCCGCAAGTAGCGGCTCGATGACGCCGAGCATCGAGCGATGAAACAACGATCCGGTCGACACGCGGGCCACTCCCAGCACACCGAGCTCGACCAGCGTCGGGGTCTGCGGCGTCAACAACACATTGAGCGGCCGCGCTGTGGCCGCGGCAGCAAGCGCGACCTCAGCAGCCGACGACAGGCCCGGCGCGAAGACCACGTCGGCGCCAGCATCGGCATAACGAGCCAAACGGCCGAGCACCTCATCGAGGTCGGGCTCACCGTGCAGGCGGCCCTCGGCGCGCGCCGTGACCACAAGCCCGGCGCGATGTGCGGTCTCCACTGCTGCGGATATTCGCTGGGTCGCGTGCTCGACCGAGTAGATCGCCCCGACACGATCGAAGTCCTCGACGGAAAAACTGCACACGCCGGTTTGCGCGAGACGCTCGATGTTGCGCGCCAGCTCGTCGGGCTCGTCGGCGAAGCCGTTCTCAAAATCAACGTGGACCGGTACCGTCACCTTGTCGGCCAACGCACGGGCGTGCTCCAGGCACTCGTCGAGCGTGACCGTTCCATCGAGGCGGCCACGGGTGCCGGCCAAGGCCGAACTCGATGTGGCCACCGCAACGCAGCCCAGCGTTTGCAAGGCGACGGCCACTCCGGCGTCGGGCGGATTCGGGAGCAACAAAGGCGCTTCACCCGCACGACGTTGGTGCAGCGCCATAAACGCCGCCGACATTTCGCGTAGCCGCGAGTCGAGACTCATCGGCCGCGCGGCGGGGTCGCCAGCACCGACGAATCGATGTCGGAAACCTGCGTGGTGCCGGTGAGGGCCATAGCGACACGCATTTCCGCGGCGACCGTGCGCAACATCGCGCTGACGCCGTCCTCCCCTCCGGCGGCGACCGACCACGCCCATGCCCGGCCGACGAGGGTCGCACGAGCGCCCAAGGCCAACATCTTCACGACGTCGAGGCCCGAACGCACGCCCCCATCGACCAACACGGCGACATCGTCACCCACGGCTGCCACCACGTCGGGCAACGCACGCACGGCCGACGACACGCCGTCGAGCTGACGACCGCCGTGGTTGGAGACCACGATGCCGTCGACACCCGCGGCGGCGGCTTTGCGGGCGTCCTCGGCGTCGAGCACACCCTTCACGACGACGTTGCCGCTCCAGTTCTCGCGCACCCACGCGACGTCGTCCCACGTGACAGTCGGGTCGAACTGCGAGGCCACCCACTCTTGGAACGCCTCGGGCCGTTGCGCACCGGGGACGGCGGCTTCGAGGTTGCCAAACGTGTGCGGCTTGCCGCCGATGGCGACGTCTTTGACCCAGCGCGGATGGCTCGCGAAATCCAGCGCGCGAGCCACCTTCATCTTCGCCGTGAGCTCGCCGGCCATGCCGTTACGAACGTCGCGGTATCGAGCGCCAAGCGCGGCCAAGTCGACCGTAAGCACCAACGTGTCGCAGCCCACAGCCGCGGCCCGCTGGAAAAGGCTTTCGGCATACGACCGATCGCGCATGACGTAAATCTGGAACCAAAACGGGTTCGTCGTGGCCGCTGCCACCTCTTCGATACCGGCGATCGACACGGTGGATTCGGTGAACACGATCCCGGCGGCTTGCGCAGCACGTGCCGCGGCGGCCTCCGCTCGACGCGCGAACATCCCCGCCAGCCCGACCGGGGCGAGAATCACGGGCATTTTGAGATCGCGACCCAACACCGTGGTCCGCAGCGAAATGTGCCCGACGTCACGCATCACACGTTGGCGCAGCTCGAGGGCCTGCAAGTCGGCCTCGTTGGCCCGCAGCGTCGCTTCCTCGTAGGCGCCGCCGTCGATGTAATCGAACAGTTGCCGAGGCAGTTTCGCCCGCGCACGTTCGCGGTAATCACGCACCGACGCCGGTGCCAAGTTCATCGACCGATCCCGCCGCAATCCCATTTTTCGACCCTATCGCCCCCACCCCGCCAACCCCCAGGCTCGGCTGACCCGCTGGCGCGATCGTCACCTCGACCACGGGATCCGCCGGCCCGAGCAGCGCGATGCGGCAACCTCGCACATCGTGGCCTGAGTTACACAGCGGCCGCCCGCCGCAGGCCGGTGCGTCCTGCTCGCCGCGTGAGCCGACCAGGACAGCCCGCAGGCGGCCGGTCCGTGCGGTCGTGGAGCCGACCGGGCTTGGTTGTAGGGGGCCTAGCGATCTGGCGGCTCAGAACTCAACACCTTCGCGGCCTGCTCCCGCGCCTGTGCGGCATCCCGGTCTCGGCCGAGACCCTCTAGCAGGTCGCCGAGGTTGTTCAACGAAGAGGCCAAGTCATTGAGGAATGCGGGGTTCTCAGCCGCGAGCGGTCGGTAGATCTCGACGGCTTCCTCGGTGGGTGCCACCGCGTCGGCGCGACGGCCGACCTCGCTGTAGCGGATGCCGAGGTTCATCAACGAACGGGCCAAGTCGCCTAGGAACGCGGGGTTCTCTGCCGCGAGCGGGCGGAGGATCTCGACGGCTTCCTCGGTGGGTGCGACCGCGTCGGCGCGACGGCCGACCTCGC
>CAZWPY010000081.1:0-3152 GCA_964635475.1 uncultured Acidimicrobiia bacterium
CCCCAACGCAAACCGTTGACCTCGTTCGCGGGAACTCCACGCAGAAGCTCCACCGCCCGCGCGGAAGAGCCAGCGAGCTCAAACGCGACGATGTCGACGCGTGTGAGCACGGAGTGCAGGAGCGGGAACCCGAGCAACCAGGCAGCCAGCAGCCACCAGCCACGCCGGGCCCAGCGATTGTCGAGCCGACTCACGACCACCGAGCCCGGTGCGCCAGATGCCGGTGCGTCAGATGCCGGTGTGCCAGATGCCAGTTTGGTTGCGAGCTAACGGTTTTGCAGCGCCGAGATCAACGCGGGCAAGACCTTGTGCACGTCGCCCACAATGCCCAAGTCGGCAATTGCGAAGATCGGTGCGTCCTTGTCCTTGTTGATGGCGATGATGTTCTTGGCGCCCTTCATGCCGACCATGTGTTGCGTAGCGCCCGAGATACCCGCGGCGATGTACACCGTCGGCTTCACCGTCTTGCCGGTCTGGCCAACCTGATACGAGTACGGCACCCAGCCAGCATCGACGATCGCTCGTGAGGCGCCCGCGGCACCGTGGAGCAACTTCGCGAGCGTCTCGACCATCTCGTACTTATCGGCAGTCCCGAGCCCGCGTCCGCCCGAGACCACCACAGCCGCCTCGTCGAGTTTGGGGCCCTGCCGCTCCTCTACGTGGCGAGCGGTGACCTTCACGGCGCCAGCAGCGCCGAGCTCAGGCACAGATGCGTCCGCAACCGCGCACGACGTCGAGCCACCCTCTTCAGCAGCGAAGCTCTTCGCACGGAACATCGCGACCCGCGGACCCGACCCCCGAAACGCCGTACGGACCAACGTCGAACCACCAAAAACCGCGTTCTCGACGCGGACCTCGTCGCCGTCGACCGCGAGGCCGACGCCGTTGGTGAGAACCGGGACGTCGAGTCGAGCCGACAACCGACCGGCAATGTCTCGGCCGTCGTAGGTCATTCCGAACATGATCAGATCGGGCGCCGCGCCCGTCGCGATCACGTTCGCCATCGCCGCCGCCACCGGCGCGCCGGGCAGCTGGTCGCCCAAATCACCGGTTGCGTAAACCTTGCTCACGCCGTGCGCGCCCAACGTCTCGGCCACCGCCGAGCCGTCGCCGCCGTAAAACGCCTCGACAGTCGCGCCCGTCGCACGCGCCGCTGCGGCCAGTTCGAGACTGATCGGAGCAACCTTGCCCTCGGCTGTCTCGGCCAGAATCCAAATCGTGTTGATGCTCATCTCGTGACTCCTCAGATGACCTTAAGACCCTCGAGGAACGCAACGACCCGCTCATGGGCCGTGCCGTCGTCCTCGATAACTTCGCCGGCCTGACGCTCCTCGGCGGCCACGACCTCGACGATCTCCTGCCGCGCGCCTGCCCAGCCAACGCTGGATGTCTCAAGGCCCAAGTCGGCAACGGTGACCTCGTCGACGGGTTTGGACTTCGCGGCCATGATCCCCTTGAACGACGGGTACCGGGGCTCGACGACGCCCGCGGTTACCGACACAACCGCCGGCAACGAACACTCGACCTCGTCGTATCCCGATTCGGTCTGCCGTTCGACCAGCACCTTCGTGCCGTCGACTGTGACCTTCTTGGCGAAGGTAATCGCCGGCAGGCCGAGGATCTCCGCGACCTGCGCCGGAACGGTCCCGGTGTAGCCGTCGGTCGACTCAGTCGCTGTCAGGATCAGATCGGCCTGCACGCGGCCAATCGCAGCCGCGAGTGCCTTCGAGGTGCCGAGCGAGTCAGAGCCAGCACACGCGGGGTCCGACACCAAGACGGCCTTGTCGGCGCCCATTGCAAGGCCCGTCCGCAGGCCCGAGACCTCCGAGTTGGGCGCCATCGACACCAACACGACCTCGCCGCTGCCCGCGGCGTCGCGCAGCTGCAGCGCCATCTCCACGCCGTAGGAGTCTGACTCGTCGAGGATGAGCTTTCCCTCACGGACCAATGTCTTGCTTGTGGGATCCAACTTGCCGGGATTGGCCGGATCCGGAATCTGCTTCACGCAGACGACCACGTTCATGGGTCGGTATTCTCGTTGGACCTACTGGTGCACCACCAATCCGGGTTGTCCCCTGCACCTGCAACCCCCTCCTACCTGCGGGAATGCCGTGCGCCTCCTCCTCATCGCCAACGAGTCGGCCTCATCTGTCACCGCACGTTCGCGTGTGATCGTGACGAACGCGCTCGGTACCGACCACGACTTGGAAGTCGCGACCACCAATCGCCGTGGCCACGCGACCCGTTTGGCCGAGGACGCGGCACGCGACGGAATCGACGTCGTTGTAGTTCTCGGCGGCGACGGGACGCTTAACGAGGCAGCAACGGGCCTCGCCGGCACCACCACCGCACTCGGCGCGCTGCCCGGCGGCTCGACCAACGTCTACGCCCGATCGCTGGGCTTCGAAAACGAAAGCGTCGCTGCCGTCGTTCAGCTGCTCAACGCTTTGGCCGCGGGATCGTTTCGCCGTGTCCCTATTGGAGTCGCCAACGGACGCACGTTTTTGTTCCACATCGGCATTGGCTTCGACGCGGCCGTCGTCGAACGGGTTGAACGCCGCGGTCACCTAAAACGCTGGCTCGGACATCCGCTCTTTGCGTACTCGACGGTCATGACCCACGTCCGCGACTACGACCACAAAACACCCAATGTCCGTGTTGTGCTCGACTCGGGCGAGGAGCTACCCGACACCTTCGAACTGATCTGTTTGGCCTCGGACCCGTACACGTACCTGGGCTCTCGTGCACTACGCCTCGCCGCACGAGCCGACCTCAACGCCGGACTCGCGCTCGTCTCGCTCACGGATCTCGGCTTTTTCAAAACGGCGGGAAACCTCGCGCAAGCAGCTCGGGCCAAACCCCTCAACAACCGTAAGGGCATCGACTATCGCGAGGCCGTGCGTGCGTTAACGGTGAGCGGGATCTCTCGTCCTATTCCATATCAAGTCGACGGTGACTTCCTCGGCTACGTCGACAGCCTCTCGATCGCACACCAGCCCGCGGCGCTGCGGGTCGTCGATCCCAAGTTCTGACAACTCGGCCGAACTTCTAACAACCCGGCCGAACTTCTAACAACCCGGCCGAACCTCTAACAACCCGGCCGAACTTCTAACAACCCGGCCGAACTTCTAACAACCCGGCCGAACCTCTAA
>CAZWPY010000081.1:3252-10730 GCA_964635475.1 uncultured Acidimicrobiia bacterium
CGGCCGAACTTCTAACAACCCGGCCGAACTTCTAACAACCCGGCCGAACCTCTAACAACCCGGCCGAACTTCTAACAACCCGGCCGAACTTCTAACAACCGGCCGAACTTCTAACAACCCGGCCCAAGGTCTAACAACCCGGCCCACGTTGTAGACCCGGCTGACTCTCAGGCCAACGCCGCTCGTGCAAGGTCGGGGGCGTTGGTGCACACGCCGTCGACGCCCCAGTCTCGCAACCGACGGATCCAGTCGGGATCATCACAAGTCCACACGTTTACTCGCAGGCCTTCGTCGTGCGCGCGGTCGACCAACTCGGCAGTGATCACCGCAAAGTACGGGTGCCACGCGTCGTGGCCACCCGTGATCGCCGCGTTCAGCCCCTCCGCTTGGTCGACAAGCGGGTGTACCAAAAGCGCTGACGCAAGCCCCAACTCACGGGCCTTGTTCACCGTCGGCGGGTGAAACGAAGAAATCAACACGTCGGGGTAGTCCCCCTGCGCGACCAATCTCGCCACCGACGCGATCACCGACTCATCGGGGTCGAAGTCGGGCTCACCCGGGATGTTCTTGACCTCGACGTTGACGTCGAGCGGCGCACAGGCCAGCAGCGCGTCGCGCAGCAGCGGGATCCACGGCGGCAGATCCTGTGATGGGAGCTCGACGATCGCCGCGCCGTCGCCCAAGAGGGCGTCGTGGTGCACCACGATCGCGCCGTCGGCCGCGCGACGAGCGTCGAGTTCAACCATGTCGGCACCGAGGCGGACAGCAGCGCGAAACGCCTCGAGCGTGTTTTCCCGCTCGGCGATCGACGCGCCGCGGTGAGCAATGACTTTCATCGTCTCGTCATCGGCCGAGTGCCGCTCGCTCAGGGATCGGCACCCGCAACTCCACAGTCGTGCCGACCTCGCTTTCCAGCCGCAGCGTGCCGCTCAGCTCCGACACCACTAGCGCACGCACGATCGTCAACCCGAGCCCGTCCGCGCCCCCGAGCGAGAACCCGGCCGGAAGGCCCGCGCCGTCGTCGCTCACCCGCAGCATCAGATCGCCCCCCACCCGGTCGAACGCGACGTTCACCTGCAACGCCCGCCCTGGCACCATGCCGTGATCGGCCGCGTTTTGCAGCAACTCGGTCAGGGCTACCGCCAGCGGCGTGGCCACCTCACCTGGCACTGTCCCCGCCGACCCGGAAACGTCGAAGGTGATTCGCCGATCGGGCGACGCGAGCCCGTCTTCGACCGCGCGAATCAACGGCCGTGTGATGTCATCGAAGTCGACGTGTTCGTCGACAGCACGCGACAACGTTTCGTGAACCAGGGCGATCGACCGAATGCGCCGGACCGACTCTTCGAGGGCCTCTTTGGCATCCCGGCTCGACAAACGACGTGCCTGCAAACGCAACAACGCAGAGATCGTCTGCAAGTTGTTCTTCACCCGGTGGTGGATTTCGCGAATCGTCGCGTCCTTGCTGAGCAAAAGGCGATCGCGTCGCCGCAGCTCCGACACGTCACGCACGAGCACGACCAATCCCTTCACCGCCCCATCCGCGAGCAAGGGGATGGCCCGCAAGGTCACCCACACGTCGGCGGTCGTGTCGCTGTTGCCATTGATTTCGGCCAACTGCGGTCTGCGCCGGCTCGCGGCCGACGCGGGAGCCGACTCGTCGAGCCCGAGTTCGACCAACGTCGCGCCGGCCGCCAGTTGGCCGACGCCGAGTCGGTGGAAGGCCGAGCGGGCATTTGGCGACGCGTAACGAACTCGGAGCGTCGCGTCGAGCGCGACAACGCCGTCGCCGACTCGCGGCAGCCCTTCCACCGGCGCGTCGTCGCCCGCAAAGGGAAACGTGCCATCGATGACCATTTGCGCGAGCGACGAGAAGATCGCCAAGTACTCACGCTCCAACACGCCTTCCGCCCGAGCAGCGACCGCGGTCTCGCGGCTCAAGACAGCGACCGTGCGACCACTGAAACGAACCGGAATCGACTGCACGGTGATCTCTTGGCCCGTCGAGGTGATCACGCGGCGCTCGACAGACTCCTCAAGCGCCCACGCGCGCGCCACGAGTGGACGCTGACCTTCGCTGACCAGTCGACCGACGGGATCCTCGTCGTAGATCGTGGTCGACGTGTTTGGCCGCACGTGGCCGAGGATCACGAAACTCTGGCTCTCGGTGCCGGCAATCGGGGCGTAAAGCAGGAGGTCGGAGAAGCAGAAGTCGGCCAGGACGCCCCACCACTGCACCAGCCGTTGCAAGTGGTCGACGGCGTCGGGATGAAGATCGGTGTGAGCCGTGGCCAAGTCGACGAGGGCCGCCATCAGTTCGACTCCCCTTCCGGCTGCGATTCAGCGGCAGCCAACGTGACGGTATGGGCGCGGCGCTGCCGGAATCCCACCAACTCCGAATAACCCGCACTGCGAACGATGTCGCGGACGTCGGCCATCCGGAACGCCACATCGGGCAACGAATGCGCGTCCGAGGCCGTCGTGATCGGCACGCCCGCTCGCTGAAAACGAGACAACAATGGCGGCGCCGGATAAACCTCTGCAGCGGGTTTACGCCAACCGGCCGAACTCACCTCCGCGGCCATCCCCGACCGACTCGCGGCCGCGGCCATCCTGTCGTAGAACTCGTCGGGCATCGCTGGGCGCCGGCCGGCGACCTTGCACAAGTCGGGATGGGCGAGCACGTCACACACTCGTGAGTCGGCGAGTTCCTCCAGCGCGCGGGTGTATTCGTCCCACACGTCCTCAACCGCGCGACGGTCCCACTCGCCAGCGGCGATGGGGTCTTCGAGGATGTCGAATCCCCACGCCCCAATCCAGTGCACCGAGCCGAGCAGCACATCGAACGGGTAACCGGCGAGCAACTCGGCCACTTGGTGCATCCGCCCGGCGTAGTGATCGACCTCGAGGCCGAGCACTACCGGCAGCCCGGCGGCCTTAGCGGCCAGCACCACCTCGACGTACTCATCGAGATCTGCGTGCGCGTGCTGCGACCAGTAATTGGCCATCTGCGCAGCCAACCTCGGGTCGTCGCTGTCGGCCCACCATCCGCCGAGCACCGCGTCGGCTTGCCGGAAGCGGAACAGGTGCTCGGTCAGCGCGATCTCGCTGACACCCTGCGCACCCGCGTTCTCGCAGTACTGCGCGAGGCGCTCCAGCGTCGGACCGATGGCACGAGTTCCATGCGGCCACACATGGAGGTGGTAATCGAGCACGTCGGAAATCTAGGCCCGTGGAAGCAGTCGCCGTCGCGTTCGGGCGCGACCCACAACCTCCGATGGCGCTCTCACATACGCGTGCGGCTCGCCGAGCTCGTTGCAAGCCCCTGCGAGCCCGGGAATGCACGGGCTCGCAGGGGGTCACCGACGTGCGACGCCGGGCAACTCCCACCCCTCGCTGCTGCTTACTTTGGGCTACTCCACATCTGCGCGCCGAGCTCGAGCAACGCACCCACATCGACTACTTCACGCTGCGAGTACGGCACGGCGCTGATGATCGCGCCTGTCGAACGCAACGCGGCCCGAGCCTCGGCTTCACGCGACGCCGCGATCGCAAAACGTAGGTAGTTCTCGCCCACCGCTTGCACCACACGTTGTGCAGCCGCCACGTCCGCAGCACCGTCGAGATGAGCAGCACGGCGAACTGATTCAGTCAACACTTGTGCGGGATCGGCCGCCATCGACTTGGCAACCGAGGCGGCACGCGTGTCGCGCAAACTTGCGGGGAGCACCTTGTTCAGCACCACCGCGCCCAAGGCGAAGTCCCGGTCGCGCAGCGCGTCGAGAAAGAACTCCGCTTCGCGCAGCGGCGCAGGCTCCAGCGTGCTCACGACCACAAAGGTCGTACGCCGATCGTGCAACAGCCGAGTGACCGCCTCAGCGCGAGCAACAAAGCCGTCGTACATCGTTTGAAAAAGCAAGAAGAACTCGGCAATGTCTTCGAGGAAGGCCGAGCCCAAGATGCGGTCGGCGATTTGGTAAAACGGCCGAGTCGCCAAATTGAGGACGCGGTTGCGCGCCGGCGCCGTCAGCCATTTCAAAAGACGCGAGCTGAAGAAGTCGGCCATGCGACCAGGCGCCTCGAGGAAATCGATCGCATTTCTGGTCGGCGGGGTGTCGACGACGATTAAGTCGAAGCGACCGCTGGAATGCACTTCGTACAAACGCTCCATCGCGATGTAGTCGTGGCTCTGAACGAAACGGCCAGAGATGTTCTGGTACAGCGGATTGGCCAGGATTGCTGCTTCAGTCTTTGGGTCTGGTGCGTGCGCGTGGACCAACGCATCCCAACTCTGCTTCGTGTCGAGCATCGCGGCCCACATCTCGCCGCGGGGAACCACGCCCGCTTGTGCGAACGCCTCGTCAGGCACACGCGTTTCGGTGTTGCCAATACCGCCGGCGAGGCCGAGTGCTGTGGCCAGTCGTTTCGCCGGATCGACGGTGACCACCAAGACGCGGCCGCCTAGGTGAACTGCGGCCATCGCGGCCGACGCGGCCGCCGTCGTGGTTTTTCCGACACCGCCGGACCCGCAACAAATCACGATCTCACGCGCGGCGAGTAGTCCTTCAAGCGAACGCACGTCATCGGTAGCCGGCGTTGCCATCACGAACCCTCCAACTCTGTCGCGAGCGCATCGGCCATCAAGTGGGTTGCCCGCAGTCCGTGTTGGCGCAAAAAGAGTTCTGGCACGTGATACACCGGGATCGTCGGGTCGAGGTCGGCGCGCAGTTCGTCGAGCTGACGGGACTGCGCCGAGCGCAAGTGGAGCGCGAGATCGGCGCCACGCAACACCGTCGGCAGCGAGGGCGACGTAGCCGCGACAAGCGCCGCCCGCACTTCGTTCGCGTGCAACGACTCATAGACCCGACGGTCGTTGCGGGCAAAAAGCTCGGGCAGCACTCGATTCGCCAACACCGCGGCTATGGACACGTCGGTCTTCGCGCCAATGCGCTCAACGAGCTCCTTCGTCTCGGTGACAGGCATCTCCTCTGGGGTCGTCACGATTGCAACGCCCGTGGTGGCCTCGTCGGCCAAGAGCTCTCGCATCCACTCGGTCTGTTGGCGCACCATCCCGACCGATACCAATTCCCTGATGGCATCGGCCGCGCCGAGTTGCGCAACGATGTGGCCCGAGGCTGACGCGTCGACGACCACCAAGTCGTAGTGTCGTTCACGTACCTCGTAGGCGAGTTTGCCGATCGTCAGAATCTCGTGCACGCCCGGCGCCGCGTCGGCCACGAACTCCAGCGCCTTCGCGAGCGGGCCAACTCGCCCGATCAACGGCAGCCTCATCTGCAGCTTCAGATACTCCTGGAGCGAGTCCTCGGTGTTCATTGTCATGGCCCACAACGAGGGGTGGACTTCCTTCGGCTTGAAGGTCGTCACGCCACATTCGAGGAAGTCGCTCAAGTTCCCCTTGGCGTCGATCTCGCAGGCCAACACCCGTTTGCCTTGCCGCGACGCGAGGATCGCCAAACCGGTCGCGACCGCGCTTGTGCCAACTCCGCCCTTACCTGTGACGAACAGCAGGCGTCGATCCAACAAACCACGTGCCATAAACGGGGGCTTGTCCGGTTGGGAGGTCGACGTCGGGATCTGTGTGCTCAGCCGACGCCAAAACCGACACGACGGTCGGCACGTGCGGAGCCAACCACGGCGTAAGCCAAACGCGCGCCGTTGATGCCGACCAACTGGCCTTTGCGGTCGAGCAGCCACACCATCGCGGGCCCGGCCGCGGCCGCCGACAGTTGGCCGCGAACGTCCTCGGCGTCTGCGTCGTCGGGCAGCTCAACCTCCAACTCCTTGGGGGTGTCGACAAATCCGATCCGCAAGTCCACGTTCGCTCTCTTCGTTCAGGTCGCCCGACCTCACTGCGGGCGACGACTCCGTGCGTCCATCGTAGGGGCGCGCGGATCGTTACTCGTCGGCTCGCGCCGCGGCTGGGTCGCTCGTGACCACCGCCATGTCGCCGGCATCGGCGTCGGCGCCGACGTCGGACACGGGCACACCAGCATCGGCATCCGCTGGCGCCGGGGAATCACCGGCGTCAGCAGGGGCGCCGGTCACTGCAGGTTCCTCGTCGTCGGAGGCGGAGCCGTCCGCGCCCCAGTTCCAAAAGTGCGGGGTGCGCCGCAGCACAAACACCCCGTACGCACAGGCCAAGCCGGCCAGCAATGCCGTCCACTGCGAGCCCGTCAAGCCAAGCCGACGCACGTCCTCACGCAGAAAGTCCTCGATCATGCGCTGCACGCCGTACATGGCGCCAAAGGCCATGATCATGAAGCCATCGAAACGGCGGCGGCGGCGCAAGATGAGCAACACGGTCAGGGTGATCAGCGTAAAGCCCAAGTCGTACAGCGCCGTTTGGTGAACAACGTCGGCCACGCAGGGCGAGGCCACCTGCCGGGTGAGATCAAAGGGTCCAAACGAATCAATAAATGGCGCCCGCGTCGGACACTTGTAACCGAGGAAGAAGTTGGTCGACGTTCCAAGGTGATCGCCGACAATGAGGTCGCCGACACGCCCGACAATCACACCAAGGGCCATCCCTGGCGCAGCCGCGTCCATGACCTTCCAAAACGACCAGCCCTCACGCCGCATCATCGGCGCCGCGATGATCATCGCCCCGAAGAATCCGCCCAACATCGAGATCCCGCCACGCCACAGCTTCAAGATTTCGGCGGGATTGTCGGAATATTCGCCGAAGTGGTTGATCACGTAGGCCAGCCGCGCACCAACCAATGCGCCCACGGCCGCCCACATCAGCATCACGCTGAGCCGGTCGCGGGAAATGCCGCGTTTCTCGAAGTCGCCGGCGACCAGCTTCGCTCCCAGTACGAATCCCGCCGCAATCCCCACGCCGTGCGGGGAAAAGTCGAAGGGACCAATCGAAATCCGTTCGATCGGCAGATAACTGATCGCAGAAAACATCATTCGATGTCTAGTCGGTCACCAGCCGTGGAGTCATCACTGGCAACGACTGGCCCGTCACTGGCAACGACTGGCCCGTCACTGGCATCGAGTGGCGAGTCCTCACGTGCCGCAGCGGTCGTGGTGAGGCCGAGTTGTGCGGCCCAGCCGGGCCGGTTCGCCACCGCCCACTGCGACGACGCTCGCCCAGCCACCATCGCGCGCAACGCCGACGGATGGGCAAACGCGAACACGATGTGGCCAGCAACGAGTAGCGCTGTCACAAGGAAAGAGACATCGTGGACAAACGTCGCGCCCGTGCGTATCCAGTCGGGGAATGGTTCGGGCCAGCGCAACATCAGACCCGTGGCGGCCGCCGACACCATCAGTCCGCCCAGCACGGCGGCGTTGAGCTTTTGCCCGGCATTGAACTTGCCCATCTCCGCGGTGCCGAGTCGACCTCCGGTCAGCAGCCAGGCGGTGTCGGCACTCGTCCAGCGGTCCAACTCGGCCAACTCGTCGCGCAGCGACGAGGTTCGAGTGCTGTCGCGCAGCGACGAGGTTCGAGT
>CAZWPY010000081.1:10830-14076 GCA_964635475.1 uncultured Acidimicrobiia bacterium
ACTCGTCGCGCAGCGACGAGGTTCGAGTGCTGTCGCGCAGCGACGAGGTTCGAGTACCGAGCAGGGCAATGAGCCACCACGCGATGAGCGCAAAGCCAATCCACACGTGAACCGACTTCACTGTTGCGCGATGCCCGACCCGCACCGACAGCCACTCGATGTACAACGACGACCCGGTGGCAATAAGTGTCAACATCATTGTCGCATTCACCCAGTGCACAACCCGCACCCACCGAGTGAACCTGACCACCGACGGGGGAACATCAGCTAGTCGCGAAAACCCGGGTTCTTCTGACCCGGCCGCCGACGCCGGACTCTCACGTGGGTTCATCAACGCGTCCGTTCGATCGACCGACCCACGCGTCGGTCTCGTACCCTCTGACCTCCCAGTAGCCGTCCTCAACCGAGTCGACGGCTTCTATGGCCTCGAGCCACTTCAACGACTTGTAGCCGTACATTGGCGCGACCAGCAGCCGCGCCGGCCCACCGTGTTCCGCGGAGATCGGCCCGCCGTACATCTCGTAGACAACTGCGACGTCGTCGCGGCGCGCTTGCTCCAGCGTGAGACTCTCGGTGTACACCCCATCGAATGAGCGAAACGTCAACGCGACCGCTGCTGGCTGGACGCCAGCGAGATCAAGCAGGTCACGCAGCAGCACACCTCGCCAGGGCACGTCGGCAACACGCCAGCCCGTCACGCACTGGAAGTCCTTAGTGAGGTCGACCGCCGGCAGCGCGAGCAATTGCTGCCACGTCAGCGTGACCGGCGAGTCGACCAACCCGTCGACCCGTAACGAATACTCAGCAGTCGATCGTTCGGGCAGTTCGGCAACCACGTTGTAGATCCGGAACCGACCAGCCGGAATGATCGCCCCGAGTCCACCCGTTCCACCGTCGGAAAATTTCGACAGCCACGACTGGATTCTGTCGCCGAGCAAGACGCCCACAAATCCGCCTGCGGCGACCCCCAACACCACCCGGCGGCCCACTCGCGCCACGCGATCGCCACCGGGCGCGCCGTTCGGCCCCGCACCGACCAAGCCGGCCTGCGCACCGGCCAAGCCGGCCTCGGCACCGGCGTTGGCCCCGCTCGTTTCGCCATGAGCCGATGCCGCCATCGGTTCAGAGTTTTCGGACACGTCCATTGGACTTCGTTGGCGGCGTGGCCGTTACACCCGCTGAGCAGCTGCCGAGATGCTCAGCCATCGGCAGAGATCGACAGTTCGGATCGGTAACGCCGGCGAGGTGCGATGGCCTCCAGCGCGTCGACAACCGCGGCGTACGCGCGGGCAACCTCTGACTCGGGGTCAGCGGCTACTGCGGGCACGCCGTCGTCGGCGCCTTCACGCACCGCAGGGACGAAGGGGATCTGGCCCAAAAGGGGAACTTCGAGGGAATCGGCGAGCTTTGCGCCGCCCCCGGCGCCGAACAACTCGTAACGAGTGCCGTCGTTGCCCGTGAACCAGGACATGTTCTCGATCACGCCGACCACTGCGAGGCGGACCTTACGAGCCATAAGAGCTGACCGTTGCGCAACACGTTGCGCCGCGGGCTGTGGCGTGGTCACAACGACCGTTTCTGACCGAGGGAGCAACTGCGCCATCGAGATCGCGACATCACCCGTGCCGGGCGGCAAGTCGATCAACACGACATCGAGCGGCCCCCAGGTCACATCGGTCACAAACTGCTGCAGCGCCTTATGCAACATCGGGCCACGCCACACGATCGGTTGATCGTCGTCAGCGAATGAACCCATCGAAATGACCTTCACCCCATACGCGCTCGGAGGAATGATCTTGTCGTCGACCAACCCCGGCGCGGCAGTTATTCCCAACATCTTCGGCACCGAGAAGCCGTAGACGTCGGCGTCGATTACTGCAACCGACTTGCCGCGTTGGGCCCATGCCGCAGCGAGGTTGACCGTCGTAGAGGACTTCCCAACGCCGCCTTTGCCGGAGGACACCCCGATGATGCGAGTACGACTCGCGGGGTCCGTCAGCGGCACCGCTTCGTAGTTGTCCATGACTCGTAAGCTACCGGTGTGGTCAACGCAACCCCGATTCGGGTGAGATCGCAAAGAGTTGGCCGAAACGAGATCGACACGCCGTTTTCGCCGAACCAGTTTTCCGCCGCGGTGAGCGCCGTCACGTCGGCGTTCGGCGATCCGACACGTCGGGCCGTGTACCTGATGGCGCGCGAGTCGGGTGAGCAAGGGATTACCGCCTCAGAGGTCGCGGCGCAGCTCGCGCTGCATCCCAACGTCGCGCGACACCACCTCCACAAGCTCGCGGCCGGCGGCTACCTCGAAGCGGTCCCTGCTGCCGACGTAGCGGACCGTCGACCCGCGAAGGGCCGACCGTCGAAACGATTCCGCGCTGCGGGCCCCAACGACAATCCGGCCCTCGCGTCGGGCCAGCGTCGCGACAACCTGTTGGTGTTGCTCCTCGCTCGACTGATGGCCGAGATTCCCGCCGAGCGGGCGACCGCGGTCGCTGAGGAAGTCGGCTTTGCCTACGGGGTATCGCTCGCCGAGACCATGGGCACCGAACGAGCGGCGATGGGCTCGCGAGCAGCGATGCAAACCGTCGCCGACGCACTGACCGCGCACGGATTCGCCGCGCACACCGAGGCGCACGGGACGTCGGTCGAGGTGGTTGCTGCGCACTGTCCCTACGGCGTCGCCGCAAGCCAACATCCGGTGATCTGCGCGGTTGATCGCGGACTGGTCTCAGGGCTCTTGGGGGAACTGTGCGACACCGACGCGACCCTGCGTCCGCGATCGCACGTGGCCGACGTGTGTCGCGTCAGTGCCGAGACCACGCCCGCGTGAGCCGCGTTTACCTCGACTACGCGTCTGCTGCTCCACTCCACCCGGCCGCGCGTGCGGCAATCGTCGCCGCGCTCGACTGTGTCGGCGCCGACCCCGGTCGACTCCACCACGACGCGCGGGTGACCCGCGAGCTGCTGGAGGACGCCCGCCAACAGGTAGCCGACGCGTTCGGCGCACGCAGCTCCCGAGAGGTGATCTTCACCTCATGCGCCACCGAGGCGATCCATCACGTGTGCCGCGGGGTCGCGGCGCGCGCCGCGCGCGCCGCGACCGCGGGTGACAGTGCGACCATGGTGGCGAGCGCAGTGGAGCACTCGGCCGTGCTCAATGCCGCCGCGTCGTGTTCGACGGTGGTCGAGGTAGCCGTCGACACCGACGCCGCGATCGACGTCGAGCGATTTATCAACGCACTCACG
>CAZWPY010000082.1:0-9843 GCA_964635475.1 uncultured Acidimicrobiia bacterium
TGGAGCAGCTCGCGAGTTTGTGTCGAACACATCACGGGATCACCCACTCGCGGGGCTGGAGCATGAGCAGCACCCCAAACGGGTTCAGATGGGTCACACCCACCGGCAAGACCTTGCTCAGCCAACGACACGGGGTGCTGACCAAACCGCCGCCGTGAGCGCCGCCCGCCAAATGCGGCGGGCGCTACGGGTGCGGCGAAACCGCCGGCGGGGACCAATCGGCGACCTGCTCGACAGCGGCCGCGACCCGAAGTAGCTCAAGCTCCGACCCCGGGGGGCCGACGATCTGCATCGACGCGGGCAATCCCTCGACGGAATCACCAGCGCCTGCACGCGCGGCTATCGGGACGGCCACGGCTGGGCAACCCGCCGCATTGACGGGCAGCGTCATCACTGGCGGGCCCGGCGCGGCGCCGGGAGCCGACACTGCTTCGATCGTCGGCGGAAAAATCGCCCGGGTCGGCAAGACCACAAACCGCGTGGCGTCCGCGCAAAAGTCGATCAACTCGTCGCGCCACGCCGCCATCACACGGCGCGCGGCCCGCTCGGCATCGACATCGATAGCTCGGCCCGCGTGCAAACGCGCCGCCACGTCCGCGCCGACATCGTCAGGATGCTGCTCGAGCAACCACCACCACGACCTATTGGCTTCGGCGAAAAACACGTCGTTGGCGGCGGTGGCCGAGGCAACCCAACCAGGCAAAACAGGCCCGTGCTCGACCGCGGTGCCGTGAGCACCCAACGCCGCGACGACACGATCGACCGCGGCATCGATCGCCGGCTCGACGTCGGGAACACGCATGCGATACAGCGCCGGCAAGGGCGAATCACCGGCAAACGGATCAAGGCCAAGGGCCATCGCCGTTAAGGCTGCGCCGACCGAGCCCACCGTCGCGCCCAACAGCCCGACGGCATCGAGCGAGACCGACAGCGGCCACACGCCAGCGGTCGAGATCAGCCCCGTGCCGGCCTTGAGACCAACTACTCCGCAGTACGCGGCCGGAGTGCGAACCGACCCTGCCGTGTCGGTCCCGAATGCGACGTCGGCCTCACCGCGAGCCACGGCGACCGCAGACCCTGACGACGATCCACCTGGAATCCGCGTCGGATCGAGCGGGTTCTCTGGCGTGCCGAACCACGGGTTCACCCCCGATCCGCCGTGGCACAACTCGTGCAGGTTCGTCGCACCAGCCACGTGATAGCCCGCGGCGCGCAGCCGCACGACGCATTCGGCGTCGCGCACGGGCGGCGCGAGCGTCGAGCGTTCTTTCAGCCACCGATTGCCGACCGAGGTCGGCACCCCCGCGAGATCGATGTTGTTCTTCACGGCCAACCGCCGCTCCGGGGTGAGAGCGACTTTATGGTTACGGTATTGCCACGTATTCATTGTCACCCGGTCCCCGCGTGGTAGGCGCCGCAAACGTTATGCAGGATCAGCCTTTCGACTGCGCCTTGAATTTGCGGGTTGCGAGTACCGAAAAGACGAGCGTGAGCCCGACCGCCCACGCAAGTGCCTGCCAGACGTAGTCGCCCGGATCGCGGCCGTTGTAGAGCGCGCGGCTCGCGTTGGTGGCGATGGTGAACGGGTTCGCGTCGGCCACGGTTTGCAGCCACTTGGGCATGCTGCGGGTATCGACGAAAGCCGACGACAGGAACGTCATCGGGAACATCCAGATGAAGCCGGCCGAGTTGGCGGCTTCCACGCTCTTGACGCTGATGCCAATGAGCGCCTGAATCCAGCTGAATGCGTAGCTGAAACAGAGCAGCAGTGCCGACGCCGCGATCCCCCGCCACAGGCCGCCCTCGAAGCGGAAACCGACTGCGAAGGCAACCGCGAGCATGACCGCGAACGTGATGATGTTGCGCATCGTGTCGGACAACGTGCGCCCGACGAGAACCGCCGACTGCGAGATCGGCAGCGAGCGCAGCCGGTCGACAAAACCCTTCGACATGTCCTCCGCAAGGCCGACCGCCGTGAAGCTCGCGCCGAACACCACCGTTTGGGCGAAAATCCCCGGCATGAGGTACTGCGTGTAGCGGTAACCCGGAATCTCGATGCTGCCGCCGAACACGTACTTGAAGAGCAACACGAACATGATCGGTTGCAGCGTCGAGAAGATCAGCAAGTCGGGGTTGCGTGGGATCACTCGCAAGTGCCGGCCGGCCTCGTTCAACGTGTTGCGGATCGACCACACGAGCCCGCTGGGTAGGTCGTCTCCCACGGCTCCCGCAGCAGCGGCGGTCGTCGCCGGATTCGGTGTCGTCACTGCGGTCATCACAACACCTCCGTCGTTGATGAGTCGGTTAGTGCAAAAAAGACATCGTCCAAAGAGGGCGCGCTGACCACGACCTCCTCCGGCGGCAGGCCTAGCGAGTCGAGCCGGCGGACCAACATCGGTGCGGTCGTGGCCGACGGGATCTGCACGATTACCTGGGCGGCACTGCGTTGCGGGTGCGTTCCCCGCAAGGACTCGGCCGCGAGTTCGGCCGCGCCGCGTTCGGCCGCAGTGGAGTCGGCGAACGTGATCGTCGCGGTGTGGCCACCCAAACGTGCCTTCAGCTCGCTCGGCGTGCCCTCCGCTATCACCTTGCCGTGGTCGACCACCGTAATCCGATGCGCGAGGACGTCGGCCTCGTCGAGGTACTGGGTGGTGAGCAGCGTGGTCGTGCCCGCAGCGACCAGTTCCTCGATCAGTCCCCACATCTCCTGCCGACTGACGGGGTCGAGCCCTGTGGTCGGTTCGTCGAGGAACAACACTTTCGGGCGCGCGACCAAACTCATCGCGATATCGATACGCCGCCGCATGCCGCCCGAGAATGTTTTGACCACACGATCGCCGGCGTCGGTGAGGCGCAGCTGGCCGAGCAGCTCTGCGGCGCGGTCGGCCGCGCCGACCCGGCCGAGACGAAAGAAGCGACCGACGAGTTCCAAGTTCTCCCGAGCCGTGAGCCGTTCGTCGACGGCCGCGAACTGGCCGGTGAGCCCAATCCGCGCCCGCGCCCGATGCGGCTCGTCGATCACGTTGATGCCGTCCACTCGGGCCGTACCGGCATCGGGGCGGATCAAGGTCGTCAACACCCGAACAGCGGTGGTCTTACCCGCGCCGTTGGGGCCCAACACGCCCAAGACCTCGCCGGCCTCGATCGACAAACTCAAGTCGTCGAGTGCTCGGGTCTCGCCGAATCGTTTGTGTAATCCCTCTGCTTCTACAACTGCCACGCGCGCGCTGACCTCTCCTCGAACCGGCGACTGCATCGTCCCTTCGTCGCGGTCGCCGATCTTGGCGCGCCCGACCTCGATGCACCCGCGAGGCTACAAGGGCCGTGGTGTTATCTGACCGGGTTTTCGCCCACCCGGATCAGCTGGCCGCGCGGGCCGCCACGACGTGGATCAGGCCCTCGACGCGAATCAGGCCCTCGACGTGGATCAGGCCCTCGACGTGGATCAGGCCCTCGACGTGGATCAAGCAGCGTCGGGCAGCAGTCCAAAGAAGTGCAGCACTTCCGTGCCGGCGTCGAAACGCAGGAATCCGTTGGGACCAACCGGGCGTTTGCCGTTGGGCCAGTTGTGCGCGGCGCCCTCGAACAACAACGCGTGCACCTCGTAGCCGTTCGCGCACTTGTCGAAACGTAGGTCGACAATCGCGTCCGCGTAACGTTGGCGAACCGGGACCGACGAACACCGACCCTTTTGCGCAAACTGCGCCAAGGTTTCGCCCAGCGGCGGGTACACCAGCGGTTTGCCGGTGGCCGGCACAACGCCCTCGTAACCCGCAACCGGGACCATGCCGTCGTCGGTGCCGTGCATCATCAACACCGACACCGGCGACGACCGCGGGCAGTCGCTGACCAGCGCCGCAGCAACGACTGCGACGGCGCGGATGGGCGAATCGGCCGCGCACGCGGCGGACAGAGCCATCATCCCGCCGTTGGAAAAGCCCACCGCATAAACGTTGCCAGCCGTGGTCACCTCGCGCCCTTCCAAGTCGGCAAGCATCGCGTCGAGGAACTCCGGGTCGGCCATGTGATCGACGTCCGCGGGGGTGCAGCAGCCGCCGGCATCCCAACCGGTGTACAAGCCATCGGGGAACGCAAGGGCAAATCCCATGCGGGCCGCGTGTTGTGAGAAGTCCGACCCCGCCGCCATCCGGTCGCCGTCGAGACCAGCGCCGTGCAGCACGATCACCAAGGGAAACGGGCCCTCGACGCCATCGGGCACTTCCTCACGCCAACGGCGCTCGTGGCCGTCGATCATCAGCGTGTGATGCGACACCGTCATGTGCACGGGCCGGCTCAGCGCGTGCAGCGGCGCTGCCTGCGACTCACCCGACGCGGCCGTGACGACCAACGCTCCCACCGCCACCGCCACGAGCACAACCGCCGCGCTCAGCCAACCCCAGCGCCGCGTGCGCCGTGTGCGCGGGGTCGGGGCGGTGCCGACCGCAGGTGGCCGACGTTCCTCGATCGGGCCCCGCACCGATCGCCGCTGCGTCCCGAGCAACTCTTGCTCCCAGTCGAAGAAGTCGAGATCGCAGTCCGTTCGCGCGGGCGTCGCTGTGTCGCCTGCGCTCCGGCCAGCCGACGCTGGTTCGCCTGCGCTCCGGCTCTGGCCAGCCGACGCTGGTTCACGCCAGCGGCGGCCGCGCCGCGGCGAGATGCTCAGCGATCCCATACCGACAAGTAAACCACCCACGCTCCGTGCTGTCACCTCTCACGCATCGTGGTCCCCATCTGTTGACTCACGCAACACGCGGAGCCTCGGCCCGCGCTGCTCGACGAGACTCGCGCGGCGACGCTGTCGGGGCGCATGACAGGGCCCAACACACGGCGCAATGACAAGGCGCAATGACAAGGCGCAATGACAAGGCGCAATGACAAGGCCCGATTACAAGGCACGGAAAGGCGGTTGCTCCCGTGATCAACACCGTGGTGTTCGACCTCGGCGGCGTGGTGTTCGAAGGACCGTTCGAGAAGTTCGCTGAACTGGAACGTCGTTGGGCGTGGCCGACGGGCTCACTTCGACGCTTGTTGGGTGCATCGAGCGCTACCAACGCGTGGTCGTTACTTGAGCGGGGTCACGTGTCAGTCGCCGAGTTCGAGCGCCAGCTGACCACGGAGGCGAGCGCGGCTGGCCTCGACCCGCGGGCCCTTTCGGTGCCCGATCTGCTCGGCAGTCTCGCGGGCGACGTCCACCCCGAGGCGCTCGACACCCTCGCCACGTTGCGACAGGCCGGCCTGAAACTCGGTGCGCTGACCAACACTGTGCGGCCGTTGTTCACTAATGATCGTGATCGTGTCGATGTCGTCGGCTACTTCGACGCAGTGGTCGACTCGTCGCGCGACGGGGTACGTAAGCCCGAACCGGCCGCCTACGAGCTGATCCTGGCCCGACTTGGATCCACCGCTCACCAGACGGTGTTCCTCGACGACATCGGGGCCAACCTCAAACCCGCACGCGTAATGGGAATGCACACGATCAAGGTCGACGAGCCGCGGCGGGCGTTTGTCGAACTACTCGGCTTGCTCGGCCTCAGCTAAGGGCCTTGCCGCCGTTGCGCCGGCCATCGCAACACCGCGCGCATCACTCGACAAATCGCAAGGCTCTCGGCGGCGCGCCACGTTGCAGGATCTCCGCCATCAGCGCCGGCAAGCGCCGCGGCGCGAAAAACACGCCGTCTGCGGCGGCGTCGATGACCTCGGCGAGCGTCCACCACTCCAACGCGCCCATCCACTCGCCACGCAACTCATCCCATGTCTTTTCGGGTCGCGGATCAAAGGAATCGACGTGCACGAGCCACGCGCGATCGACTTGGCCGTCCCACTGTGCGTTGAGAAAGGTGAAGATGTGCGTCCGCTCCCACAGTTCCGCACCAAGGCGGCCGCCGTTCGGGGAATCGGGCGCGGCAGCAAGCGACAGGCCCAGTTCCTCGGTGAGCTCGCGGCTCAAGGCCTCGTCGTGCGACTCGCCCGGCTCGACACCGCCGCCGGGAAGGGCCCACACCGTGCGCACGGGAAAGTCGAAACGCGCGAGCAGGACACGGCAATGACGATCGAGCACGAGCGCTCGGCTCGCGTGGCGCAGCCGCAGACCGTCGGTCGTCATGGCTCATTGTGGCGCACGAGCCGCAGGCCGAGGCCGCTCCCTCGACGGGCACAAGCGAGGTGCGCCCGCGTCCGCGAGCCACGACCGGGCTCCCGACATGGGTAACGCCACGACCCCACCATCGCCGGAGTCGCTGCTCGCCGTGCGCTTTACATGGTCGTCACGTAAACCTACTCTCGTTTGTGTCACTCCGGCCGGTTCCGCGGACCGAGCCGTGAACACTCATCGCTTGCCGGTTAGTGAGAGAGCGATCGAACTCGGACCCGGCCAACTGATCGACTGGGCGGTAACCGGTCCCCAACGGTGCGTCGGCGTGGCCCGCGACGGCGTGTGCCGCACCGGCGGCGGACCGACGCTGCCCGGGCAGATTGGGCGCGGACCGACTGGGCCCGGGCAGATCGTGCGCGGACAGTGCCCGACGTGTCGTTCGCTGGGTGTCTACAACATGTGTATCGCGTGCGACGGCTACCGCTGCGACTCGCTACAGCGCACCAACGAGTTGGTCGACTTCTGCGCACGGCCCCGCGCCCTTTACCTCGCGCGTTTTGGCGCCGGGTTCACAAAGGTCGGCACGTCACTGCTGTCGCGAGTCGTACAACGACTCGACGAGCAGGGTCCGGTGGCCGCTCTCGTCGTCGCGCACGGCCCGGGGCCGCGGGTGAAACGGGCTGAGGCCGATCTGGTCGCGTCGGCCGACACCGTCGCGGGCGAGACGGTCGGCAGCGTGCGACACGAACAGCGCCGGGCACTACTGCGCAGCGACGTCGACGCAGCGGCCGAGCTGGCGCGGCTGCTGGGGATGGGCGGCGAGGTCGCGGCCACGATCGCCGCCCACGACCTCGAATGGGCACCGTCGGCCTGGGAGCCAACGCCGAACCATGTAAACGCTCGCGCCGCGCGGCCGACCGAAGCGCTCCTCATCGATCACCGTTCGACCACTCGGATCTTGGGCGTCGTCGTCGGAGTGAGCGGCACCACCGCGGTTGTGGCCGACAGCGCGGGCGTGTTCACCGTCGACCTCTCTGCGCTGCTCGGCACGACCCTCACGGTGACGTCACCCGAGGACGCCGCCGCCGGAGTGACAGAACCGCCGCCGCCGAGCGTGCGCACCGGGGTACAGCTGCAGTTCCCCTAACCCCGTCGCCGACCGTGCGGCGCTCGCCACCCCTGCGTGCAAACAGAAGGTGGGGCCGACCCTGCGGTCGACCCCACCGTTCAGTTCCGGCCAGCCAGCCAGCCGCGGGCGTCGGCGGCTCAGCCGGCCGCGATGCACTCCGTCATGGCGGCGGCAAAGTCCTCGCTCGGCTCTTCGGCGTTGCCCTTGGCTGACTCTTCGAACACCGCGCCGACCCCGCCGAGCTTGTCGACCAGGCAGGTGATCGACTCTTCGGTCACCGAGCCGTCCTCCGCGAGCGCCGCCGCGAAGTCCTCTGGGGTCACGCACTCGTCGACCGCGCCCGAGAGGATCTTCAGGTCGGCAGTGCTGAGTTCGGTGATCTCGCTGTCCTCGTCTTCCAAGGTCTTGACACCGTCTTCTGAGAAGTCCTTGGCGCCGTCGTAGTCGTTGAGGCAGGTGAAGACCGACTCATCGAAGTTCGGCGCGTTCTCGCCCTCTTTCAGCATCGTGCCGAGCTGGACACCGCCGCCGGCCTCACACTCCGTCATGGCGGCGGCAAAGTCGTCGCTCGGCTCTTCAGCGTTGCCCTTGGCCGACTCTTCGAACACCGCGCCGACCCCGCCGAGCTTGTCGACCAGGCAGGTGATCGACTCTTCGGTCACCGAGCCGTCCTCCGCGAGCGCCGCTGCGAAGTCTTCGGGGGTCACGCACTCATCGACCGCGCCCGAGAGGATCTTCAGGTCGGCAGTGCTGAGATCGGTGATCTCGCTGTCCTCGTCTTCCAAGGTCTTGACACCGTCGTCTGAGAAGTCCTTGGCGCCTTCATAGTCGTTGAGGCAGGTGAAGACCGACTCGTCGAAGTTCGGCGCGTTCTCGCCCTCTTTCAGCATCGTGCCGAGCTGGACGCTGCTGTCGTCGTCGCTGGAGCAGGCCCCCGTCAGCGAAATGGCGCCAAGCGCCCCGATAGCGATGAGTCGGCCAAACCGGGAAGTCAACATCTGGATCCTTTGTTCAGTTGATGAAACCGCCAAGCTAGTCGCCGATCACCCACCGTCGGCGACCTCGCCGCGACCGCGAC
Organism: uncultured Acidimicrobiia bacterium; assembly: GCA_964635475.1. Classification (GTDB taxonomy): domain Bacteria; phylum Actinomycetota; class Acidimicrobiia; order Acidimicrobiales; family CAZWPY01; genus CAZWPY01. The sequence continues at coordinate 8,299 of CAZWPY010000082.1, forward strand.
GCGTGCCGGGCGCATCGCCGGGCGCGCACCTCGGTAGGGTCGCCCACCAGGTTTCGTGGCGCACGGACGCGCAGGAAACACCGGACAACGGCTCGGTAGCATGAGGCGCATACGTGGTGTTGGGTTAAGTCGAGGAGGTCGCATGACCACAACTGCGCTGAGCGACATTTCCGGCCTAGTCGGTGCGGTGCGCACTGCCTTCGAGTCGGGTCGGACCAAGCCGCTTGCGTGGCGGACCGCGACACTGAGGAAGCTGCGCACACTTCTCGTCGAGCGAGAAGACGACCTGCTGCGTGCGCTGCGGGCCGACTTCGGCAAACCGACGATCGAAGCGTGGGCATCGGAGGTCGGCTTCTGCATTTCCGAGATCGACCACACGTTGGCCCACCTGCCCTCATGGGTGCGCCCAGAGCGTGTCGCAACCCCCGTGGCCGCGCAGCCCGGGAGTTCGAAGATCATCAGTGAACCCTTAGGTGTTGTGGCGGTGATCGCGCCCTGGAACTATCCGTTGCAGCTACTCGTTTTGCCTGTAGTGCAAGCGATTTCGGCAGGAAACGCCGTGATCGCCAAACCGTCGGAACTTGCGCCCGCGGCCGAACAGGCCCTCACCGAACTGCTCGACGCACTCGACGAACCAGCGATCGCCGTTGTTCGCGGCGGCGTCGCAGAAACCACCGAGCTGCTCACGCAGCGTTTCGATCACATCGTCTACACCGGCAACTCGCGGGTGGCCCGCATTGTGATGAAGGCCGCGGCCGAGCACCTCACCCCGGTCACGCTCGAACTGGGCGGCAAGAGCCCCGCGATTGTCAGCCGCCACGCCAACCTCGCGGTGGCCGCGAAACGAATCGCGTGGGGCAAGTTCCTCAATGCCGGCCAGACGTGCATCGCGCCCGACTACGTGCTCGTCGAGCGTGAGGTGCACGACCAACTCGTCGACGGCATCGTCGGGGCGATCCGTGAGTTTTACGGTCCCGATCCCCAACAAAGCCCCGACTTCGCCCGGCTCGTCACGGGCCCGCACTTCAACCGGGTCGCGAAGTTCCTCGACGACGGGACGGTCGCGTGCGGCGGCACCACCGCGGCCGACGAGCGTTACATCGCCCCGACGGTGCTAACCGACGTGGCACCAACGGCCGGTGTCATGCAGGAAGAGATCTTCGGGCCAGTCCTGCCGGTGCTCGCAGTCGACTCACTCGAGCAGGCCGTCGAGACGGTCAACGCCGACGACAAACCCCTTGCGTTGTATGTGTTTTCCGAAAAGGACGAGGAAACCGAGATGGTGCTCGGCGCGACCTCGAGCGGCGGCGCGTGTGTGAACGCAACCCTGTTGCACGTCACGAACCCCAATCTGCCCTTCGGTGGTGTCGGAGAGTCCGGCATGGGCGCGTACCACGGCAAGATCGGCTTCGACACGTTGTCGCACCGTCGTTCGGTGTACTCACGCAGCACACGCCTCGACCCGCCACTGCTCTACCCGCCCTACACCGAGCGCAAAGCGAAGATCGTTCGCACGGGCCTCGGCATGCCCGACCCACGTGACCT
>CAZWPY010000082.1:9943-14018 GCA_964635475.1 uncultured Acidimicrobiia bacterium
GGTTATGACCGGAGTTGACCGAGCCCCGCGGCTTCGACCGCGTGGATACAACGTTGACGAATCGCGCTCAGGTCGTCGTCGGTCAAGGTCCGTTCCGTCGACCCGACCCTGATCCGGAAAGCGACGCTGCGTACGGTTTCGGTCCGGTACACGTCGAATAGGTCGACCGACACCAAGTCGGGTTCGGCTGCAGCCGCGAGCACTTCGGCCACTCCAGCGGCCGCGACATCGGGGGCAACCACAAACGCCAAGTCCAGATCCGCACTGGGGAATCGGCTGATCGGCGAGTACCCCTCGGCCACACGCGGCGCGTCGACGAGCAACAGCTCTGCGTCGATTTCGAGGTACCCGACACGCCCGGGGATTCCCCAGGCCGCCGCGACGTCGGGATCGACCTCGCCGACGACACCCACTGCGCTCTCACCTGCCACGAGCAAACCGCAACGGCGGGGATGAAGGCCGGCCAACGTGGGCGTAAATCCCTCGGCACCGCCTCCCGCCCAGATGCCCGAGGGGCCCGGGCCGTCCTCGCCACCGACCACCGACTCGACCACACCGTCGGCCGAAGCCGGAGAGTGTTCAACCACATCGGTCGGCGGCAAAATCGTGGCCGCGACCAAACCAAAGGCCGCAGCGATGCGGTCCCACAACCGCACCGCAGCCGTGACGTCTGCTGCCGCGCCCTGCCACTCGCCGGCGAGAATCACCGCCACCCGTTCGGCCTCGATCGGCCGGGCCGAGCCCGGCGCGACAGCGCCGCCGTGCGGGTTGTCCACGTCGGGCGGGTTGTGCACGTCGGGCGGGTTGTCCACGTCGTGCAGTGGGCTCGGCCGGCGGCGAAACACGCGGCCGACTTCGAACAACGCCACGTCGGGCTGGCGGTGGCGCACGTTGTGGGCGACGGCGCCGAGCAACCCGGGCAACAGCCCATTACGCAACGCCGTCTCGTCGGCCACCAGCGGGTTACGCAACAATGCCAACTCGTCGGTATCGAGGCCGCAACGCTGCACCGCCTGCGGCGAGAGCAACGACGACGTCCACGCCTCCGACAGGCCCGCACCCACCAAGGCGCGGCGCAGAGCACGACGATCCCTTTGGTACGACGTCAACCCGCCCGCGTGGGCCGACTTCGGCACTCGCCGGGGCAACTTGTCGAGGCCGTGGTGGCGGCCGATCTCTTCGATGACGTCGACTTCGGACGTCGCGTCGTGGCGCCACGATGGCACTTCGACAGTAAACGAGTCGCCGGCGACCCCCTCGCTGGCGCCGGCGACCTCCGCTGCGTCGAGCACCCGAAAGCCCAGCGGCTCCAACAACGCCTGCATACGACTCGCGCTCAGCGCGGAGCCGAGCACCGCGTTCACCCGGTCGGGGCGGACCTGCACCGTTCGGGGCGCTGGTGCGGCACTGCGCACGTCGACCCACTCGCCGACCGCGGTCGCGCCGCAATACGTGTGGGCCAATTGCACGAAGCGCGCAACCGCACGGTCGATGCCCTCGGGGTCGGTGCCTCGTTCGAATCGAGCCGAGGCCTCCGTGCGTAAGCCGAGACGTTTGGCGGTGCGAGCGATAACCATCGGCGTGAAGTGCGCCATTTCGAGCAACACATCAGTGGTCGGCGCGTCGCCGTCGGCCTTGATCTCGCCGAACGCGCCTCCCATCACCCCGCCGACACCCACGATGCGATCGTTGAGGTCGGTGATCACGCAGTCGGCCGGGTCGAGCGAGCGCGAGACGTCATCGAGCGTCACCAACGACTCACCCGGCCGGGCCATCCGAACGCGTAAACCGACGCGGCCGTCGTTCACCCGTAAGTCGGCCACGTCGTAAGGGTGGTTGGGAGCGCCGAGCTCGAGCATGACGTAGTTCGACACGTCGACCACGTTGTTGATAGGCCGCATGCCCGCGAGTGTGAGTCGACGCTGCATCCATGCTGGCGACGGGCCGACCACTACGCCGGTGAGGAGCTGCGCCGTGAAGCGGTCGCACGCGTCAGTCGCGTCGACGGCCACCACGGGATCTGCGTGCGTCGCGCTCGGCGAACCGGCGCCGCTCGATCGCGGCACCGACGCCCACAATTCCTCGGCGCTGGGCACGTTGAACGGCACCCCGAAACGGGCGGCCAGGTCGCGGGCGACCCCCGCGATACACAACGCGTCGGGGCGGTTGGCCAACACGTCGAGGTCGAACACCACGTCGGGCTCGATGCCGAGCGCCTCGACCAGCGGGGTGCCCGGAACAAGGTTCGGCTCCGCCGATGGCTCGGCTGATGACTGCGCGCCCGATGGCTGCGCGCGTGATGGCTCAGCGACCGAGGGCTCAGCGACCGAGGGCTGCGCGACCGATGGCTCAGCGACCGAGGGTTCAGCGCCCGATGGGGAGGCGCCCGAGAAGAGGATCATGATGCTCGAACCTTCGTCGCTGGCGTCGGCGAGGCGCAGCTCCTTGGCAGAACACAACATGCCGTTGCTCCACTGTCCACGCAGCTTGCGGCGTGCGATCGCAAAGTCGCCCGGCAACACCGCACCAAGCGTGGCAAGGGGAACCAGGTCGCCCTCGTGGAAGTTCCACGCTCCACAGACGATCTGGAGGAGTTCACCCGACCCATCGTCGACGTCGACAAGGCGGACCTTGTCGGCGTCGGGATGCGGGCGGATCGCGTGCACTCGGGCGACAACGACGCCGTCGAGCCCGCCGCCGATCGTTTCGACGGAATCGACGATCAGCCCGAGATCATCGAGAGTTGCGGCAATCTCGTCGGCGCCAGCGACGATCGGCGCAAAGTCGCGCAACCAGCTCAGAGGGACCCGCATCGGTTGTCGACCTCACTTCCTTGTTAGACGACGTTGCTTAGACGACGTTGCTTAGACGGACCGGCTTAGACGGACCGGCTTAAACGGCTGGCTTAAACGGCTGGCCTATGAACTTGTTGATCAGAGTTGCCGGCACGTGTTGCGAGCCCGAACCCCGCCGGGTGGGATGGAGGCAGCCGGGTCGGGGCTGGACGCAGAGCTGGCGCCGGGAGTCGGACGTCAAAACTGGCTGAGGAAACGCATGTCGTTGGCGAGGAAGTGGCGTAAGTCGTCGATGCCATAACGGATCATGGCGAGCCGATCGATCCCGAAACCAAACGCGAAGCCCGTGTAGCGCTCGGGGTCGACACCGCAAAACGACAACACGTTGGGGTGAACCATGCCGCACCCACCCAACTCGATCCAGCCAATGCCCGAGCACGGCCGACAACCTTTTCCATTACAAAACGGACACGTAACTTCAAACTCAGCCGACGGCTCCGTGAACGGGAAATACGACGGCCGCAGCCGGCTGTTCATCTGCGGGCCAAAGAGAGCTTCGGTGAACGCTTGGATGGTCCCGGCCAGGTCGGCAAAGGAAATGCCCTCGTCGACCACGAGTCCTTCAATCTGGTGAAACACCGGCAAGTGGCGGGCGTCGGCCGTGTCGCGTCGATAACAACGGCCCGGCATCACCGCGTAGATCGGCGGCTTCTGCGCGGTCATCAGCCGGATTTGCACCGGCGAGGTGTGAGTGCGCAACAACGTCGACTCCGGTGCGCCCGCATCGAGATAAAACGTGTCCCACATCGAACGTGCGGGATGCGCGTGGGGCATGTTGAGCGCTTCGAAGTTGTGCACGTCGTCTTCGGCTTCCGGGCCCTCGGCCACGACGTAACCGAGCGAGACGAACACGTCTTCCAGTTCGTCACGGGTGCGCGTGACCAAATGCTGGTGGCCCTCGCGGCGGCGATCGGCCGCGAGCAACTCGGTGATGTCGAGCGCGTCGGCGTCGAGCCGAGCCCGGCGGGCGCCATCGGCCAGTTCGGCCCGGCGGCGCGCGGCCGCGGCTTCGATGAGGTCACGAGCGGCGTTGACCTGCGCGCCGACGAGTCGCCGCTGTTCCGCGTCGAGGTCCTTCAACTGGGCGCGGACCGCGTTGAGCGACCCTCGTTTGCCGAGGTAGTCGGCCACGACGGCCGTCAGTTCGTCGATCGTGCTCGCGGCAGCTATCTGATCTACCGCCGCTGTCGCGGCAGCTATCTGGTCAACCGCCGCTGTCG
>CAZWPY010000083.1:0-6914 GCA_964635475.1 uncultured Acidimicrobiia bacterium
CGTCGAACATGCCGCGCAGCGAGCGGGACAGGAGCTTGTCGAGGGCGTAGGCGACCGTCGCGGTGTCCGCGGCGAGATCGCGGTCGGTGCTGCGGAGCCGTTCTGTCATCGCCTCGGTGGGGTTGGCGACGAGGCGGGCAACGTCGGTGAGGGTGGGTTCGTCGACGGGTGCGGTGGTGAGTTGGTCGACCGCGGCGAACACGACGGCGTCCTCGAGCTGGGTGAGGCTGCGTTCGAGCACGGTGCCGACGAGCGCGGTGCACATCTCGGCGCGTCGAAGGATCTGCTTGTCGGCGGGTTCGTGGTCGGCTGCGGGTCCGGGGGCGAGCGGATTGATGGTGGCCGTGCCACCGGGGCTCAGCCTCACGACGGTGAGCCCCAGGTGCTCGGCGAGGGTGGCGTACTCGCCTTTTGGATCCGCGATGGCGGTCCAGCGCCCGCCCGGACCGGTGCCGTAGATCGCGGCTTGGCGCCACAGGAGGCACTTCACGAGTGCGGACTTGCCGTTGCCGGGCTCGCCGAGGATCCAGCCGTTGGGGTTGGTGACGAGTCCAGTGGCGTACGCCTCGAAGGGGTCCCAGCAGAACTCGCCGCCTCCGGCGAGGAGGTCGAGACCGACATAGGTGCCTCGGTGTCCGAAGGACCCTTGGACCGAGAACGGGTAGATGCTCGACACGTGAGCGGTGGTGCCCTGGTGGTAGCGGACTCGCAGCGACGGCCGGGTCATGACGCCAGGAGGGTCGAAGGGGCAAGGCCGAGCGGGAGGGCGGCGGCCCAGCCGAGGTCTTGGCGGGCGTCGAGGACGCGCAGGTCCATGCCGCTCTCGCGTGCGAGTTGCTCGATGATCTCGGAGTGTTCGTCGAGGTCGTCGAGGCTGCGGGCCGAGACGGTGACGAGTCCGGCGTAGCCCATCTCGGGGTAGCCGGCGACGAGCTCCTCTTCGCGGTCGAGCAGCGCTTGGGTGGTGCGGCGGTGGCGGGCATCGATGCGCCGCCCCTTCTCCTCCTTCGTGACGGCGTCGGAGTCGAGCTTCACGAGGTCGCGCTCGATGCGGCGTCGGGACTGGTGGGTGGAGACCGGTTGGAAATAGACGGTCATCGACCGAGTGACCCCGCCGCTGGAGAGGAACGGTTCCAGCCAGGCCGGTGGCACAGCGAGGCGAGGCCAGGTGCCGACCCACCAGGTGCGGTGGAACGCTCCGTCGACGCGGAGGTGCCGCCAGTCGGTGTCCAAGGCGAGCGGACCGGCCGTTCCGGCGCGGACGAGCGCGAGGCGTTCGACGAGACGTCCTCGACGGGGACGGGGCCGCTCGCCGACGGGATCGATGCGGGACCGGACGAGGCGCTGTAGCCCGGTCGGGTCGAGCGGGTCGGACGCCGCGAGGTCTGCGGATCGCAGGCCACGAAGGAGCGCTTCGACCGAGGCGACGAGCGCCCGACGCAGCTGTTCGTCGACACCTCCTCTCCCGGCGCGGCGACGCGAGAGGCGTTCGCGGGCGACGGTGATGGTGACGACTGCCTCGTGATTGATGGCCGACGCGGTGCCGACCTCGAGCAGCTCGCGGTACGACGCCGCCGCCGTGTTGTTGGGGGTGCCTCGTTCGTCGGAGCTGAGCCAGGCGATGTGGTCCGCCATGCCGGAGGGTTGGGCGAGGTCGGACCACGACAGGTGGGAGACGACGCCACGCTCGACGGCGTACTGGCCGAGGAGGTCGCCCCAACCAGCGAGGAGCCGCTCTTGTTCACCGCGGGGTTCGACCACGAACTGCGGTCCTGACGCTGGGACCACCGCGGTGAGGGTGTGGCGATGCCGATCGCGCACCGCGCCAAGCGACGCACCGGCGTGCCAGTCGATGCCCACGATGTCGAGCCCGTCGAGGCACGGCGGCATGGGCGCTGGACCCTCGGTTGTCGACCACAGCGGGAGCGGAGCCGTCCAGCGTCGACCGCGACGCAGTCGCGCCCAGGTCCAAACCGACAGCAGGGGCACCCACTCCCAGGTGGCGTGGCCGCCGATCCGCGTGAAGCTCACCGCTGCGCCGACGAACACCGGGACTGCAGCGACCGGCAGCGGGGCTCCTGCGCTGAGGGCGACGACCGCAAGCGCGATCCCACCGCCGAGCAGGATGCACTGCACCACGCCGAGACCGAGGAAGATCCCCGAGGCGTCAAGCGGTTCGAGCCGGTAGGACCGGTCCACTCGCTCAGCTGACATCGCCCGGCCGCTTCGGGAGATCCGAATCGGAGCTGCCAGGCGGGCGCGACGGCCCCGACGGCCGCTCCGGTGCAGGGGTCGGATCAGATGCCTGGCGACTACCCGCTCGGTCGGAGGCTCGGCCGGACTCTGTGCCTTCGGTCGCTTCGCGGGCGGTCTCACCCGCGACGCGTGCACCTGTGTCGATGCCCTTCTTGGTCGTCTCGACGACCTTTGCCGCGGCCACCACCGCGAGACCCACCCCCGTCGCGGCCGCTCCAGCACCAGCCGCCCCAGCTCCGGCACCTCCGGCACCGCCAGCGCCACCCGCCGCAGGTGCACCGGACCCTGGGGGTGGGGCGCCAGCCTGCGGTCCGGCCCCGGCACCTCCGGCTTCGCCGCCCCCGGCGCGTCCGCTCGCAAGCTGGCTGTAGCGCCGACCGGTGACCATCTGGAGCGTGTTGGCCATCATCAGGCCCTGGTGTCCCGCGCGCACCGGTGATCCCGCGATGCCCTGCGCGACGAGCGCGCCCTCGGTCAGCGGCAACAGGCGAGCCACCAGCAGCGGCGAGAACGCGGCCACCCCGAAGGCAGCTGCCGCGGTCAACAGGATGCCCACGGCCTGGGTGACCGATCCGCCGGGGTCCTCGGCGAACACCTCCGGTTCGGGCAGCGCCGTCACCTCGCCACCCGACCCCGTGCCGACGGCGGCGGCTGCGGCAACCGACAGGGCGACGGCGATGACGAGCTTCGAGACGATCAGCGCGACGAGCAGGTCCAGCAGCTTGCGGCTCGCTCCCTTGGTGGCCGGCCACAGGCGAGTGGCGAACACGATCGGGGCGAGCGCGACCACGATGTAGATGAGCGCGGAGCGAACCACGAGCACCGCGACCAGGACGAGCCCGGCCAGCACCGCGACAAGCCCGAGGACGAACACCACGAACGCAGTTGATGGGCCACCCGAGAGCCGGCTGAGGGTGAGGACCACCGCGATGAATTCGGAGATGTCATCCTGGAAGTTGGCGATGATCTCGCCCGAGAGCGCGTCGGTGAGCCGGATGAGCACCTGGATGATGGTCACGAGGCCGACCATGCCGAGGACCGACACCGGCAGCTCGAGGGCTATGCGCCGCAACATCCCGCCGATGTCGCCGCTCAGAGTGCCTTGGACGATCCCGGCGAGGACGAACAGGAGCAGCAGGGTGGCGCCGATGCTGACGGTGGTGGCGTAGGGGCCGGTTCCGGTGATGAACCAGTCAGCCTGGACGTTCGGGTCGGTCGCGTCGATGAAGAAGTTGAAGACGCCGCCGACGACCCAGACCACGGCGTCGACGACCCACGCCACCAGGCCGCCGATGATGGCCTCGAAGCCAGCAGTGGCTGCGTCGCCGACGAAGCCGGTGACCTTGTCGATTGCCCAGCCGATCGGGTTCGGGAAGCTGATGCCCAGGATCACGAGGCCGGCTCCCCGTCCATGCGGGTGAACCCGTCGAGCGCCTGGTCGAACGGCTCCGCGTCCCACGGTTGGTCATGTGGACCGGTGATCGGTGTCGGGCCTGGCGTGTCGCGCACACCGTCGACGCGCCAGTCCCCGTCGACCCACGAGAGGTCGAGGGTGACCGTGAGGAACTCCGACTGCGGTGCGGCGACGCTGGCGGCGGAGAGGAGCGTGACCGTCCACACCGACACCCGGGCTTGGGTGTCCCGGAAGTCGTCGACGCGCCAGGCAAGCGGCCGGACGAGCCACCAGATCGGCCCCGACGACTGGGCGAGCTGCTCGCGCGCCATCGAGACATCAGCAACGACATCCTCAGCTAGGCGGGGCGCCGCGACCGGGGTGGCGATCTCAGCAACAGCCGCTTCGATCTCCTCATCGGTGAAGTAGAGCCACCGCTGCGACGCCGTCGAGTACGCGACCGCGGCAGCGACAGCGCCGGGTTCGTCGCCGGAGAAGCCGACCGGGACCCCAGCGGCATCGCCCGCTGGTCCGGCGGTGCCGCTGGCAACGGTGGGTCGAGGAGCCTCCGAACCAGGTCTCGGGTGGTCGCGGTTGCTTCCGGAGCTGCTCTCGTGACCGAATCGGATGAGCAGGACTCCTGCGACAAGCGCCAAGACCACCGTGCTGGCGATGACCGCGGTCCGACGGGACGGGGGTGTGTTCTGGCCGGACATCAGCTCGCCGCCTTGAACAGCATGTTCACCGCCGTCGGGGCGACTCCGGCGAGGATCGCCCCCACGACGCCGCCGAGCGCGAGGGTCTTGCCGCGGCTGGCGCCGCCGTAGCTGCCGCCCTCACGGGCCAGGCCGTACATGGCAGCCCCGATCAGCAGCGCGGCAAGGCTGCCCCACAGGGCGAGCATCTGTGCCCAGTTCAAGAGCTGTTGGATCAGGTCGGCGCCGGGCATGCCATCGGTGCTCGGGTCGACCGAGACCTGGGCGAGGACACCGGGGATGCGGATCATGAGGGGACCTCCTCGGGAGCGGTGAGACGAAGTCGTCACCCCCGTAAGCCCCTCGGCGTTCGAAAACTCTCCACGCGTTCGCGAAGAATCGGCGCGCCGTGGGGCCTACCTGGTCATGAAGCTCCCTGCTGCGGCCGCACTTGCCTGTCTCGTGACCATCGGAGGGCTCACCTGCCTGCCGATCCTCGCCATCGGTGTCGGTGGCTCATCGCCGCCCGGTTGCGGCGAGGTCGCCGACGACGGCACGCCGAGCATCCTCGGCGCCTCGGCCCTGACCATGAGCGACCTGCGCGCGTGGTGGAACAGCACCGGACGCGGCCAACCTGCCCGGCTCCGGATCGCCATCGAGGATCTCATCGCGCTCTACGTCAGCGAGGGCGACGCCGAAGGAGTCCGAGGTGACATGGCGCTCGCGCAGGCCGTGCTCGAGACGGGCTACTTCACCAACAGCGACACGTCCCGCCACAACTACGCAGAGTTCGTGACCCAATCCCACGGCCCCGCGTTACCTGGCACAAATGGCCCCCTCACCACAAGTCAGCCGCAGCTCAATCCTGGATGGCAAATCACCTGGGTTGCGACAGACCCAACGGCGAGCCCGCAAACCATTGTTCGCCATCGCTACCTGTCGCCTGAGGGAGTCGTCGGCTCGCAAGCGGCGGTTCCCTTGTTTGTCCCGGTGATCGCCAGCCCGGCGATCTCTGAGTTGCGAGTGAGTGCAAGCGGATGGATCTACCTAGCCGCGGGCGCCGGTCACAGGTTCCTGGTTAGTCCATCGTGGAACAGCCCTGTCGCGGCTCATTTGCTCATTGATGGCAAAGTGCAGCTGCCAGAAAAGGACGCTTACGTCGACTACTCCGGATGGCATCAGATCCAAATTGAAGCGACAGCGGCGGTAAGTGCGGGCTCGAACCCCACGACCGATGTTTTGCGAATCGACTACCGGGCCCCTGGTCAGTCCAGTTTTTCCGCGCTCCCAAAAGTGGCCGTCTTCGCTCATTTCGGCGTCGCTGAGTCCTCCACGGTCCAGGAATCGGCTGGCGTGCCAAATCGCGTCACCAACTACGACTACCAGTTTCCAACTGACCTCGTTTCTCCCCTTCGACTTGTGCCGCTCGGTCAGACGGTTGACCCGTCAAGTGCGTTCCTGGTTACAAGCACAACCTACGACGACTACTTGCGCCCGACGATGACCTGGGAGCCAGATGCAGTCAAGGCAGGAAAGACCGTCGATCGCGGTCGCGGCTTTACCTACTACGGCAACGATGAATCACGCACCAACCCGTGCCCTGGTGGTGCCACAGCTAACCAACGTGGCCGACTGAAGCTGCGTACTGACCCTGATCCCGATGGTGGGGGACCAGCAACTTCTCGCACCGAAGAGAGCGTCTATGACGCCTCAGGTCGAGTTGTTGCCTCACGGATCTCGGGCAATGCCTGGAGCTGTGTCACCTACGACAATCGCGGACGCGTTACCCAGGTGAAACACCCCGACAACTCAACGGTGAGCACCAACTACTACGGCGGTGGCAATTCGTTTACCACCATTGTCACCGAAGTGACAGGTGGCACCACTCGCACGATGACGACCGTGGTGGACCTACTTGGTCGCATGACGAGCTACACCGACACCATGGGCAAGACCACCACCTACTCCTACAACGCCTCCACAGGTCGACTCACTAGCTACACCCATCCAGACCAAGGCACCATTGCGTTCACCTACGACGCGGCAGGTCGACCACTTACCCAGTCGGTCAACGGCTCGGTGATGGCCACTGCCACCTATGACAGCGGTGAACTCGCCACCATCACCTACAACTCAGGTGTCAGCCAGGTATTGACCTACGACAACGCCGGTCGGCTCAACTCACGCACCTACACCAAAGCGGGTACGACGATCAGCTCCGATGCTGCGACCTACTCACGGTCGGGTAAACGAATCACTGCTACATCTGACGCATCGGGTGCAAACTGGACCTATGGCTATGACGGTGCTGGTCGGCTCACCACAGCTGGGGTGACCATGGGAGGGTCTTCTGACACCTTCACCTACTCCTATGGCCCAGCGACCTGTGGGGAGACTTACGCGGGAGCTGGTGGCAACATCACCCGTAGGACCACCAATGCCTCAACGATTGACTACTGCTATGACCGCGCGGATCGATTGACCACTATGAAGTTCGGTGGCCTCGACTGGAATGCTACTCACGACAACCGCGGCAACCAGCTAACACTGGGCAACCAGAACTACACCTA
>CAZWPY010000083.1:7014-14001 GCA_964635475.1 uncultured Acidimicrobiia bacterium
GTTCACCGACCAAACAGCAGACTTTGCGGCCATCCCCATGGGTGCACGGCTCTATCTCCCCATCCTCAACCGCTTCACCCAGGTAGACCCCGTACTAGGTGGTGTCGACAACGACTACGTGTGGCCGACAGACCCGGTGAATGCGAATGACTCAGATGGAACTGCTGTGTGTCGAAGGCGGATCGCTTGGCTTTCATACGGTGGCGCGCAGGCCGAAATGTGTGTCATAAACCGCAAGCCAAGTGATCGCACGCGCCTACTGGTGCGGATCCAGTTTGAGATTAACGTTCGGGCCTGGACGACCCGATTCAGACTCGTGTCTGGTGAGGTCGCGATCTGTGGGAGTTATGGAAACTGTTCAAGGCGATCGGTTAGTGCCTATGAGGTATCTCGAGGAAAACATAAGATCCATACGTCAATCGCGCTTAATCCGGGCGAACAATTTAGCGTATATGGCTATGTGAATCTCCTGTGGGGCGGCGACATTGTGTTCACAGGTGTCGGAGTAGTTCCAGATGAATCAGTGTATGACTACTCGTCGGGATAGGCCGGGTGACCCCTGTTCAGTGGGTGCTGTGTTTGGTGTCGCCCGTCTGAGCGACTGGATAGGCGATGGATGCGAAGAGACACCGGTCGCTCGGTATCGTGATCGGCAATTCGCGGCCGTCCTTTGGCTGTCGATTAGTCGCCCTCGCGAACAGCGGTTGGATGTACACGCCGTTGAAGAGTTCGACGGGATCGGTGATCTGTTGATCTCGGCCAGCACCGATTGGACCCCGCCACCTCGTGAGTCCGCGGCCCATTTCAGAAGCTGGGACAGCGGGTTTTCCGTGTCGGTTCGGCGCGCCGACGGCGAGCGGGCCATTTTCGTGACTGGGCTCGACTTTGGGCCGGTAGTTGGGGGTGGGACAGGGGACTTGAATCCCATGTTCGAAGCGCGAGAGGCGGTCGGCAAGCCGGCTATCCGCCGGCTGGAAGTGGGTCCGTGAAATGGCGTCACCGGGCGTGTCAAGTTTGTTCGCCGAACGGGTCGGTCAATTGGTTGGTTACCGGTGCGGGGAATCGATTCGGGAGAGGCGTGGAAAGGTCAATCTGACTTGGCTGTGAGTATCCGTTGCTCGGTCGTATGACCGTGTTGGGCTGGTGCTGGTGGCAGTGTTCGTGACCCGTGACTTGGCTGGCCGCTCGCTTCGGCGGGCGTGTCTTGGTGGGGATCTGTCCGTTCATTTCCGCCGGCCCCGACCCGGGTCGAGTGCTGGCCTAATCAGGAGCCTGTCCGGCGATGTTGTCGTGACTCATCACAGTCTTGCCGTCGCTTTGTCTCGGTCCGGAACCACCCACTTCAACCCGAGGAGGGACATGAACACGTTGGCAGGACACGTCGATGTCGCCGTTGGTATCGACACGCACACCGCCGCTCTCGTGAGTGCAACGGGCGCCGAACTACGCACGATCGATGTCCCAACGACGGCAAGGGGGTATGCGCAGATCGTGGAGCTGGCGGCCGGTTACCCCACCCAACGGCGGGCATGGGCAATCGAGGGTGTATCGAGTTACGGCGCTGGTGTGTGCCGCGTCTTGCGCCAGGCGGGTGAACGCGTGATCGAGATTGATCATCCGGCTCGACCGGCTCGTCGTAACGGCTCGAAGACCGACGCGCTCGACGCTGTCCGCGCGGCGCGTGAAGCGCTGTGTCGTAGGCATCTGGGTGAGCCCCGCGAAGGCAATAGTCGTGAAGCGCTTCGGGTCCTCAACGCCACGAGACAAGGCGCTGTGCATGCTTGTACCCAGGCAACAAACGCCGTCCACGCTCTTGTGGTCGGCGCGCCCGAGCAGGTGCGTGAGCGCTTGCGCGATCTGTCCACACCGATGTTGTTGCGCCGTTGCGCCGCGATGAGGGTGATGCCGGGTTGGCCGGTTGATGTGCGAGCGACCGTGACGGCGTTGCGCTCAGCGGCACGACGGGCGGTCGCGCTCGACTCCGAAGCGAACGAGCTGTAACGCGCCATCGCCAAGATCGTCAATGACGTCGCACCAGAGTTGGTCGCCGAGCGCGGTGTTGGGCCGATCACCGGCGCGGTCATCTACTGCGCATGGTCACACTCAGGTCGCTACCGCAGCGAAGCAGCGTTTGCGTCGCTCGCTGGTGTCGCGCCGATCCCCGCGTCATCGGGCCAGACGGTGCGTTACCGGCTGAATCGTCGCGGTGATCGGCAACTCAACCGTGCACTTCACACGATCGTGACGACCCGTCTACGCGACGATCCGCACACCATCGCGTACGTCGCGAGACGTAGCGCCGAGGGCAAGACCCGCCCAGAGATTCGGCGCTGTTTGAAGCGATACGTCGCCCGTGATCTCTACCGGATATTCGAACGCGCAGCCGTTGAAAGTGGCGGCCACCCACCGCGTGAACACCATCTGCACACCGCCGCGGAACCTCATGTCACGAGGGCTTGACGCGACATAGGAGCATCCCCACCTGAGGATCGGCTGGCGCTGCGTTCGAGGTCGATCGACTTGATGAGCTGGGTGTCAGAAGCTGGCTGAAGCATGCGACCGGCGCTGCTTGGCTCGATGCGCCGTTCGATCTCCAGGTGCTAGCCCCAGCCGATGAGGGGGCCGAAGCAGGCGGCTTTGGCGTCGATTCGGGCGACGACGGCTGACGCCTCAGAAGCGACGCGTGGGCTCGAGACCCGGGCTTGCAGTGCGGCCTCGCCCGCGCGGCGGTCGTCGGCGATGTCGCGTTCGATCCACGACAACACGCGTGCGATGGCCACGTCGGCGAGCGGGTCGAGGCGCTGGCGGTGCGACGCGTACGACACCTCCAAGCGGGGGAGCACGACGCGGTACCACGCGGCCGCCGCGTGCCACCCCTCACCTTCGGGTGGCTCGATTGCGCCCAACTCCTCCACGGCTGCGCTCGCGCCGGGACTCGGACTCGTCACCGCGGCGTCCTTGTCGAAATCGGCAACATCGGGAACGAGTGACGCGAGCCACTGCGCGTGTTGCGCATGGTGGCGCGCCTGTGAGCCGAACAATGCTCGCCACTCCAGCCCGGCGACTGAACCGGCCCACGCGCCGAGGCGTTCGAAGAGTCGAGCCTCGAGCCATGTGAACGCACTGAGGCGCTCCAGCTGCTGGCGAAACGTCAGCGGATCGGCGGCCAGCGCCTGCCAGGGCAGCGAGAGTGGGGACGCTGGCTCCATCGGCGCCACCATACCGGCGGTACCCTCCCATGCGGTGCACACAGGTCGAGATGCCGAGGAAACCAACGTTGAGCTGGCCGAGCTTGACCCCGCCGATGTGGTCGCGACCGACGGCCGGGTGCCGGGCGAACGTGGGCTCGCGACACGGCTGCGATTGCTGTCTGCGACGCGGACGTGTTTGACCCGCACGGGTTATCGAGACTTGCGGGTGGCAGACATTGCCCGGGAAGCAGCGTGTTCGCCGGCGACGTTCTACCAATACTTCGAAAGCGTCGATCACGCCGTGTTGGTGTTGGCTGAAGACGTTGCCAAGGAAACCTCGACATTTGCTGCACGCGTGAGCGAGCTGACCTGGTCCGGCGAGGAAGGACTCGCCGCTGTACGTGGTTTGGTCGAGGCCTTCTTCGACTTTTGGGAAGACAACCGACCGGTCATGCGTGTGGTCGACCTCGCCACAGAAGAGGGTGACCGCCGTTTTCAACACCCCCGAGTTCGAGCGCTCAACGAGCTGACACAAGCGATCCAAGCGGCCATCGTCGCGGGCCAACGGGCGGGACGGGTCGACTCGGGCGCCGATCCGATGGCGCTCGCGGGAGTGATTGTTTCGATGCTCGTGCACGTGTCAGCGCATCGGTACGGCTTTGAGTTTTGGGGGGTGCGAACCGCAGCGCTGGTCGATGCGATTTCGCGGATCTT
Organism: uncultured Acidimicrobiia bacterium; assembly: GCA_964635475.1. Classification (GTDB taxonomy): domain Bacteria; phylum Actinomycetota; class Acidimicrobiia; order Acidimicrobiales; family CAZWPY01; genus CAZWPY01. The sequence continues at coordinate 10,920 of CAZWPY010000083.1, forward strand.
GTTCGGCACCGTCACTGGGAGCCAGCGGCCGCTGGGGGGCTGATCAGCTGGCCTACGGGGTTTCTGACACTTCGTCAGAAATGCGCCGGCGGGGCCGGTACGATGGCGCGGTGAGCAGCTTTCCGAAGATCATCTCGGTCGACGACCACGTCATCGAGCCCCCGAACGTGTGGCAGGACCGTCTGCCGGCCAAGTTCAAGGATCGAGGGCCGCGTGTGGTGCGCACGATGCTCAAACACATGGAATTTGTCGGCGGGGTGTTCAGTTACGAAGTCTCCGACGACAACTCGGGGATCCCTTGCGACTGGTGGTACTACGACGACTTGAAGGTGCCCCAGACGCGCCTGTCTGCAGCAGTGGGTTTTGACCGTGAAGAGGTGAAGATCACGGCAATTACCTACGAAGAGATGCGTAAGGGCTGTTGGGACGTCGATGCCCGCCTGGCCGACATGGACATGAATCACATCGAGGCATCGTTGTGTTTCCCCAGTTTTCCGCGGTTCTGCGGCCAGACGTTCGCCGAACGCGAGGACAAAGAACTGGCCTTGTTGTGTGTGCAGGCCTACAACGACTGGATGGTCGGCGAGTGGTGCGGCCCGACGGCGGGTCGGCTCGTGCCGTTGTGTTTGATCCCATTGTGGGACGCCGAGCTCGCTGCTGCTGAGATTCGTCGTAACGCGGCGCGCGGCGTGCGCGCCGTGTGTTTTTCGGAGATTCCGCCGTTTTTGGGTTTGCCCTCTATCCACTCGGGTTATTGGGATCCGTTCTTCGCTGCGTGTAACGAGACCGGCACCGTGATCAACATGCACATCGGCTCGTCGTCGAAGATGCCCTCGACGTCCGCCGATGCGCCCCCCGCCGTCGGCTCCACGCTCACGTTCGCGAACAGCGCCTACTCGTTGGTCGACTGGCTGATGTCGGGTGCGTTCGTTCGTTTCCCAGACCTGAAAATCGCTTATTCCGAAGGGCAGATCGGCTGGATTCCCTACGTGCTCGAACGAGCCGACAAGGTATGGGACGAAAACCGCGGATGGAACGGCGTGGCCGACTCGATCCCGCATCCGCCTTCGACCTACTTCCGTGACCACGTGTATGGCTGCTTCTTCGACGACGCGTTCGGCCTCGCGAGTCTCGACGCGATCGGTGTCGACAACGTGACCTACGAAAGTGATTACCCGCACTCCGACTCGACGTGGCCCAACACGCTCGCGATCGCGCAAGAGCAGATGAAGGCGCTGACCGACGATCAGATCTACAAGATCGTGCGCGGCAACGCGATCAAATTGTTCCAGCTCGATTTCGACCGCTGACCGGCGCAACACGTCAACGCAGCCGATGAAGCCCAGTCGATGAAAACCAGTCGATGAAACCCAGTCGATGAAGCCCAGCAAATGAAACTAGGTCTTGCCTTTGCCAATGTGGGCCCGTTTGCGTCGGCCGCGGGAGCGGCGGCCGTCGGTCGGGCCGCGCAAGGAGCGGGCCTCGACAGTGTGTGGACCGTCGAGCATGTGGTGGTTCCCGCGGGCTACGAGTCGGTGTATCCGTACTCGTCGTCGGGCAAGATGCCCGCGCCCGACACGGTGGATATCCCTGATCCGCTCGTGTGGCTCACCTGGGTGGCGGCTCACACCGAGAGTCTCAAACTCGCAACCGGGATCGTGATCTTGCCGCAGCGCAATCCTGCGTTGTTGGCCAAGGAATGCGCCACGCTCGACCAGCTGAGTGGCGGGCGTTTGGTGTTGGGCATTGGCGTGGGTTGGTTGGCTGAGGAGTTTGCCGCGTTGGGCGTCTCATTCGCGGAACGCGGCGCACGCACCGACGAGTACATCGAGGCGCTGCGTGAACTGTGGTCGGCGGGTGTTGCCGACTACTCCGGCCGTTTCGTGAGCTACCGAGAACTGCATTCGAACCCGAAACCGGTGAGTGGAACTATTCCCATCGTGGTGGGTGGCCACACCCTCGCGGCGGCGAGGCGGGCCGGTCGATACGGCGATGGGTTTTATCCCGGCCGACCAACGGCGGCCGATCTCCCGCCGTTGTTGGAAGAAATGCGTCGGGCCGCGGTCGATGCCGGCCGTGACCCCGATGCGATCGAAGTCACGGTGGGCGGTATGCCCACTCGTGAACATGTCGAGCGATTCGCCGAGGCCGGGGTGCACCGTTTCCTCTGCCCGCCGCCGACTTTTGACCCGGCCGCGTTGCCCGAGGCCCTCGAGGCCTTCGTGGCCGACGTAGCGCCGGTTCTCTAACCCGACAAACAGGAGACAGTTGAAATGGCAATGCTCGACGGCAAAACAGTCGCGGTGACGGGCGCGGGCCGAGGTATCGGCCGTGCGGTGGCGATGGCGTGTGCGGCGGCTGGCGCCAAGGTCGTGGTCAACGACTTGGGCGTCACGATGGACGGCGCGGATCCGACTGCGTCGGTCGCGCAGTCGGTAGTCGATGAAATTGTTGCCGCTGGCGGCGAGGCGCTGGCCAACACGTCCTCGGTCACCGAGATGGCCGGCGGCGCGTCGATTGTGCAGACCGCGCTCGACGCATGGGGTCGGATCGACGGGGTTGTGTGTGTGGCGGGCATCATCCGGGAAAAGATGTTGTTCAACATGACCGAGGAGGAGTGGGACTCGGTTATCGCGACTCACCTGAAGGGCACGTTCACGCTGTTTCGTGCCGCGAGTGAAGTGATGCGTAAACAAGAAGGTGGCGGTTCGCTGATCGGGTTTACGTCGGGTGCATTCGCCGCCTCGGTCGCGCAGTCGAACTATGCCGCGGCCAAAGCGGGCATCGTGTCGCTCGTGCGTTCGGCAGCCGCGGGGCTAAACAAATACAACGTGAACGCCAACTGCATTGCGCCGGTGGCCAAAACGCGGATGTCAGAAAACGTGCCGTTTGCCATCCCCGACATGGGCGAGCCCGAAGATGTCGCTCCGATGGCGGTCTATTTGTTGAGCGACGCCGCGCGGTCGATCACCGGGCAGATCTACACCGTGTCGGGCGGCAAGGTCGCCGTGTGGAACCAGCCGGTGGAAGTGCGCGCGATGTGGAAAAGCGACGGCCGCTGGACGCCCGAAGAGTTGGCCGA
>CAZWPY010000084.1:0-6643 GCA_964635475.1 uncultured Acidimicrobiia bacterium
CCGCCCGCGCCCGGGGTTCCCGAGACTGCGTTGCCGGTGCCGCCATTGCCACCGGCTCCGTTGTCACCGTCGCCCGCGCCGCCCGTCGCTCCCGACGGTCCATTGTTGTTGCCCGACCGTCCGCCGAACCCGTTGGTCGTACCGGTCGCAGTCGGAAGACCCGCGTTTCCGCCCTGGCCGAAACTCGACCCGTTCGGGGAGTCATCAGAGGAGTTCGCACCACCGCCGCCGCCACCTGCGACGACCTTTGTTGCTCCGCCCAAGAGAATCTCAAGCGCGTCGCCGCCCTGACCCGACGCGTTCGGCCCGTTGCTGTTGCCTCCCGAATGCCGCTGCGCATCGATCGTCTGGCCAGCCGTCACGCGGAACGTCGCTGTTACCGACGCGCCGTTGCCAGCACCACCCTCGGCGGCAGCGCCAGGTCCACCGCGGGCGTTAAATGTCGCTCGACAAACACCTGCGGGAACCGTGGTGGAGGAGGTGACCGTGGCGCCAAAGCCGGGGTTGCCAGGGTTCAAGGTCGTCGACGTCGGCGACACCGTGACCGGTGCTGCCGATACCGGAGCCGCCGTGAGCCCAAATTCAACGCCGATCCCCGCACCGATGAGTAGGACCGCGCCCGCGCCCGCAGCGGCGCGCCGCAGCGCGACGCCGACACGGCTCCCGTGAGATTTCACCATCCATCCTCGTTCCGACCAACTAGAACGAGCCCATCTGGATCAGGCGACCACACCTTCTCCAGTTCCCCGGATGTGCTGAAACGACGAACCTACTGCACGTAACCCAGGCAAAACAAGCACACGCCATTGAACGCGGCCGGTCTACCTGCAAGTACCTACCGGCGGCGCAGCAGCGAGAACAGGCCTTTCACCACGGTGTTCAACATCGATCGACCCTCACGGGAGTTGAGGTAGCCGCCAACGCCGCCCCGCGAACTCGACCGCGTCGCACGCGAACTCGAGCGCGGCGCTGGACGGCGCACCGTGGCACTCCCCTCAGGCGCCGGCCCATCCCAGCGGCCGACATTGCCTTCATCGGGGGCCGACACGCCCTCGTCTTTGCGTCGCAACTGCTCCCGAGCCGACTCTCGATCGAGCGGGGTCGCATACGGCGCCCACAACGACTGCGAGCGGGCCGCGCTGTCGATTTCGCCCGGCGTCAAAGCTGCCATCAGCGACATGGGCGGGCGCAACTTCGTCCACACCACCGGTGTCGGAGCACCCTTCTCTGACAGGCTCGTCACGATCGCCTCGCCAGTGCCCAATTGGGTCAGTGCGCTCTCCAGTTCGTAATCGCTGGTGCGCGGATACGTCGACACCGCGGCACGCAGCGCCTTTGCGTCGCGAGGAGTGAAGGCGCGCAGCGCGTGCTGCACACGGTTGCCCAGTTGCGCGAGCACCTCTTGTGGAACGTCGTCGGGGAGCTGGGTGACGAAAAACACGCCGACGCCCTTGGAGCGGATCAACCGAACTGTCTGCGCCACGGAGTTGAGAAAGTCGGGCGACGCGTCGTTGAACAGCAGATGCGCCTCGTCGAAGAAGAAGACGAGTTTGGGCTTGTCGAGGTCGCCCACCTCGGGCAATGTGCGGAACAGCTCAGCGAGCAGCCACATAAGAAACGTCGAGAACAGCTTCGGTTTGTCCTGCACTGCCGCAAGCTCAAGGAGGTTGACGACTCCACTGCTGCCCTGCATTTGGAACAAGTGCGCCACGTCGAGGGCCGGCTCTCCGAAAAACGGCCCCGCGCCGCCCTCTTCCATCTCAATGATCTTCCGCAGCAGCACCCCCGCAGTGGCTGAGGACAGTCCTCCGATCTCTTTGAGCGCGAGTTTTCCGTCGTCGCTGGTCAGGTACTGCAACACAGCTCGAAGGTCGGCGAGGTCGATGAGCGCTAGTCCCCGATCTCGGGCGTAGTGAAACACCAACGCGAGCGAGGAACGTTGCGTTTCATTCGCACCCATAACCTTGGCCAGCAAGTCGGCGCCGAACGAGTCGACCGTCGCCCTGATCGGCACACCGGGGCCATTGCCACCCAAGGACCAGAACGCGGCCGGAAACCCCGCTGGCGACCACTCGATCTGCATCTCTGAGACCCGAGCGGTCACCTTTTCCGACGCTTCGCCGGCACGAGTAATCCCGGAAAGGTCGCCCTTGATGTCGGCTGCGAACACCGGGACGCCGTTACGCGAGAGCTGCTCGGCCAACAGCTGCAAGGTCTTGGTCTTACCGGTACCCGTGGCACCCGCGATCAGGCCGTGGCGGTTCATCATGGCCAGCGGAACTTGCACGTGGGCGGCCGGGTGAACGACGCCCTCCAACACCCCGCGGCCGAGGTCTAATGCCGCGCCCTTGGCCGCATAGCCCGACGTGACCCTTTCGTCGAAGTCCTCGGCCGGCACAGCTCAGCCCTTGCTCGTGTCAGACGAGCTGTCGTGTGACCGACTCAGCCCGGCGCGCTCTCCACGGCTGACGAACTTGATCGCCATCTTCCGGCTGGCCTCATCGATCATCTCTTCACCGAACATCACCGCGCCCTTACCCTCGTCCTCTGTGGCGACTCGGTACGCCTCAAGGATGTCCCAGGCCTTGTCGAACTGCTCTTGTGTCGGCGAGAAGACTTCGTTGAGGATCGTCACCTGGTCGGGGTGCAGCGCCCATTTGCCGTCGTAACCGAGGGTGCGAGTGCGTTTGCAGTAGTCCCGGAAGCCGTCGGAGTCACGGATGTAGAGGTACGGGCCGTCAATCACCTGCAAGCCGTTCGCACGCCCCGCCATCAGAATCTTTGAAAAGACGTAGTGAAAGTGGTCGCCTGGATAGTCGGGAATCTGCACGCCTCCGGTCAACACCGGGATCTCCATCGAGGCGGCAAAGTCGGCCGGGCCAAAGATGATCGTCTCTAACCGCGGCGAGGCTGCGCAGATCTCTTCGACGTTGATCAAGCCCCTCGTAGTCTCGATTTGCGCTTCGATGCCGATATGGCCAACCGGCAGTCCGCTAGCGATCTCCACTTGGCGCAGCAACATGTCGAGCGCCACCACTTGGGCCGCATTTTCGACCTTGGGCAACATGATTTCGTCGAGCCGCTCGCCCGCGTTGCCAACAACGGCCATTACGTCGTAGGCGGTCCACTTCGTCGACCAGTCGTTGACGCGGACACACAACACCTTGTCGCCCCAATCCTGACCACGGATGGCATCGACGACTTTGCCGCGAGCCATCTCCTTCTCCTTGGGCGCCACGGCGTCCTCGAGATCGAGAAAGACCATGTCGGCGGGAAGGCCTGGACCTTTACCCAACATCTTGTCGCTCGAACCGGGTATCGACAGGCAGGAGCGGCGCGGTAAGTCACGTGAGCGTGCAGACATCCCCGAATCGTAAACGAGCGAGTCCCACTCGAATTCCGCCGCGGTCGGCGTGCGGCGGGTCGCTCAACTCACAAGATGCCGGCGGAAGAACTCCGTTGTTCGCTGCCAGGCAAGATCCGTCGCCGCCGCGTCGAACACCTCGGGCCTCACGTCGTTGGCAAACGCGTGGTGGGTCGCTGGATAAACGAACATCTCGACCTCGCGACCCGCTGCTCGCAACGTGGTTTCGAGCGTCGTGGCCGCGGCAGGGGAAAAGTACACGTCGAGTTCCGCGAAGTGCCCCTGAACCGCTGCGGCCATCTGGCCGTAATCCGGCGCGGACCCGGGCCACGGAATCAGGCCGTAATACGGCACCACGGCTTTCACCACGTCGGGATGCGCGCAGCCGATCAGCAATGCGAGTCCGCCGCCCATGCAGTAACCCGACACCCCAAGGTCGGAGCGACCGCTGCGGCTGGCCAACAGGTCCAACGCCGAGCGAGCCACGGTCATGGCCTGTGGGACGTCGAGTTCCATCATCAGCTTGCCCGCTTCATCGGGCTCCGTCGTGGTTCGCCCACCGTAGAAGTCAGGAGCCAGGGCGGTGAAGCCCGCAGCTGCATAACGCTCGCACACGGCCTCGATCTGCGGGACCAGCCCCCACCACTCCTGGATGACCAGCACCGCCGGGCCTGAGTCGCCGGCCAGGAAGCCGGTCGCGCCGTCAAACGTGATTGTCGAGCCCATTACTTCGCCCCGCTGGCTTGGCTCGCCGACGCGGGGTCCATCGAGCTCGGCATCGCGAGACCGAGCTTGCGGTGATCCCACGAGGCAACACGTTCGACGTTGAGCAGCACGACGACGCGGTTGTGCAACATCGCCTGCACCAGTGGCTCCATCTCCTTGGTAACCGGCCCGTAGTAACGCTCAAAAACACTCACGCCGAGTTCCCACAAAACGTCGGGGTCCTCAGAGATCTCCGCGCGGCCGACCAGCTCGACACCCCTCAGCTCCTCGTAACCTGCGCCCGACTCCATCATCAAGGTCATCCGTGGATCACGCCGCAGGTTTTGGACCTTCTGCGACTTCGCCTTGGTCTCGACGGCCACGCGGCCTCCGACAAAGCCGTACCACATGGCCACCACATGAGGAGCGCCGCTCGGCCCGATCGTCGCCATCGCGGCGGTGTTTCGCTCTCGCAGGTACGCGTCGACCTCGGTGTCGGTCATCTTGATCTGTGCACGCTGATTTACTCCCACCGCGACAGTCTGCGTCGCCAGCACGCCGCATGCCAGCGCCGCTTATGGCCGAACGAGTTCGGGAACCTCCGCGACGTCGACGATGACGGTATCGAGCCCTCCGCCTGAAAACGCTCGCTCGACACGAGCATCGAGCGGCAACACCAGTTCGTGCAACTCACGATGGCTGGCCCTACTGATCGCAGCCCAGGTCGACTCACCGACTGCTGTGTGGCGCCCCACGACCACCACCACCGGCGCACGCAGTCGATCAGGGTCCCGGCGGCCGCGGCGCCGTTCGACAACCGCAACACGAGACCCACATGACGCCGCGGCGAGCACAAACGTGGGAGCTGTTGGGTCGACGACAAAGGAGCGGATCTCGGTGCGGCGACCAACAACTGCGTTGGCGACGGGAGTGGCGAATCGCTCCCATACGGGGTCGTCGGTGAGCTGATCGACAAACTGCTCCGTCGCGTCGAGAACATCAAACGCGGTCAAAGCTGCCGCGGCCAAGCCGTACACGGGACCAATCGGAGCCGCACGAACCAACTGTCGGCACGCCGACACAAGCAGTCCCGGCGTGTCCGCTGCACGGGCAAGTTGCACTCCGGCCTCCTGACACAAACCCACGGGATCGGCCAGGTCCCACTGAGAAATCCAACGAAGTGCCTCGATCGGGTGCATCTGCGGCACTTCTACCACGGCTCCCGCTGGCTCTGATGACGGCACGAGCCGGTCACCGAACTAGCCTTTCGAGCCGTGACTTTGGTGAGTAATCCCTCGCTCGATGTGGAACTCCATGTCGCTGGCGGCGCAACTAACACTCTCGGACAGTGGTTGACAACCTTCCACTTGCTGGCCGTCATCGTCGATCCGTACGAGTTGCCAAGTGCCTGGATCGTGCCGACGGCGAGTCGCGTCCTGCACACGTTTGAGGGCGCGGACTGTCGGGGCGCGTGGATCGTCGCCGGGTCCGACGACGACGCCCGCGTGTTCCTCGGAGACGCCGCGTCGAAGGACCTCGTTTTCACCGACCCGGACCGCCGAGCCATCCAAGCACTCGGAGTTGAACGATTGCCCGCCCTCGTGCACGTTGGCGCCGACGGCGTCGCCGAGATCGCACAGGGCTGGGACCCCGAAACGTGGCGGGCAGTCTCAGACTCGCTGGCCACCGCCATGAGCTGGAGCCGGCCGCTGATCCCCGCCGACGGTGACCCCGCCCCTTTTGAGGGAACGCCCGCCGGAGGTTGATCCGGACACTCGCCTGTGTCGTTGACACAAGATCCCCAGACCGGACCTCTAGGCTGAACGCATCGTGAATCCCCCTCACTCTCGCCGCGCGTGGTCACGCGGCCCAGGGCGAGTTGCGCTGACAGTCGCCCTACTTGGCGCCGCCGTCGCCGCCGACCTCCCCGCGCACGCGCAGACCGCGGACGCCGAACGAGCCCGCGCGCAGGAAATAGCCACAGACTTGGACCGCCTCGAAAGCGAGTTGGGCGAACTCGCCGAGCAGTACAACATTGCCCAGATCCAAGTCGCGACCGCCAACGAGCGGCTCACGGAGGTCCGCAAGTCGCACAAGACCAGTACGCAACTACTGGCCGAGGCACGCGACCGACTGCGCAAGGCCGCCGTAACGGCCTACACCGACGGGCGGACCGCGGCCCGCGCCGACGCCTTGCTGCGCGGCAACACCGACGAGCTCGCGCTGCGTCGCCAGTACCTCGACGCCGCTGCCGCTCGCGACCGGGAAGCGGTCGACGAGTATCGAGCCGCGGCCTCCGACGCTCGTGACAAGGAAGCCGAGTTAGTCGCGACCGAACGCAACGCCCGGCTTGCGGCCGACCTCGTTGAGGCACGGCAAGCGGACCTGGAGCGCACCACCACAGAACAGCGCGCGACCCTCGCCCAGGTGCAGGGAAACATCGCGCGCCTGGTCGCGGAGGAGGACGCTGCCCGCGAGGAGCAGGAACGTCAGCGCGCTGCCGAACTACTCAAGAAGCAGCAAGCGCAACAGGTCGCCGGCTCATCCTCAGCGTCGTCGTCACAGTCGCAGTCG
>CAZWPY010000084.1:6743-13794 GCA_964635475.1 uncultured Acidimicrobiia bacterium
ACGACCAACGTGCGCTCAACCTCTGCGTCGACCACCCGCGCGACGTCGACACCGTCGAGTCAAAACAAGTCCACAACCACCACGACGGCGAGCACCGCGGCCACCGCAGTCACGACCACCAGCCTCGCTCCGACGTCGAGCCCGACGGCGACAGGAGACGCGTCGGCGACACCGACGCCCGCGGCGGGATCGTCTGCGGCCGGGCTGCTCGCGGTGGAGGAAGCAAAACGCCACCTCGGCAAGCCGTATCAGTGGGCCGGTGTTGGACCCGACAGCTTCGACTGTTCTGGCCTCACGATGGTGGCCTGGCGTGCGGCAGGCGTGTCGCTTTCGCACTCGACAACCATGCAGTGGCGCGAGACCACTCACATCGACGTGGCCGACCTACGGGCGGGCGATCTGGTGTTTTTCGGCAGTTCGCTGCACCACGTCGGACTCTACGTGGGCGACGGCATGATGATCGAGGCGCCGAGCTCAGGCAAGGTCGTGCGTTACCGGTCGATCGGCCGCTCGGACTTCGCGGGCGCCACTCGTCCGGGCTAGCCGTGCCCGCTTCGCTTCCCTGGCGCGCGCGGTTCGCCCGCGCAAGTTTGCAGTTGGTGTCCGCCGCCGCACGGGTGCGCGGATCGAGCGGGACGGTGATCGGCGCCCAGGTCGCCCTTCGAATCGATCCGTCGCTGGTGAGCAACCTTGCTCGCGGCAAGACATTGGTCACGGTCAGCGCGACCAACGGCAAGACCACCACTACCTCGTTGCTGCGAGCCGCACTTGCGACTCGTGGCCCGGTCGTGTCGAACGAAACGGGTTCGAACTTGGCAACCGGAGTCGCCACCGCACTCGCTCGTTCCCATGCCGAGGTCGGTGCGCTCGAGGTCGATGAGGCGGCCCTCGTCGGGCTGCTCCCGCAACTCCGGCCCGCGGTGGTCGTGCTCGGCAACCTGTCTCGCGACCAGCTCGACCGCTACGGGGAAGTTCGTATGGTCGCCCAGCGTTGGCGGCACATGCTCGACGGCTTCACCGGAACTGTGGTGGCCAACTCGCAAGACCCGCTGGTGAGCTGGGCCGCCGCTGAGTCCCCTCACGTCGTGTGGGTCGCCCCGGGCTTGCGCTGGCGAGCCGATGCAAACAGCTGTCCGGCCTGCGGCAACCCCATCGTGTGGGGTGAAACCTGGGCCTGCTCCTCGTGCACGCTGCGCGAGCCCCGTGCTGAGTGGTCGCTTCAGCACACGACCGTGGACGGCCCCGATGGCTTCAGTGCGCCGCTCAGCCTTACGCTGCCTGGCGAGTTCAACCGGGGTAACGCAGTGCTCGCGGCCGCCGCGGCACACGTCATCGGAATCGATCCCGCGGCAGCCCTACGGGCGATGGCAACCGTTCAGGACGTGGCCGGCCGCTTTGCCGAGGTGTACCTCGGTGGCGGAGCCACTCGGCTCATGCTCGCGAAGAACCCGGCCGGCTGGACTGAGTTGCTCGGCATCGCGGTCGAAGCCAGCGCCGACCTGCCCATGATTGTCTCGATCAACGCCCGCGTAGCGGACGGACACGACACCTCGTGGCTATGGGACGTACCGTTTGAGACCCTCGCCGGGCACGACGTGTACGCGACCGGCGATCGGCGCTACGACATCGCCCTCCGACTCAGATATGCCGGCGTCCGATCGGTCACCGTCGTTGAGTCCGCACACGACGCGAGGTCCGCCATCACGCAAGCGGGTACACGACCCGACGCTCTCGTGACCTTCATCGGCAACTACACGGCCTTTGCCGATGTCGCAAAACAGACGGCCGCGATATGACCACGCGCAAGGGCCCGATCCGCATCGTCGGGCTTTTCCCGTCCTTGCTGTCGACCTACGGCGACAACGGAAATGTCCGCATCCTCGAACAGCGTGCCCGTTGGCGGGACTTGCCGGTAGAGGTCACGTGGATCGACCGCGGCGCCGACGTCCCTGTCGACCACGACATCTACGTGCTCGGAGGCGGCGAGGACGCGCCCCAAGCGCGTGCGGCACGCGAACTGCGCGCGAGTGGGGCTCTCGACCGCGCCGTCGCCGGCGGCGCCGTGGTTCTTGCCGTCTGCGCGGGATTCCAAATCCTCGGCCATGAGTTCCCCGTCGCAGGCAACAAGCCCGAGCCCGGCCTCGGCCTGCTCGACGTCACGACTCACCGGGTTGAACGTCCGCGTATGGTCGGCGAGCTGGTTGCCTCGTGCCCCCTCTTGGGATCGGATCTACTACTCGGTTACGAGAACCACGCTGGCGCGACCCGACTGCACGACCGCGCCGAGGCTCTCGGAACCGTCACACGCGGGTCGGGTAACGGTTTCGACGACCTCGAAGGAGCTGTCGCCGGCCACGTCGTCGGCACATATGCCCACGGTCCGGCGCTCGCTCGCAACCCACGCCTCGCCGACCAGCTGCTCGCCTGGGCGCTCGGCTGCGAGCCCACGCAGCTGGCCCCGCTCGACGACCACCTCCACACCCAGCTCCGTGGGGAACGCGTCCGAGCTCTCGGCTAATCCCCTCTCGGTCGGAGCTCGGCTCTGGGTGGAACGGGCGTTCGATGGTGGCGCGGTGGCACGAGTGGCCGCTGGTAGCCCGTCGGCAACCTCGCCCGAGAAAACGAAAGGCCCCCGGTTTCCCGGGGGCCTTTCGTCTGTTTCAAGGTTGGACTCACTCGGCTAATCAGCCCTGCCGGCGCTCCCGCCGACGAGCATCCAGGGCCAAGTAGGCACCCAGGATCAACAGGGCGAAACCTGCCCAGCCGAGCGTCCAGCTACCCGAACCCGTGAACGCCGGCTTGGTGCCGACCGGCGAGGCCGCGGGCGCTGCGGGAGCAGGTGCGGGGGCCGGCGCCGGCGCAGCAGCGGTCGCGGCTGACGAGCTCGCTGCGCCCGTAGTCCGGGCCGCAGCAGGCGTGCCGTTCGGGTCGAACACTCCGCCGAAGGGATCGACAGAAGCGATTCCGACACCTGTCTCAAGGTCGGGGCATTCCGAGTCCGCGACCAGTTCATGAGCACCCACTGTCTCGGGGGCTACGAACTCGATCTCGACCTCACCCGCGTCGTTCGACGTTGCCTGACCCAACTGCACCGGATCGGAGAACAACGTCAAGGTCACGATCATCGCCCGGCCCAAACCAGTGACCCTCGCTCGGTACGTCTGTCCGGCCACCATCTGGGAGACCTGGTTGCCACTGGCGTCGAGCAACGTGATCGACGGGTTGGGGCAGCTCGACAACGTTGTCGTGGTCGCCGCGACCGTTGTGGTCGTTGTGGTTGTGGTCGTTGTAGCCGCCGATGACGACAACGAGACCGACCCCGAGACAGACACCGAATCAGAGGCGCTGGCGCTCGACGAGCTACTGCTCGACCCAAACACCAGACTCGATGACGACGATGCTGAACTCTCTCCGCTAGACGCCTCGTCACTCGCCGAAATCGAATCCGAGATCAGCTGCGAACTTACGGCCGAGGCCGAACTCGAGAGGGAGTCGCTCGCGGACCCTGAGTCACTCACGGAGCCAGAGTCCGAGTTCGATACCGAGTCGCTATCCGAGGCCGAACCGCTGACTGAATCGCTCGCCGACACGGAGTCGGATACCGAAGCGCTGATCGATGAGTTGCTTACCAGCGAACTCAGTGAACTGCTGTCGGAATCAGATGCGCTCGCCGAGTCGGAGCCCGAAGCCGAGTCGGAGCCCGAAGCGGAATCCGAACCGCTGACCGAGTCTGAGTCGGAGCCCGACGCCGAGTCGCTTGCCGAGCCGGAGCCGCTGACCGAATCGGAGTTCGACACCGAATCACTCACCGAGGCGCTGATCGACGAGTTGCTTGCCAGCGAACTCAGCGAACTGCTGTCGGAGTCCGACGCACTCACCGAGCCGGAGCCCGACACGGAGTCGGAGCCCGAAGCCGAATCGGAGCCGCTAACTGAGTCTGAGTCGGAGTTCGACGCCGAGTCGCTTGCCGAGCCCGAGGCGCTCACCGAATCGGCCACCGACACGCTGTCCGAGCTAGAGGCCGCGACGCTGCTGGATACCGATGAACTCGACGACGACGAGCTGAATACCGAGCTGGAGGAACTCGAGGATGCCGACCCGCTGTCAGAGTCCGACACCGACATCGAGTCCGACACAGAGTTGCTCACCGAAGAGTTGCTGACGAGCGAACTCAATGAGCTGCTGTCGGAATCAGAGGCGCTAGCCGACCCCGAACCCGAATCAGAGTCCGAAACAGATGCGGAGTCTGAGACAGAGCCAGAGTCCGAGCTGCTCGCTGAGTCGGAATCCGATGCTGAGCCGGAGCCCGACGCGGAGTCGCTCGCCGAACCCGAATCACTCGCCGATCCCGAATCGGAGTTGCTGACCGAATCCGACATGCTCCCGGAGTCCGAACTCGACATCGAGTCGGAATCCGATACCGACACGCTCGATGAAGCTGACTCGCTCGACGATGAAGACGACGAGCTGAATAGCGAGCTCGATGATGAGGCCACTGACGACTCAGCCGACGAGGATTCCACTGAGGACGACTCGGCCGACGACGACACCGAATCGGAGTCGCTAGCCGACACCGAACCAGAGCTGGACGCCGAGTCGGAGTTCGAGCCTGAATCGCTCAGCGAACCCGAGTCGCTAACCGAGCCGGAGTCGCTGGCTGACAGCGAACTAGACGTGGCGTCGGAGTTACTCGCGGAGTCCGATGAGCTTCCCGAGTCTGAGTTCGACACCGAGTCGGAGTCCGAGTTCGACACAGAGTCGGAGTCTGAGCCCGACACACTCAGCGAGCTGGACTCGCTGATCGACGACGAGGCCGACGAGTCAGACGCCAAGGAACTGAGCGACGACTCAGCAGAGGACGACTCAGACAGCGACGACGACTCGGCCGTGCTACTCGATGCCGAGGAACTCGACGACGACGAGCTGAACAGCGATGAACTTGAGGAGCTCGAAGCCTCTGAAGACGACGACTCAGCCGATGACGACTCGGCTGACGACGACTCGGCTGACGACGATTCTGAGAGCGACGACGACTCGGCCGATGACGACGACTCAGCGGAGGACGACTCAACCGATGAGGACTCTGAGAGCGACGACGACTCGGCCGTGCTGCTCGACGCTGAGGAACTCGATGACGAGGAGCTGAACGTCGAGCTGCTCGACGAACTCGAAGCCTCAGAAGACGACGACTCTGCCGAGGACGACTCAGCCGAGGAGGACTCGGCGGAGGACGACGATTCAGCGGAGGACGACTCAGCCGATGACGACGATTCAGCCGACGACGATTCAGCCGACGACGACTCTGAGAGCGACGACGACTCGGCCGTGCTGCTCGACGCTGAGGAACTCGATGACGAGGAGCTAAACGTCGAGCTACTCGACGAACTCGAAACCTCAGAAGACGACGACTCGGCCGAGGACGACTCAGCCGACGACGACTCCGAGACCGAGGACGACTCTGATGCCGAGGATGACTCAGCCGACGAGGAGACCGCAGACGAGTTGGCCGACGAGGACGACTCAGCCGAGGACGACTCAGCCGAGGATGACTCAGACACAGATGACGACTCCGCCGAACTGCTCGAGGCCGACGAACTCGACGACGACGAGCTGAATAGCGACGAACTCGAAGAGCTCGAGGCCTCAGAAGACGACGACTCTGCCGAGGAAGAAGCAGCCGAGGATGACTCAGCCGATGACGACGCGGCCGACGATGACGCCAGCGACGACGATTCGAGAGCCGAGGCGCTCGACGACAGCGAGTCACTCGATGAGGCGACGAGCGAAGAGCTGGACGAACTCGACGACGAGGAACTCGATGACGACGACGAGAACAAGCTCGACGAGCTCGACGAGGATCGACTACTCGAAGACTCGGCGCTCGACGAAGTGATCGAACTCGCGCGCACTGAACTCGAGTCGATCGAGCTTTGCGACGACGACGCCGAGTTCGAGGAGGAGTTCTGCGACGACAGCGACGACGAATCGATGAGCGAGTTCGAGCGTGATTCGGACGACGACAACGCCGACGACTGCGAAGCGGACGACGACTCAATTCGCGAACTCGACGCTGAAGACGAAGAGCTCGACGACGAACTCGATGAGAACGTTGAGGAGGAGGAGGAGGAGGAGGAGGACTGCGACGAGGTTGACGAACGCGACGACGAACTATCGAACGACGAGTCGCTACTCGACGCCGACACCGACAGCGATGAGGACGCTCGGGACGACGAGCTCGACGACGAACTCGACGAGAACAGCGACGACGACGAGGACGCTGAACTTGAGATGCTCGAGGAGGAGGAGGCGGAGGACGACTGGTTCTTGATGACAACAAACGTCAAGCCCGTGGCCGGCCCGGCCGGGCATGTCTCCGACGTCGGGCTGCTCGAGTTGTCGGTGTAGGTGAAGCCCGGAAGTACCGGCATCGTGAACGTCCCGCCGGGGTGGCTGAGCGGGATCGTATAAGTAAGCGTGACCGTAAACGCGAACTCGTCACCATCGGTCGACGCGTCGGGCTGGGAGTCGAGGTCGAACGTGATCGTTCCCGAGCCGAGATTGGTCGACGAAACGCCCACACCGTTGCTTCCGCCGTAGCGCGGGGACGCCGCGCTGGCCGGCGTCGCAGGGCCAGAGTCCGCTGTGCCGGAGATGCTCGCAAGGCTGATGTTCGTACCGCCAACGTTGATCGTGGTCGGGAACTGGATCGTCACGGGGTTGTTGCCGTCGTATCCAAGGAATCCATCGTTTGTTCCGTGGTAGTACTTGAGCGTCAGGGTCCCGCCGGCCTCGATATTTGCGCCATTGGTGGTCACGCTGCCGCCAGGCGGGTTGGGCTGGGCGTAGGTCTCCTCGTACACCACCGTGCGATCGTCGTTGCCAGGGTCCGAACTACACGCGGATGCCGAAAGTTGCCCGGTCTGAGCCGCCTCAGCTGTCAGCGGCGCCACGACCGTAACCAGTGCCGAGGCTCCCAGCGCCAAGAGCGCCGCTAGTTGTAGTGACCACGGACGTTGTTGACGCGTGAGGGTCCCCAGATGAGGTGAGCCTC
>CAZWPY010000085.1:0-13762 GCA_964635475.1 uncultured Acidimicrobiia bacterium
GCTCGCCTACGACGCCACCGCGCGCGAGGTCGGCACCGAGGGCGTCGTGGCGCTCACCGCGACCGATGCGCCCGCCCTCGCCGCAGGACTCGACGTCGCCTATGGCGGGCCCGTGGTGGAACGCCTCGGACCCGAGGAGACCCGGACCTCGGAGCTGATCGGTCTCAGCGTCGCCATCGTGGTCCTCGCAGTTGCGTTCGGGTCGGTTGTTGCCATGGCGTTGCCGATGCTCACTTCCCTCGTCGGTCTCGGCATCGGGTTCCTGCTCATCCGGGTCCTCGGCGGGTTCACCGAGGTGACCTCCTTCGCGCCGATCCTGGCATCGATGATCGGCATCGCAGTCGGCATCGACTACGCGCTGTTCATCGTGACCCGTCACCGCCAGCACCTCGCCGAGGGGATGGCCGTCGACGAGGCTGTCGCCCGCGCCATCGCCACCTCCGGCCAGGCGGTCATCTTCGCCGGGTTGACCGTGCTGATCGCGATCTTGGGTCTGGCACTCGTCGGCATACCCCTCGTCGCCGCTCTCGGCTACGCGGTCTCGCTGGTCGTAGCGGTGGCGGTGCTCGTCGCGGTCACCCTGCTCCCGGCACTGCTCGGCCTGTTCGGCGAACGTATCGACCGCCTGCGGGTCCCCGGCGTGCAGCTGCGCTTCGAGACCGACCACCAGGCGTCGGGCGCCGTGTCGGCCCGGTGGGCCCGCCTCGTCACCCGCCGGCCCTGGCCGTTCCTCGCCGCCGGCGTCGCCGTGCTCGCCGTGCTCGCCATACCGGTGTTCGACCTCCAGCTCGGCTGGCCCGACGCCGGCAACCGACCAGTCGAAACGACCGAACGCCGGGCCTACGACCTGCTCGCGGCCGGGTTCGGAGACGGATTCAACGGCCCGCTCCTGCTCGCCGTGGACCTGGACACCGCCACCGAACCCACTGCGGCGCTCGCCGCCATCACCACCGCGGTGGCCGACACTCCCGGCGTGCAGCTGGTCGTCCCCGCACAACTCAACCCAGCCGGCGACACGGCCGTCATACAGGCCATCCCCGACTCCAGCCCCCAAGACGCGGCCACCGAGGAGCTCGTCGACCACCTCCGAACCAACACGATCCCCACCCTCGAGGAGGACACCGGCGCCGTCGTCGAGGTCACCGGCACCACCGCCGCGTTCATCGACATCTCCAAGCGACTCTCCGAGCGGCTCATGGTGTTCATCGCCGCAGTCGTGCTGCTCTCCTTCGTGCTGCTCACCGCGGTCTTCCGCTCGCCGCTCGTCGCGCTCAAGGCGGCGCTCGTGAACCTGTTGGGCATCGCCGCGGCCTACGGGGTTCTCGTCGCGGTGTTCCAGTGGGGATGGGGCCTCGGCCTCGTCGGTCTCGAAGAGACCGTCCCCGTCATCTCGTTCCTGCCGATGATGATGTTCGCCATCCTCTTCGGGCTGTCCATGGACTACGAGGTGTTCATCCTCTCCCGTGTCCGGGAGGAATGGCTCGCCTCCGGCGACCCGACCAGCAGCATCGTGCACGGCATCGCAGTCTCCGCCCGCGTCATCACCGCGGCTGCGCTCATCATGATCAGCGTCTTCGCCTCGTTCGTGCTCGGTGACTCCCCCGAGATCAAGATGTTCGGCGTCGGGCTCGCGGTCGCGGTCGCGCTCGACGCGACCATCGTCCGCATGATCGTCGTACCCGCCACCATGACCCTCCTCGGTGCTCGCAACTGGTGGATACCCGGCTGGCTCGACCGCATCCTGCCCCGCCTCGACATCGAAGGCGAGACCGTCCTTCCGCCCCCCCAACCCAACCCGGTGCCACGCGGCGACGACACCCTCATCCACCAGGAGCGCATCCCATGAATCTCGACGAAACCCCGGCCGAGATCGCCGCCCGGTCGCAGATGGCCACCGCGCTCCAACAGCTCGGCCACGCCCTCGTCGGCCATCGCGTGGACATCGACCTCGCCCACGAGGTCGCAGCCATCGCCCGCGACCTCACGGCGAACGTCGTCGCCCGCCCCACCCGCGACCGCACCCGCGAACTTGCGGCGAACCCCCGATTCGCCGGGATCCTCTCGGGTGAACCCACCGAGCCCATCGGCGTCGACGGCCAGCCGATGGACCTGTTCCGCGACTCGATCGTGTCGGGCCGAACCAACCCGATGGGCATCGGCCTCGAAGTGCGCCGCGACGGCGACGCCGCAGTCGCCACGACCACCCTCGGCCCTGCGTTCGAGGGCGCCCCCGGACGATCTCACGGCGGGATCGTCGCGTCGATCCTCGACGAGACCATGGGCTTCGTCCTCCCGATCATCGGCGAGCTCGCATACACCGCCAACCTCAACATCGACTACGTCGGACCAGCACCCCTCCACCGCGAGCTGCGGTTCACCGCGATGCTCCGTGACAGGTCCGGACGCAAGCTCTGGATCGAAGCCCACGGTGAATCCGACGAAGGAGTCTTCGTGCGCGCCGAAGCGCTGTTCCTCGCCGTCGACCTCACCCGCTTCGCCAACCACGCCGACGCAGACGACTGACCGCCCCCAGGGAGACCGGCCATGCCCACCCCCATCACCCCAGACCGCTACGACCCCGCCACCGCCGCGGCAATGGCCGGCCTCGGCAACGGCACCGACGGGCTACCCGCGTACCTCGGGATCCGCACGACCCACGTCGGCCCCGCCACCATGACGGCCGAGCTCGACGTGCGCGCCGACCTGCTCAACCCCTTTGGAACGCTCCACGGAGGGGTCCTCGCCGCGCTCGTCGATCACGTGCTCGGGGCCGTGCTCTACCCGGTAATCGAGCAAGGCCGATGGGCAGCCACCACCGAGTTCAAGGTCAACCTCCTCGCCGCGGTCCGCGACGGCAGCCTCGAGGCTCGCTCCACCATCGTGTCGCTCACCCGCCGCACCGCCGTCGTCCAAGTGGAAGTCGACAACGACGGCCGCCCCTGCGGACTCGCCCAAGGCACCGTCCTCATCGCTGAGCCACGGGCCAGTACCTGAACGTCGTCGTGTCCGCTCCGGATCAGCCAACGGTACGAGCGGCGCCGAGGAACCAGTCAACGACCGACACCACGTACTCGCGGTCGAGCGCGTCGTGGTCTTCGAACAGGTACCGGAACAGCACCGGACCGACCAGCTGCGCCACCGCGGCGTCGGCCCTCAGGCCACGGGGAAGGTCGCCAGCCGCCACCGCGTCGACCACGATCTCTTCGAGCACCCGTGCCCCTTCGGCGCGCATCGACCGGTTCAGGTCGGCCAGCTCGGCGTCGTCGCGGGCCTGCTGGCCGATGGCGATCATCACCCGCCCCAAGCCCGTGGAGGTCACCGCCACACGGAACGCCTCCAACTCGGCGACCAGATCATCCCGCAAGTCGCCCATCGGTGTGGTGTGGGCCAGGCGTGCCTCTTCGCGGATCAGGTCCCGAAGCAGATCGAGCCGCTGCGGCCAGTGCCGGTACAGGGTCGTGCGTGCGTACCCGCTGCGCTCAGCGACCCGTCCAAGCGTGACCCCCTCCCACCCTTCGTCGAGGAGAACCTCGCGCGCAGCGGCCAACACCGCGTGACGTGTGCGCGTCACCCGAGGATCGACAGTCGCGTCCTTCGCCATCCGACCGAATTTAGCCGCCAGCACATCTTCACTACGGGTTGTCCATTACAGCACAAGCTGTCCTAAAGTCTGCCGACCGACGGCGTGTTGGCCGGAGCCATCCCCTGAGGAGCGACGCAGTTGACCACCAAGAGGCTCGACACCCCGGGTTCGCCCCCCGATCCCGAGACCGACACACCCGGTGGCGAACACGACGTCGTGATCGTCGACGCCCGCCGCCGACTGTTGGTCCTCGCCGCCATGTGCATCGCCCTCGTCGCTGTCGTCGCGTCGGTCTCTGGTCTGAACGTCGCTCAACAAGCACTTGCCACCGACCTCGGCGCAACGCAGAGCCAGTTGCTGTGGATCATCAACGGCTACACCCTCGTCCTCGCCGCGCTGCTCATGCCCGTGGGCGCCATCGGTGACCGATGGGGACGCAAACCCATCCTCCTCATCGGGTTCGTCGTCTTCGCGCTCAGCAACCTCGCCTCTGCGTTCTCGACGGACCCCACCACCCTCATCGGACTGCGGGTCCTCGCTGGTGTCGGGGCGGCGATGATCATGCCCGTCACCTTGTCGGTCATCACCACCAGCTTTCCCCGCGAGGAGCAGGCCAAGGCCATCGGCACTTGGGCGGGGTTCGCCGGTGCCGGAGGCATCATCGGCCTGTTCGTCTCCGCGGCGATCATCGACAACGCCACCTGGCCGTGGGTCTTCGCGCTCCCCATCGCCCTCGCCGCCGTCTCCTTCGTCCTGACCATCGCATTCGTCCCTCACTCGGTGGAGCACACCGAGGCCGGCTTCGACGTCGCCGGATCGATCCTGTCGGCCGTCGCGGTCGGCGGCCTCGTGCTCGCGTTCCACGAAGGACCCGAGCAGGGCTGGAACGCCGCCATCACCGTCGCCGCGCTCGCGGCCGGGTTGGTCGGCGCGGCCACCTTCGTCGCGGTCGAACTGCGCCGCGACCACCCCTTGCTGGACGTGCGCATCTTCGCCATCCGCGGTCTCGCCGCCGGATCCATCAACCTCTTCGTCGTCTTCGCCGTCATGTTCTCGTTGTTCCTGGTGCTCGTGCAGTACCTCCAAGCCGTCCTCGGCTACTCCGCCCTCCGAGCCGCGTCAGGACTGCTCCCGATGGCGGTCATGATGATGCCGCTCTCCACCATCGCGCCGACCATCGCCGAACGGATCGGCTTCCGTCGCACCCTCGTCACGGGCATGCTGCTCATGGCCGCCGGCCTCGTCGCCTTCGCCACGCTCGCCGACCACAACGGGGGCTATCTGAGCGTCCTCCCCGGCATCTTGCTCCTCGGGGCCGGCGTCGGCCTGTCCATGAGCCCGTCCACGGCCGCCATCACCGCGTCGCTCCCCGAGGAGAAGCAGGGCGTCGCCTCCGCGCTCAACGACACCGTTCGAGAGATGGGCGGCGCCGTAGGAATCGCGCTGATCGGGTCCGTGCTCAACTCCGCCTACCAAGCCAACATCGAACCCGCCACGAGCGCCCTCCCACCCGCCGCTGCTGAACCCGTCAACGAGGGCATCGGCGGCGCCCTCGCCGTCTCCGCCCAGATGGGCGCGGATGGAACGGCGCTGCTCGACTCCGCTCGGCAAGCTTTCGTCGACGGCATGCCCCCCGCACTGTTCCTGGCCGCCGGCATCAGCCTCGCCGCCGCCATCTACACGGCGCTGCGTGGACCCAAGACCGCCGCCGAGGCCGAACCCCGACTCCACCCACCCGAACCATCGGACAGCAGCGGGTAGCCATGCCGTTCCGGCGCGTCGACTGGCCATGGGCATACCGCAAGCTCGAAGGAACCGGTCCCACCATCGACGACGCAGTCATCATCCCCAACACCCCCATCGACGAAGTCAGCGCCTTCGTTGACACCCCCCACAAGCTCGCGGCCTGGTTTGGCACCACCATCGACTCCGACCACCGGACCCTCAAGCTCGCTTGCGCTCGCGACACGCTCACTGTCGCGTTGATCGACATAGACGCCACCGACCAGGGTCGCTCTTTCACCCTCACCGGTGTCATCGCCTCCGGACCGGTCCGCAGCTACGTGTCAACGCGGGCCGTCGCCCGCCACCGGACCGCCCCCGATTCAGACGTGACCGCGGTCAGCTACGGCACCGAGATCTGGACCCACATCGACCTCCCCCTACGGACACCCCCAGCCGTGGTCAGGCTCCTCATCGACGCCATCCGCCGCGGCAACCGCCACCTGCGCAGCGAGCTCGGCACCTGAACTTGGCGGCCGAGAGCGGGCCTCGCCCGCCGAACACCTCAGGACCTGGTTCGAGGTGGCGGTCATGGGGGGCTTCTGTGCGTGGGAGGCGGGAACGACGAGGTGGTGAGGCGGTCATTAGTTTTCACGCTGTGTTCCTGCCGGTGAGGCGAGGAAGTTGACGACGGCGCTGGTGAAGGGGTCGTTGGTGTCACCGGCCACCATGTGGCCGGCACCGTGGATGTCGAGATACTCGGCGTGGGGGACGGCGCGTCGGAACTCCGCCGCGCCGTCTTCGGTGAGCAGGTCGCTGTGACGACCCCGTACGAGCAGGCACGGCACGCGTAGCCGTTGCGCGGCGGCGTGCAGAGCCTCGGGGTCTCGGGCGCTGATCAGGCTCTTGGGGCCGTCGATGAGTCTTGGGTCCCAGTGCCAGCGGTAGCGACCGTCGTCGGTGAGGCGAAGGTTGCGGCGAAGCCCATCAAGGTCGTTGGTCGCAGCGCGGTGCGGGTTGTAGGCGGCGACAGCTTCGGCGACTTCTTCGACCGAGGTGAACCCCTCGGGGCGGTCGGCCATGAATGCGAGTATCCGGTCGGATCCCGCCTTCTCGATGCGGGGCGCGATGTCGACGAGTACGAGCGCGTCGGCGATGCCGCCAGGCTGCTGATCATGCGCGAGAAGCGCGCTGAGCCCGCCGAGTGATGCTCCGACGACAGCGGCGAGCGGTCCGAGCTGGCGGCGTAGCGCTTGGATGTCGGCGGCGAAGGCGTGGCGGCGGTAGTCCCCGCCCGGCGCCCAGTCGCTGTCGCCGTGGCCCCGGAGGTCGACGGCGACGGTGCAGAACCCTTCGGTGGTCAGACGACCGGCGGTGCGGTGCCAGGCGTGGCGCGTCTGGCCGGCGCCGTGCAGCAGGACCACAACTGGCCGATCTGGGTCGCCGCGGCGGTCGACGGCGAGGTTGATGCCGTCGGCGCCTTCGAGTGTGATCGGGGTCGCCTCGTTGGTCATGAGGCGGGCCGTTCGGTCTGCACGCTCTCGAAGAGGAAGCCGATGAGTTCGGGGTCGTCGAGGATGTTCCAGTCCGGCGCCATGAGCTTGGCGTAGCGCTCGAAGTAGAGCATCTGCTTGGCGACCAGGACGAGCTCGCGGGGGAGGCGCACCTCGTAGCGGGTGCCGATCCGAACGATGTCGATGAGCACTTCGCCGTAGGAGATCTCCGACAGCGGCTTGGCGAGGATGGGTTCCACGATCTCGGCGATGTCGGCTGAGGCCTGGTCGAGGTCGACAGGCTTGAGGACGGCGCCGAGGTCGTAGATCGACTTGGCGACTTCGGCGAAGTCGCCGTCGACGAGCAAGGCGGGGAGGCCATTGCGAATGATGTCCTTGGTTCGATCGTCGAGCTGGCCGACGATGCCGAAGTCCAAAAAGACAATGTTGCCGCCGGTGTCGACCATCAGGTTTCCGGCGTGGACATCACCGTGGAAGAACCCGTGCTGAAGCGCAGCTTCCATCCATGCGCGAACACCTCGCTTCAACAACTCCGCGAGGTCGAAGCCGGTGGCCCGCAACGCGTCGGTGTCGTCGATGCTGTGGCCATAGATGCGCTCCATGGTCAACACCCGCGGTGTCGAGTAACGCCAGTAAACCTGTGGGACCCGTACCCCTTCGTTGGCCCCGAACACCTTGAGGTTCTCGGCGAACCGCTCCATCGCTCGGCCTTCGAGCACGAAGTTGAGCTCGTGGGCGAGCGTCGCCGCGAAGTCCTCGACCACGGCAATCGGGTTCGCCATCCGCCCCTTCGCGGAGACGCGCTCGAGTAGCTGGGCCGCGCCGGCCAGGATGCGAAGATCGGCGCCGACGCGCGCCCGGATCCCG
This sequence comes from uncultured Acidimicrobiia bacterium, assembly GCA_964635475.1. Lineage (GTDB taxonomy): Bacteria > Actinomycetota > Acidimicrobiia > Acidimicrobiales > CAZWPY01 > CAZWPY01. The sequence continues at coordinate 7,687 of CAZWPY010000085.1, forward strand.
CGGCGCTGCACCTTGACCACCACATCGCTGCCGTCGTGGAGCGTGGCGGTGTGGACCTGCGCGATCGAGGCGGACGCCAACGGGATCGGATCGAACCGAGCGAACACTTCCTCCGGGCCGGCGCCCAGCTCGCGACGAACGACGTGTTCGACGTCCGCGGGAGGCACCGGTGGCACACGGTCAAGCAGCGATCGCAGCTCGTCGGAGAGGACCTCCGGAAACAGCCCCGGACTCGACGCGATGAGCTGGGCGAGCTTCACGTACGTGGGCCCGAGCTCACCGAAGGCCCGTCTGGCTTCACGCGCCGCGCTCGGCCCCCAGTCCGGGCGGTGACGAATGCCCCGCTCCATCACCGGTACCGCAAACGAGCGCGCCGCGTGGCGGCCGGCGATCGACACCGTGGTCGCGGCGCGGGCGACGGTAGCGCCGCGCCCGACACGGGACGAGGTGATGTCGGTGATGGAAACAGCCATGCACCCTCCGTGCGACGATTCGACGAATCTGTCGCAGTGTGGCACAATGGCAGGAATGGAGTCCAGTTCGGCCGAAGCCTTCCCGCTTTTGATGTTCGCCGGAGATGGGCACGGGATCCCCACGCCTCCCGCAGAGGAGCTCGACCCCTACCTCGACGCCGCCTCCCGCTGCTTCGCCAGATATGGGGTACGGAGGACTTCGGTACAGGACGTCGCGGCCGAACTCGGCGTGAACCGGGCGACGGTCTACCGCCAGGTCGGCACCATCGACCATCAGATCCGCTTGCTCATCGCACGCGACCTGCACCGGCTTCTCACCCAGCTGCCCGCCTCGTTGGCCGGCAAGAGCGGACCCCGAGCCGTGGTCGAGTTGATGGCGGCCATCATCGGCCACGCGTCTGACCACCCGGTGCTGGCCAAGGTCCTGCGCGACGAGCCCGAGGTGATCGGCCCATTCCTGGCGTCTGACCTTCCCGAGGTCATCGCCCGGTTCACCTCGGCTATCGCACCGCTGTTGCGGGTCGCGATGGCGAGCAGCCAGATCGCCACCCGAGATCCCGACCTGCTCGCCGAGTCCCTCGTCCGGCTCGGCATCACCTTGATCCTCGCCCCACCCCCCGGAGAACTCGACACCTTCCTCGCCGAGGTACTCGTTCCCACCCTCAAACCACCCCACTGACACCGGTTCCGTCCTGGGCGCTGGTCTCCGATGACAGTCACCGAATCCCCGAGTTCCAGCGAGCGGGCGGTGCTGACACGGCGCGTGCTCCTGCTGTCGCGGCACGCCCACGAGGAGTACGAGCACAAGGCCGTCGCGTTCGATGTGTTCCAAACGGTCAGCGGCAGCCACCGCATCCGCGTGGGTGTCATGAACGCGGTCACCGCGGCGTTCATCGGAGGCGCCGTCTTCGTGGCCGCGCTCGCGCTGCTCACCGGCCGGAGAGCCCGGAACCCGAGACGTCCACGTCGGGATCCTGCCCGGATCGGTCGCCAGGGATCGACACCTGTTCGGCGACTGTCGCATGAGGTCGGCCGCGCCAACGGGCGGCTTCTACACTTCTTCTACACTTTTCAGAGTGACGGGGTGGTACGGAGAGGTACGCTCCGGGAGTGCAGCGGCACGAAAGTCCAGCTCAACGCCACTATTTGGGACGCCCTGGTACGAGCTGGGATGGACCCTCATAACCCGAAGGTCGCAGGTTCAAATCCTGCCCCCGCCACCAACTTGTGAGTGAAGGCCCAGGTCAGCGACCTGGGCCTTGCTCGTTGTCGGGACGTTCAACCGGGTTCGGGGTTCGTTCTCCCGGGTGTTCAACCGGCTTCGGCGAGCTTGGGGTTTTCGGTGGCGCGTGGGGTGAGGAGTGCTTCGATGACGCGGGCGGCGTCGGTGTGCATCCCTGGGAAGGTGTGCTGGTAGCTCTGGACGGTGAACACGAACTCGCTGTGTCCGAGGCGTTCGGACGCGACCTTGGCGTCGACGTCGTTGGCGATGAGCAGGCTGGCGTGGGTGTGGCGCAGACCGTGGAACGGGATGACGGGGACCGGGGCGCGTCGCACGATCCGGTCGAAGGTCTGGCTGATCGAGTGGGGGTGCACGGGTCCGCCCGACGCGGAGGTGAACATCCAGCCAGGGTCGTCGATGCCGACGGCGGCGAACTCGGCGGCTTGGAGTGTCCGCCAACCCGCCAGGACCGCGAGAGTGGTCTGGTCGAGGTCGATGCAGCGCCGGGAGTTGTCGGTCTTGCCGCGTGATTCGTGGAGCTCGTAGCCGACCGCGACCAGTCCGCGGTTGATCGACAGGCGCTTCTTCGCCACGTCGAGGTCGGACCACTTCAGCCCGAGAAGCTCGGAGCGCCGCATCCCGGTGTTGGCCGACAGCCACAGGGCTGGGAACAGCCGGTGACCGGCCGCAGCCCGCAGGAACGCCTGGAGCTCGTCGGCGGTCCAGGTCTTCTGCTCGGGCTTGGGGATCGCCCGCAGCTTGGGTGCAGAAGCGGCCAGCGCGACGTTGCGGGTCACGAGCCCTCGGCGCAACGCTTGGTCGAGGGCGCCGCGGATAATCAGGTGCACCTCGTAGACGGTCTTCGGGGCGAGGGCCCGGGTGCCGTCTTTGGGCTGCAGCATCGAGTTGTAGAGCCGTTCGAGGTCCTCGGGCCGCAGCCGGCGGAGCCGCTTGCGGCCCAGGACGGGGAGGATGTGGCGCTGGGTCTTGTGGACGTAGCTGCGATGAGTGCTGACGCGCAGCTCGAGGCGCTTGGCGGGAAGCCAATGGTGGGTGAGGTAGGCCCCGAAGGTGAGCGAGCGGACCTCGTCGTTGCGGCCGTCGCGCTCGGCGGCGAGGCGCGCAACGAGCGCTGCGGCTTCGGTGCGGTCGGTGCCGGCGGGATGCCAGCTGCGCCGTTCCTTGCCGGTGACCGGGTCGAGCCCTTCATAGATGACGGCGTAGTAGCGATCGCGCTTGCGGGCGACGTGTCCTTGCATGGCGGATCCTCCTGTTCTTCCGGATCCGGGCGCTCCGGAACCCGGTAGAACGATCGTGAGAACGTCTCGCGCTGATGTCGAGCGGAACGGCTCATCTCGTGAACCCGCAGGTCAACGACGTGTACTCCGCTTCGACCTGCCCGGTAGAACGCCCCACGAACTCCTCGACCGGTTGCGAACTGTCGAATGTCCGCAGGGTTGGCTGGTCATGGCTCAAGCCCGCACCGCACACAGCCCGGAGCCCTACCTCTTCGCCATGCGGGTGCCGTTGAGGATGACGACGAGCTCGGAGAGCTCGTGGGCGAGGACGGCGGCGGGCAGTCCGATGACACCGAGCAGCGCGGTGGGGACCAGGGCGGCGAGGATGATCAGGGACAGGACGAGGTTCTGGGTGACGACGCGGCGGGTTCGCCGTCCGATGGTGATGGCGGTGACCAGCCGGGTGAGGTCGTCGGCCATGAGGGCGACATCAGCGGTTTCGAGGGCGATGTCGCTGCCGGCGGTGCCCATGGCGATGCCGACGCTGGCCGCGGCGAGGGGTGGGGCGTCGTTGATGCCGTCGCCGACCATGGCGACGTGGTGGTGCTCGTCGACGAGTTGGCGGATGCGGGCGGCTTTGTCCTCGGGTTTGAGGCTGGCGTCGACGTGGTCGATGCCGGCTCGGGTGGCGATGGCTCGGGCGGTGCGGGGGTTGTCGCCGGTGAGCATGGTGATGTGGTCGACGCCGAGCGCTCGGAGGCGGTCGATGGTGTCGGCGGCTTGGGGGCGGATGGTGTCGGCGACGGCGAGCACGGCGAGCGGACCGGTGCGGTCGGCCATCACGACGGTGGTGTTGCCGTTGGACTCGAGCCCTTCGATCACCTCGGTCACGGCGGGGTCGAGGTCGTGACCCTGGCTGGTGGTGTAGTCGGGGCTGGCGATGGTGAGGTCGGTGCCGTCGACGCGGGCGTGGATGCCGCCGCCGACCGCGGCGTGGAACGTGTCGGGTTCGCCGATGGTGAGGTTGCGGGTGTCGGCGGCGCGCACGATGGCTCGGGCGATGGGGTGTTCGGAGCGGCGCTCGGCGGTCGCGGCAAGAGTGAGGAGCTCATCGGGGTCCCCGCCGTCGAGGGGGTGGATCTCGGTGAGCTCGGGTCGGCCGTGAGTGAGGGTGCCGGTCTTGTCCAGGGCGATGGCGCGGAGCCGGCCGAGCTCTTCGAGGTAGATGCCGCCCTTGATGAGCACGCCGTCGCGGCTGGCTCGTCCCATGGCGGCGACGTAGGTGACCGGGATCGAGATCACCAGCGCACAGGGCGCGGCGGCGACGAGCACGGTCGCGGCGCGCAGGGCCCATTCGGACCAGTCGCCGCTCACCCCGCCACCGATGAGCAGGACGGCGGCGCCGAGGGCGAGCACCGCGGGGGAGTAGATGCGGGCGAAGCGCTCCATGAACTGCTGGCCCCGGCCCTTCTGTTCCTGGGCTTCGCTGACGAGGTCAACGACTCGGGCCAGGGTGTTGGTGGCGGCGGTGGCGGTCGCTTCGGCGACGAGGGCGCCGTGGCCGTTGGTGGTGCCGGCGATGACGGGGTCGCCGGGGGCTTTGTCGACGGGGATCGACTCGCCGGTGACGGCGGACTCGTCGACTGCGGAGGCGCCGTCGACGACGGCGCCGTCGGTGGCGACGTTCTGTCCGGGGCGGATCAGGAACCGGTCGCCGACCGCGACGGTGTCGATGTCGACGTCGCGTTCGGTGCCATCGGGCGCGACGACGGTGACGGTGCGGGGGGCGAGGTCCAAGAGCTTGCGGATGGCGTCGCGGGTGCGGTCCTCGGTGAACTCCTCGAGGGCCTCGCTGATCGAATACAGGAACGCCAACGCGGCCGCCTCCGACCAGGCGCCGAGCGCCCCGGCGATCACCGCGGCGACGGTCATCAGCAGCTCGATGCCGATCTCGCGCTCGGTCACGAGCTCCTCGATCGCCTCGGCGGCGAAGAACCGGGCGCCGACCACCGCCGCGGCCACGAACAGGACTGTCGACACGACACCCGGGGCGCCCAGCGGCCCGGCCAGGTACCCCGCGGCGATGAGCAGACCGCTGGTCGCGGACCACCGCACCTCCTGTGACGCCACCAGTGCGGGGAGCAGCCGGTCGGGGCCGTGGTCCTGGTGGGTGCCGGGGGTGGGGGCGCTCATCGCGGCATCCGGTGGTTGCGGCACAGTGCCACGTTCTCGCCGATCTGGCCGAGGAGGACCTCGGCCTGGCGCAGCAGGTCCATGACCGCCGGGCTGGCCAGGCGGTAGTGCACGGCGCGGCCTTGGGGGCGGTCGAGCACGAGGCCGCACTCCTTGAGGCACGCCAGGTGACCCGACACGTTCGACTGGGACCCGCCCACCGCGGCGACGAGGTCGACGACGCGTCGCTCCCCGGTCAGCAGTTCGGTGAGGATCGCCAGGCGGGTCGGGTCGCCGAACCCTCGGAACATCTGGGCGGCGACATCGATGTCGCCGCGCTCGTCAACGCTGATCGCACCACTTTGCATCGGCATAGACCGATGATACCGTCCTTCGCCGATGAGACAAGTCGTTCGGGACGGAGGTTGGTGATGACGGTGTTGGCGCTCGTGCTCTACGTGGCGTTCGCGGCGGTCGCGTTCGGGTGGCGGACCTGGGTCCAGTGGCGCCAGACCGGCGACACCGGGCTGCGTCTCCACGCCGAGGCCGGAACCACCCAGTGGTGGGCGAAGCTCGGGTTCGTCGCCGCCCTGGTGGCGGGGTTCGCCGCGCCGATCGCCGGGCTCGCAGGGCTGGACGCGATCACGCTGTTGGACAACGCCACGGTGCAGGTCGTCGGTCTCGCGCTCGCCGTCGCAGGGATCGTGGCGACCACCGCCGCCCAGATGCGGATGGGCGCATCGTGGCGGATCGGTGTCGACCCCGCCGAACGCACCGGCCTGGTCACCGGCGGGATCTTCGCCCGGGTCCGCAACCCGATCTTCACCGCCATGCTCGTCACCGCCCTCGGCCTCACCCTCATGGTCGGCAACGTCATCTCCCTCGCCGGCCTGGCCGCGCTGTTCGCCGCGCTCGAGGTCCAGGTCCGCTTCGTGGAGGAGCCCTACCTGCGGACCGTCCACGGCCCCGAC
>CAZWPY010000086.1:0-13628 GCA_964635475.1 uncultured Acidimicrobiia bacterium
TGATCCGACCTTGCCGTTGGCGCCGCCACACTTCAATCGACGAACCCCACGAGCGCAGTGCGCTGGTGAACGCCTGACCTACGAAGCGCTCGATGTATTCATCGCGGGACTACTGGAGGCCGACGCGGCCGGGCGGGTGAAGCGCGCGGCGTAGGCCGACGCCAAGTGGAGCTCTTGTCGAGTGGTGGCTTCGGCGCTTCGGCGCGCTCTGCAGCAGCGTCGCTGTGCGAGGTGCGACACTGGGCCCGTGACCGAACTCAACGTCCTCGGCGGCGAACTTGAGCCATGCGGAACCGACCCGCTCACGGGCTACTACCGAGACGGTTGCTGCTCGACCGGGCCCGACGACCTCGGCAGCCACACGATCTGCTCGGTGGTGACCGCCGAGTTCCTCGCACACCAAGCCTCGATCGGAAATGACCTGTCGACACCGATGCCGCAATACCGCTTCCCCGGGCTTGTTCCTGGCGACCGTTGGTGCGTCACCGCCCGCAACTGGCTGCGCGCCTACCACGACGGCGTCGCTGCGCCCGTGGTGCTCGCGAGTACGCACATCCGGGCGCTCGAGATCGTCACCCTCGACGCGCTGTCGCAGTGTGCTGTGGACGTTCCCGCCGACCCTCGCGACCTGCTTGATTGATTCGCCCTACTGGCAACTGCAGGGCAGGCTGGCGACTGCAGGGCAGGCCGTAGGCTCCGACCATGTCTAATCGTGCTGGGTTTGATCCCGCTGGCCAGAAGTACGTCAGCCTCACAACGTTTCGTCGCGACGGCACGGCAGTGGCCACACCAGTGTGGATCGCCGCGCTCGACAACGGCCGTTTCGGCTTCACGACCGACGCATCGTCGTGGAAAGTCAAACGCGTGCGCAACAACCCCGCCGTCGAGCTGCGGCCGTGCTCGATGCGTGGCACGGTCGCGCCCGACGCCCCTGTCGTTGCCGCGATGGCCGAAATCGTCTCCGATCCCGCGGCCTACAAGCCGGTCTTGAGCGCCATCAAGAAGAAGTACGGCCTCGCGGCTCGGGCGGTCGAGCTGGGTGCGACGCTCAAAGGGCTCATCACACGAAAGTCGCAGCCCGACTGCGCTCTCGTGCTCACGCTGAGCTAACACCAGGCTCTATCGCCAGGCTCTATCGCGGGTCTTCACGCATGGACCACCGAGCCCGGCGGCTCGGTTTCAAACTCTCCCGGCTCGGTTTCAAACTCTCCCGGCTCGGTTTCAAGCTCTTCCGCCGCGACATCAACCCTGGCGCGGCGGGCCGCCGCAGCGATCAGCCCGAAGCCGGCAACAACGAGCGCCAGCAAAACAACCAGCCGGGTTGGCCCAGCCACACCACGAGCCAACATCAGCGTCCGCGCGTTGGTCACGACGATCAACACGCCCACCATCGTGCCCATCACTGCCGCGTGCAGCCGGCGCGACACCCACGCGGCAAACGGCGCAATCAGGACTCCCCCGATCAGCAGACCAGCGACCACACGTCGATCGACTGCGCTATGCCCCAGGTTGGCGAGAAAACCAACGCTGGCTGCCACCGACACGAGGAACTCTGATGCTGAGGCAGAGCCGACGGCGCGGCGCGGCTCCATCCTCCCGGCGGTCAACAAAGCAGGTGTGGTCACCGGGCCCCAGCCGCCGCCGCCAATCGCGTCGACGAGTCCCCCGACCACACCCAGGGGGGCCAAGAAACGCCCCCGCAGGTGGTCCTCACGGATTGGTTTGCGGTTCACACCGAACGCGAAACGGGCCAGGACGTAGAGGCCGAGCGACAACAACAACGACGAGACCCACGGCTTGATGGCCGCGCCATCGACGTTCGACAGCACCGTCGCCCCGACAAATGCGCCCAACGCGCCCGGTATGCCAATCCAGCGCACCGTGCGCCAGCTCACGTTCCCAAAACGCCAGTGCGATACGCCCGATACGAACGTCGTGCCGACCTCAGCCAAATGCACGCTTGCCGACGCGACGGCCGCCGCTGTCCCGGCCGACAACAACAACGACGACGACGTAACGCCGTAGGCCATACCCAAGGCCCCATCGACAAGCTGCGCCACCACGCCAATGAGCGCAAAGGTCAACAGTCGCCGCATGACCACACCTCTCCACTTACTCGATTGAGTTAATGGAGATTACCCGGCCGCCGGCGACTCGGCAAGGCCGGGCTACAACAACGCGAGCAGATGGCGCGCGTAAAACTCGGGCCACGGCTCGGTCGAGCCCGCGTGCGCCCTTTCGGCGTCGACGAGTGCGTGCACGAGGGCGCTGCGCGTGGGGAGCTTTTCAAACTGGTCCCATGCGCGGGCTTGCAGGAACCCCGCGTACCACAAGGCCCATTCAGGGTCGATGCCGTCTGACTCCCTGAACGACTGATGATGGTGGTGACCCGTTGCTTGCAACAGGCCCGCCAGATCCTCGGGTGAAATTGCCATCGTTATCTCCTTGAAGGTTTGGGCGTTCAAACACCGCAGCGGTGCGGCATAGCGCTCACTCGCTCACGACGGTCGGATAGACGGGTGACCAACGCCGCTCTTGCACGGCGCGACTGATCGCCTCGTCGGAGTCGAACTCGACGCCCGCCACCCCGGCAGCGTGCGCTTCGCGAACCACCGCGACGGCTATTGCGGTACTGAGGCGCGCCACGTCGCCGAGGTCGGGCAACACCGCGCCACTCGCACTGGCGTCGCCATCGAGGGCGCTTTCGGCCACCGTGCGTGCCGCCACCATCAACATCGAGTCGGTGATCTTCGACGCCTTCGCGACCACGGCGCCGAGACCGAGGCCGGGGAAGACGTACACATTGTTGGCTTGAGAGAACACGCGGCGCTCGCCGCCCCACTCGATCGGATCGAACGGACTCCCCGTCGCCACGATCGCTCGCCCCTCACTCCACGCGAGCACGTCGGCCGGCGTCGCTTCGGCCCGACTCGTCGGGTTCGACAACGGCATCACGATCGGTCGGTCCGTGTTGCTTGCGAGGGCCTGTACCGCGGCTGCACTAAAGGCGCCGGGCTGACCCGACACGCCGACGAGGGCCGTCGCGCCAAAACCAGCAAGCACATCGTGCAACTCCACACCCGCAACGTCGCCGCCCCATCGATGGGCCATCTCTGCCGGGTGGGCCAACGGGAGCTGGTGCGGCTTCAGGTCCGACCGACCGGTGTGCACCACACCCTTTGAGTCGAGCAGGACCACGTGCGCGAGTGGGTCGGCAACGCCTTGCGCACCCAGCGCAGCGACGATCATCGTCGCAATTCCTGTGCCCGCGGAACCCGCTCCAACGATGCAGACCTTTTGCTCGGCAAAGTCGCGGCCCGACTGGCGAGCCGCTCCCCACAGGGCAGCGAGCGCCACTGCTGCGGTCCCTTGGATGTCGTCGTTGAACGACAGCAGCCGGTCGCGATAGCGGGCCAGCAGAGTCGTCGCGTTGTGTTGCGCGAAGTCCTCCCACTGCAACAGCACACCCGGAAACCGAGCCTGAACAGCCGAGACAAACTCCTCGACGAACTCGTCGTAGTCCGGACCCGTCACACGCTCGTGGCGCCAGCCCAAATACGTAGGGTCGGCCAAACGTTCGGCGTTATCGGTCCCGACGTCGAGCACGATCGGCAACGTCGCGTGCGGGTCGATCCCGCCAAAGGCCGAATACAAGCTCAGCTTGCCGATCGGGATTCCCATACCGCCGACACCTTGGTCGCCCAGGCCCAAGATCCGCCCGCTGTCGGTGACCACAATCACGTCGACGTCGCCCTCGACTGTGGCGAGCAACGACGCGATGTTGCCCCGCTGGGGATATGAGATGAACAGACCGAGGGGGCGACGGAAGATCCGACTGAATTGTTGGGTCGCGAGCCCAACCGTGGGCGTGTAGACGATCGGCAAGGTGTCGTTCAGGTTGTCGACGACGAACCGGTGGAACAGCACCTGGTTGTGGTCTTGCAGAGCTCGCAGGTACACGTGGCGCTCCAGATCGTCGTGCAAGCGGTCGAATTCCGCTCGAGCACGCACCAGCTGTTCGTCGATCGACTCGACGGCGGCAGGCAACAGCCCGTGTAAGCCGAGCGCCGCGCGCTCGTCGTTGCTAAACGCCGTGCCCTTGTTCAGTCGAGGATCTGCCAGGACCGCACGCCCGCGGGCGGCAGTCACTAGCTGGGATGGGGATCTACTGGCCACAGCGAGCAGTCTCGCCCGAGCGCGCGGGCGTTACGGCTGCTGCAGCAGAATGCGGTCGTGAAACCTTCGGCTAAGCGGCGCGACGGGGAGTGGCTCTTGGCCGTCGACCACGTGCAAATCGCGGCACCGCCCGGCAGCGAAGACCGGGCACGCATGTTCTACGGCGAGCTTCTCAGCCTCACCGAGACGCCCAAGCCAGCGGCACTTGCCGCTCGCGGCGGATGTTGGTTTTCCAATGGATCGGTCGAGCTCCACGTCGGGATCGAGTCGGACTTCCACGCCGCACAAAAGGCGCATCCGGCCTTCGTGACAGCCGAACTCGCAGCCCTGCGCTCGCGCCTGGAACACGCAGGGGTCGAGGTCATCGAGGGCGAAACGATCGCTGGTCGAGCTCGATTCCATGCGTTCGATCCCTGGGGCAACCGGCTCGAATTCATCGAGCCCGGCTCTGCCCGCTCACCCGAGACTCACGAGGAGCAGCCCGCGACGTGACCCACCCGACGATGTACGACGACGCCGATCCGTACCTCGCTCACGTGCGTGAGATCTGCCTCGCACTCCCCCGCGCCGCAGAAAAGATCTCCCACGGCCGACCTGTGTTCTTTACGAAGAAGATCTTCGTCGGGTACGGCGCGGTGGTGAAGGGCGACCATCACAGCCCCACCTACGACCACTCGATTGTGATTGCACCCGATCCCGCAGAGGCCGACGCGCTCCGGCAGGACCCGCGTTTCTTTGTCCCCGCCTACTGGGGTCCGTGGGGTTGGCTCGCGTTCGACTTGGCCGCGGCCCCGGTCGACTGGGACGAAGTGGCCGAAGTCGTCGAGTCGAGTTATCGCTTGACGGCGTTGCCAGCTGCGATCCGCGAGCTCGACGCGCGCGCGACCTGACGGCCGCGGCGTGCGGGCGCGGCCTCGTCGACGAGCAGGCTCGGCACGAGCATCTTCTCAAGCAGATCGCGCACCCGCTCGCTGTCGGCCAGCAACGGTGCGGAGCGCAACAGCCCCGACGCGACCACAAACAGCCACTCCGCGGCCATGTCAACCGTGATGTCGGAGCGCAACACGCCTGATGACCTCGCGACTTCGAACATCGGCACCACCAACGGACGAAGGCCTTCGCGCAATACGTCGTCGGCCACCCGCGCTACCAGGCCGCTGGCCGAGGGCTCCACGAGCGATCGGAACACCTCGTCTCGAGCCAACAAGTCGAGCGCGAGCACCATTCCTTCACCCAACAACTGCCGCGGCGTCGCACGGCGCCCGAGCATCGTGGCGACCGTGGCTCCCGCTCGTTGCGTCACGCGGGCCAGCACCGCCGCGATGAGCGCCTCCTTTGACGAGTAGTGCCGGTGAAGCGTCGAGCGATGAACTCCACATGCTGCTGCCACGGCGTCGAGCCGTAGTGCGCTGACCCCGTGCGCCCGGACTAACGCTTCGGCCTCATCGACAGCCCGAACTCGCACGTCGTCGGCGCCAGCCAGTGCGGGCGCTTGATCGATGCGGGACTGCCCGGTATGAGCCACAGCAGCAGTGTAGTGGCTCCCTGCGACATTTCTCGCTTTTGTCGCAGCGGTTGTGCTAGACCAGCCGCCATGTGTGTCGCCAGCGATCCGCTCCCCGACTCGACACAGCAAGCGGCGCCGACGGGGGCCGCACCAGCGGTCGAGGACGAATCAGAGGAGTTGGGGGTACGTGGCCGGCTGCTATTCGGCGTCGCGCAACCCCACCGCGCCGAGGCCGACGACGGGCGGCCCTCGCCCACTCGAGTTCGAGTCACGAGCGCTGTGCCACCTCGGCCCCATCCCCTACCCGTCCCAAACGGGTGGTACGCCGCCACTCGGTCGAGCGCGCTCGGCCCGCGGCACATCGTTTCGCTCACCGCGGTCGGGCGCGAGCTGGTGATTTTCCGTGACGACAACGATGCGGCCCACGTGCTCGACGCCCATTGCCCGCATTTCGGCGCCCACCTCGGGGGCGGTTGGATCGCCGACGATCGCCTCGCGTGCCCGTACCACGGCTGGGAATTCGACGGGACCGGCGTCTGTCGTTACATCCCCTATCACGACGGGCCTGTTCCCAGCCGAGCGCGTGTGCGCAGCTACCCCACCGTCGAACAAGACGGATTCGTGTGGTTCTGGTACCACTCAGCCGGCGCCGAACCCACCTACGAGCTACCCGCGGTGAGTGAAGTCGACGACCCCGACTGGACCGAGGCTTTTCCCTTCGACGCCGACCTCGTAGCCGCGTTGCAAGAGATGGCCGAGAACAACGTCGACTACGCGCACTTCAACTTCGTGCACCGCGCCAACAAGATGCCGTTGCTGTCCTCCACGTTCACGACCGACGGACCCACGGCGCGCGTCGTCGAGGAGCTCGCGGGCGGCCTGAAGTTTTCCCGCGACGTGTGCGGTCCCGGATTCGCCCTGTTGCGCCTGCCCAACACGTTGACCGTGCTGGCAGCAACGACGCCGATCGACCGCGGAACCTGTCGCCTGCAATGGAACTTTCACTTCCCCGAATCCATGCGCGACATGGCCGACGAGCTAGTGGCGACGGTGACCGGCGAGTACGGCCTACAAGCCGACGTCCCAATCTGGGCCGACAAGGTGTACCGCGAGCGCCCCGTCATGGTGAAGACCGACGCAGCTATCGCGCAGTTTCGGCACTGGTACGCGCAGTTCTACGACACGTCGGCGCCACAGCACGCCGAGGCCGACAAGGAGACCTGATGGAGTTCGGCGTATTCGCGCAAGGCGCGGTTCCGCAGCCACTTCTCGACCGCGACCCCGGCGCAGAACACACACGTTTACTCGAAAACGTGGAGATGGGGGTCTTTGCCGAGGCGTGCGGCTTTAAGTACGTGTGGGCCTCAGAACACCATTTTCTAAGGGAATACAGCCACCTGAGCTGCCCTGAGGTGTATCTGTCGTTCGTCGCGGCTCGCACCGAGCGGATCCATATCGGATCCGCGATCATGAACATCACGGCCAATGTCAACCACCCGTACCGTGTGGCTGAGCGTGTGGCCATGCTCGACCACCTAAGTCGCGGACGTTACGAGTTCGGCACGGGCCGCGGATCGTCGTCGACGGAGACCAGTGGTTTTGGAATCGCCCACCCCGACGACAGCAAGGCGCTGTGGGACGAGTCGGCGCGGCTGATTACCCAACTGTGGCGCGAACCTGAACGCAATATCTTGCCGGAGCCATATACAAAACCGCACCCGCCGATGTGGGTGGCCGCGGGTAGTCCGTCGACGTTCGAAAAGGCTGCCCGCCATGGCCTGGGGGTGATCTGCTTCAGCTTCGACGACCCGCAACGCCTCAAGCCGCTGATCGCCCGTTACAAGGAGATCATCGAGGATCCGCCCGAGCCGCTGGGTCAGTACGTCAACAACAACGTGATGTGTGTGAACCAAATGGTGGTGCTCGAAGACCGCAACGAGGCCTTCCAACTCGCGAGCGAGGTCGGCTTTATGTACTACCACGCACAGGTTGTGCGCTGGCTCGACAGCTTCCCCCGGCCAGCAAACTTTCCGCAGTGGCCAACCGTGTTGCCCGAACCGCGGCCGGAGTTTTTCCCTGCGATCATCCCGTCGGGCACGCTCATTGTCGGCGACCCCGACGACGCGCACACAGCGCTCAAAGTCTGGGACGACCTCGGCGTCGACCAACTCGTGTTCAGCCCCCTCACCACGCAGATCTCGCTGGCCGACGCACAACGCACGATGGAGGTGTTCGGCCGCGAGGTGATCCCGAAGTGGGACACCCACCCCGACATCCACCGCACGACCCTCCAACGCCAGGACGCATACCGCTAAGTCCGGCTCTGCCGAGTCGACGCCGGTTCCTGAGTCCGGCTCTGCCAAGTCGACGCCGGTTAGACCGGCGCCGCGTACGCCTTGACCTCTAGGTATTCCTCAAAGCCTTCGACGCCCATCTCCCTGCCGATCCCGGACTGTTTGTAGCCGCCGAAGGGCACGTCGGGCGCGAACCAGACGCCGCCGTTGATCGACATCGTGCCGGTGCGGATCCGCTGCGCGACCGCGTGGGCTCGTTCGTCGCTCGAAGCAAAGATCGCTCCCGACAAACCGAAGGCGGAGTCGTTAGCGATCGCCACCGCGTGGTCGTCGCCGTCGTGCGGGATCGCGACGAGCACCGGCCCGAAGATCTCCTCGCGAGCCACCGTCATATCGTTTGTGACGTTGGCGAGAAGCGTCGGTTCGAAGAAGTAGCCAGGCGCAAGATCCGCTATTCGGTTTCCACCCGTCACGACACGTGCGCCTTGTTCCTGCGCGCCGCGGACAAAACCCTCGACGCGCTCAAGCTGTGCGGCGTTGATCAATGGCCCCATCACCGTCGCCGGGTCGGCCGGATCGCCGACGGGCAGCCCCGCCATCAGCGCCGCCAGTTGCTCCACTCCCTCCTCGTAGCGGGCTCGGGGCAACAGCACCCTGGTCGTGAGCGCGCATCCCTGACCACACACGAGCGCTGTACCAAACGCCGCAAACGACAGCGCGGCGCCCATGTCGGCGACATCGTCGAGCACGAGGTGCACCGACTTGCCGCCCAATTCCAGAAATACCTTGGTGAGCTGCGGCGCCGCCGCAGCCATGATCCGTTTACCCGTTGCGGTCGAACCCGTAAAGCTGATCATGTCGACGCGCGGGTCGGTCGTGAGCAATTCGCCAAACGCCTTGTCCGACGACGTGACCACGTTGAGCACGCCCGCGGGAGCATCGGTGTGAGTGGCGAGCAACTCACCGAGAAACAGTGCAGTCCACGGTGTGTCGGGAGCGGGCTTCAACACAACCGTGGCGCCAGCGGCCAACGCGGGGCCGATCTTGGCCAAGTTGATGTGCGTCGGCACGTTCCACGGCGTGATTGCGGCGACTACGCCGACCGCCTCACGTTCGGTCCAACGGCGCATCGGGCCACCGATCGTGTCGCGAACGCCGAGGTCGCGACGCCAGTCGAAGCGCTCGGCAAGGTCGGCGTTCCAGCCGACGATGTCGAGTGGCGCCGCCACTTGCACGGTCGAACAGGCGGCGTTTGACGCGCCGACTTCGGCGATCGTCAGCTCGGTCAACTCGGCCGCGTGTTCTCGCAGGGCAACATCGAGTTGACGCAGCACACGAACTCGAAGATCGACATCGCGTGACCAGTCGCTGTCGTCGAAAGCTCGCCGCGCGGCACTGATCGCCTCGTCGGCGTCGGCCTTTGTGGCCTCGGGCGCCGTCCCGGCCGGAGCGGCCGTGGTCGGGTTGATGTTGTCGTAGGTGCCGCCGTCGCTCGCGCGGCGCAGCTGACCATCGACCAACAACCGAAGTTCAGATCCGTTCACATCACTCCTCACTGAGACAGTTGCAGACCGTACGGCGGCGGCAGTTCGCCACGGGCAACGGCGTCGGCGCGACGGTGCAACAGCTCCGCGACCGCTTCTCGATCGCCACAAATCATGAACTCGCGCTGGGCGGCGCTTTCAACCGCTCGGCGGGCCAACGTGGCCAAGTCGGCGATCGGCGGTCGTTGGCCCGAGGCTTGGGTGACCCGCTCGACAAGCTCGTCAAAGGTGAAGCCGGCCCGGCCAGTGCCGGCACCCACCCGCGCGAGCTCGGCCGGGCGATTGCGCGCGGCTGTATAGAGCCCGGTGTCGAGCAGCCCGCCGAACGGGTAGAAGACCGACGCCCGCACCAACGGGCTGTGCGCGATCAGCTGGTGCTGTAGCGACTCGGCCAGGCAACTCGCCGCCGCCTTCGACGCCGCGTACACAGAGGCCGTTGGCACCGGCGCAATGCCACCGTCGGACGACGACGTGATCACGACCTGCCCTGGCGCACCCGATGCGAGCATGGCCGGAACGAAGGCCGAGACCCCAATGCCCACGCCGACGACATTCACACCAAAACACCAACGCCAATCGTTCGGCTCTTGTTGCCACGGCAGACCGCCTCCGCCCGATGTCACACCCGCGTTGAGAAACAACAGGTTGCAGCGACCGTACGAGTCGAACACGTGATCAACGAGCTCGGCGGTCGACACTTCACTCGTCACGTCGAGTACCCGGCCCTCGACGCTCCCACCGGCTGCGCTGCCGCGAGCGTGCGCCTCCTCCGACAACGTCGCGACCGTCGCGGCCAGCGGCTCGGGTTCGATGTCGGCGACAACAACGTGCCCGCCGCGACTGAGCAGCTCGACACACAGTGCGCGCCCGATGCCACTTGCGCCGCCAGTGACCACCGCGACAGCTCCAGCGAGGTCGATCGGCGCGGCCGAGTCGTGTGTGGCAGCGGTCATCGCGGGTAGTTCATCCCATATGCGTCAAACCACCAACGCGCCTCGCGCACGGCGTCGGGCGGTGTGCGCAGCTCGGGGTCTTGGTTCAACTCGCTCGGCCGCGGGCCGATGTCGGCGGCCAGACGGTTGAGGGCGTCGCCGTCGAGGCG
This sequence comes from uncultured Acidimicrobiia bacterium, assembly GCA_964635475.1. Taxonomy (GTDB): domain Bacteria; phylum Actinomycetota; class Acidimicrobiia; order Acidimicrobiales; family CAZWPY01; genus CAZWPY01. Next base: position 10,624 of record CAZWPY010000086.1, read on the forward strand.
ATAACACTCGATCGCGTTGAGGCCGAGCAGCCGCCGGGTGTCTTCGATCGAGACATCACGAAAGTCAGTGCCGAGCCGTTCAGCCGTGTGCGGCCACGACCCTTCGGGATGCGGGTAGTCGGTGCCCCACATCAACGCGTCGATGCCATTGCGGTGACGGCGACGAATCTCCTCTTGGCTCATCGTCGATGCGCCGATGAACACGTTGGTGCCCACGTACTCCGAGGGCAAACGTTTGATCAGGCCCTTCGTGCGGCTGTTGAGCTTCTTCACCTTGGCCGACGCACCGAAGGAGGTGTCGGCCTTCCACAACAAGTCGCCGAGCCAGTAGGAGCCACACTCGACCACCGCGTATCTGAGGTCGGGGAACCTGTCGAACTTTCCTGAGAGCAACAACTGCCACAGAATTCGGTGCGTCCAAAAGGGCACCTCGAGCACGAACTGCGCGAGGTTGTCGTTGTACGCCGGCCAGTCGCCCTCGCCAGAATGCGTGTGAACCACGAGCTGCGCGTCGGCGCACGCTGCCCAGAAGCGGTCGTAGTGCGGGTGGCCGTACGAGGGTTTGTCGTGCCACATCGTCGGCACCATCACACCCTTGATCCCTGGCCGACCCGCCAACCACTCGACCTCTTTGATCGCCATCTCGACGTCGTGGATCACCGGCACCAGCCCGACCCCCGCACGACGCACCGGGTTGGTCGCACAGAACTCCACCAGCCAACGGTTGTGCGCGCGGGCGCCGCCAAAAGCCAGCCGTGGATCGGTGATCTGCCCAGCCGCGAGCCCGGCACCAAACGGCGGCGACTCCTGTCCGGTCACGCTGTCGCCGTCGGCGAAGATGATCTCGCCGGCAACGCCGTCCTTGTCGAGAACCTCGTCACGGATTGCCGGATCGAAAGCTCCGAGCAAGCCGCGGGCATTGGCCGACTCCCATGCCTCCACGTATTCGCCGTTCACCTCCTCCATCATCTGACGGTGCTGGTGGCGGTTTTGCACCCACTCGTCGAACTCGGAATGTAAGTCCGGGTCGAGGTACGGGCGGTACTGCTCGGGTTTGAGGCCAGCGTGCGTGTCCGACGACACGATCACGTACGGCGCATCACTCGTGTCTACTCCGGCCAACGGATTACCCATCTCCGAGCCCACCCTCCCGCTTGAAATGCCGCTGGCCCGTCGCAATGGAAGGGCCAGCTCTCGCTCTCTTGAACGATGTCATAGAGATTGTTGCACACATCCCTGCGGACTCGTGCGGTCCGGGCCGACCCGAGCGGTCAACCGCACGCCCGATCGGCACAATCGACCACTGGTACGATAACTTGTACCATCTGAAGGGAGCGCCGAATGGCGATTACGGCAAGTGACGCCCGCAAGCGGCTGTTCCCGCTTATCGAGCAGGTCAACGACGATCGGACACCGATCGAAATCACGTCAAAACGCGGGGACGCGGTCCTCATCGCGCTGAGCGATTACCAGGCGTTGGAGGAGACGGCGTACCTGCTGCGTTCGCCCGCGAACCTGCGGCGCCTCGTAGCCAGCCTCGACCAGGCTCGATCGGGCATTCGAGAACAGCACGATCTCGATCGTTGACACTCGTCTTCACGCCTCTCGGGTGGGACGACTATCGCCACTGGCAAACGCACGATCGGACCACGCTCAAACGTTTGAACAGGCTGCTCGATGACGTGTTGCGTGATCCCGTTGGCGGCCTCGGCCGACCCGAGCAACTTCGCCACGCGCTAGCCGGCGCCTGGTCTCGAAGAATCGACGAACAACATCGGCTGGTCTATCTGCTTGATGGCGACGACATCATTGTGCTGCAAGCTCGCTACCACTACCGGTAATCGCACTCCCCGGCGCTCTTGCACAGTGTTACATTCGTTGGGTGCCCTCGCCGACGTCTCCCCAGCGAGAGCGGCGTCATGTCGGGCTATCCCGCACCGACGTGATCCGTGAGGCCACAGCCATCGTCAACGAGGGCGGTGGCGCAGCGCTGACGATGAGAGCGCTAGCTGCACGGCTCGGTGTGGCGACCACCAACATCTACTGGCACGTGGGCGATCGCGAGGAGCTGATCGCCGCCCTCGTTGACGACGCAGCGGGCCCCCTTGCGCACACGGCCATCACGGGCTCGACGGCTGAAGCGCGGATTGCCGCTTTGCTTGCGCTCTTATGGGACACCGCAGTTGCCAACCGGCGAGTTGTCGCGCTGGCCCACGCTGAGGGCTACACCGCCCGCTGGGCGATGCCGTTGGAGCTACGTCTCGCCGCCGAGCTGGAAGCAGCAAATGTTCGTGGCGCCAAGAATCGCGACGCGCTGCGCACGTTGCTCGCATGCACGAGCGGCTTTTTGGTCTTGGCGTTTCGCTCCGATGCCCCGATTGCCGCCGACCAGGCCGCGCCAGACTCCCCGCGCTCGGCCGCACACGACGCGTGGCGCATTCTGGTGACCACAGAACCCGCGGCGCTGCGTGCCGCGGGGCTGTCGAAACGAACGGCCACTGCCCTAACCGAACCGGCCAACTTCAAAGCGCTGTTTCACGCAACAGTGCGCAACCTTCTCCCGGCGCTACTAACGCCGGCAAAGCCCCTGAGGTCGACGTGAGTTCACCCAGCCAGCACACACCCGGCCGCTTTGACGGCGCACCGAGCCAACCGCGCGGAGAGATCAGCGGTTGGCCGAAACTCGTGATCACCTACACAACCGAGCCCGAACGCAGCGCCCCCCTGCTACCGCCGGGCTTTGCGCCCGGCGATCCGATGGTTTCGATCAGCGTGTACTGCGTTCCGGTCCTCGGCGAACCGGAATACGGAATCAGCGTGAAGGTTCCTGCTGCTTTCGAGGGAGCTCTGGGCTGGTACACGTTTGCCATCGGCATCGATCAAGAGGCGGCAATCTTTTCGAGCCGGGACACGAACGGTCAGCCAAAGTTTCCGTGCTCAGTGCGTTACTTCCGCCTTGGCAATCACGTCCATGCCAGCGCGCTGCACCAAGGAACGACGTTCGC
>CAZWPY010000087.1:0-13512 GCA_964635475.1 uncultured Acidimicrobiia bacterium
CTTCGTTTGCCTCACTGTCTGAGTCAGGCTCTGAATCAGAGTCCGCGTCGGCTTCGGACTCCGGGTCAAGCTTGATGTCAGCCTCAGATTCAGCATCAGGCTCAGCTTCGGAGTTAGGGTCAAGCTCGGCTTCAGTGTCTGATTCGAGCTCGCAGTCTGGATCACACCCAGTGTCGGCGAGTTCGTCGGAGTCGGCGTCAATGGCTGAGGGCTCCTCTAGCTCGTCGTCGCTGTTCAACAGCTCGTCGTCGTCGAGTTCGGCCTCGGTGTCGGCGAGTTCATCAGTGAGCGATCTCGCGTCGTCGTTGTTGAGCAGTAGTGCGCTGAGTTCGGCCTCCTCGTCGCTGTCGAGCGCGAGCAACTCTGCCGCCGACAACAGTTCCGCGGCCAGCAGCATGCTGAGCCAGTCGTCGAGCAACGACGCATCTGTGTCCCTGTCCGTCGCCGAATCGTCGTTGTTGGTGTCATCGGACCAGTCGAGCTCGGCGTCGAGCATGCACTCGTCTGCCAACGATTCGGCCTCGAGTAGCTCGGCGATGTCGTCGAGCGCCGCATCGTCGGGCGCGTCCGGGTCGTCCTCGGTGTCGCTGTCGATATCGCGTTCGGCGAGCGCGGCCGACACATCCGACGACGGCTCCCTGACGAGTTCCAGCGCGAGTCAGTCGTTGAGCAAGAGCGCGAGCGCATCGGCGTCGGTGGCCGACACGCTGGCATCGAGCGCATCGGTGAGTTCGTCGCTCTCAGCGTCGCTGAGCGCTTCGGTATCGGAGTCGGTGTCGTCGATGCCAACGTCGCAAGCATCGTCGGTGTCGTTGTCGATCTCCGAGTCGGCCTCGAAACAGAACTCGGCATCGGACGCCAGTTCAGAGTCAGCCAGTTCGCAGTCAGCCAGTTCAGAATCGGCCAGTTCACAGTCGGCTAGCTCGAACAGCGCTGCGAGTTCGTTGAGCTCGCGTGACAGCTCGCAATCGTCGTCCAGTAGCCTCGCGGTCAACTCCAGTTCGAGCTCCAACAGTTCCAGTTCGAGCGCGTCCAACTCAGCAAGCTCGAGCGTGAGCGCAAGTTCGAGTTCGTCGAGTTCGTCGAGTGCTCTGGCAGCGTCGGCCAACGGCGAGATCGGCGGCCTGACGTGGATCGACAGCAACGGCGACGGGATGTACCAAGCAGGAGAGCCGGCGGCGCCTGGGGTCGCGGTGACCCTCACTGATATCGACGGCCGCAAGCTCCGCGCCACTGTCACGGGCCCCGACGGCACGTACCGCTTCACCGGGCTCACCGCCGGAACGTATCGAGTCGTGGTGAATGCTCCAGCGGGAACACGGGTGACTCGCCAGGACACCTCGGGTGCGGCCAACACGTCGAAGGTCCATCCGCTGCTCGGCTACAGCGAGCCGATCCGGCTCAGTGCCGCGGAAAGGCGCCTCAATCTCGACGCCGGGTTCGTGCAAACAGTGCCGCAGATCACTGGCACACCCGAGGCTCCCGACGGCGCGTTGGCTCCGACGCCGATCGAGCGTAAGCCGGCCTACTCCGGCACCCAAGCGTTGACGGGCGCTGCGCTCGCGCTGATGATGCTCACCGCGGGCTGGGCGATTCTGTGGCGGCGCAAGCGGCGCACCCCCAGTCACCCGTTCGTTCGGTAACCGCCACCAGCGGACACGCTTTCCACCCGGACCCCACCACTGCACAATCCGTCAGCGGTGGGGTCCGGTCGCTGGGGCTCCAGCACCGACGTCGCCAGGCGACACGCGTAGCCAGCGAGCGGGAACGTCTCAGGAGGCGAGGGCGACAGGTAGATGCGCGACAAGACGACCAGCCCGGCCGCCTCACAACGTCGCGCGAGGGAGGAGACGCCGTGCGACGCTTACCGCAACGTCGAAACACGACCGCCACGCCGCGAGGCGTTTACTTGACTTGTGTTCTCGCGCTTGCGACCGCCGCGCTGGGCGCAAGCTGCGACCACGTTCGATTCGTGAACCGGGCGCCCGTTGGCGCACAGCCGTGCGACCTCGAACTCGCCGCGGTCGGGCCCGACGTCGGGATGGCGTCGTGGACCCTTGAAAAGGGCGCCCTGATCATCGGAGACCACGTGGCGGCGTGGCCCACATTCGACCCAACTTTCACGTGGGAGCAGTGGCTCGCCTTAACCCCGCACCGCATCGTCGGGACGATCGCCGCGATCGGCGAGCAATATCGCTCCGACCCGTTGGAGCTGGATTCCATCACCGTGAACGACGGCCGCCGGCCGCACGCGACGCCGGCTGGATCCAACGTCGCTCGCGATGTGGTGATCAGCAGCCAACGCCCGGACAACACCGTCGAATGCCGGATCGCGTCCCTCGCAGGCGGCGTCTCGGCCGATGGTGCCGCGGGGCGATTCCCGGTCGGGCTACCCCGCCAGCTGCACACCGGCGATCGAGTGCTGCTCGTCGGGTACGACGCCTCACACCTTGCAGCGATGTTCGTCGTCGATTCACTCGGCTACATCGAGCCCGCCACAACGGCGGACTTCGGCGTCGACGCACCGCGTCACCTCGTGGCCCTCGCCGACCTGATCACGTAGCTCCCCCGCCAGCCCCATCGACGCGGCGCACCCAGCCGACCCAAAGCCGGCCGACCGAGAGCCGGCCGACCGAGAGCCAGCCGACGCAGGACCTGTCGACAACACGCCGCAACCGATGCCCTTACACGAGTAGGTCGTCAGCCACACGCAACAGCGAGTCACCGGCCGCCTCAACGACGTCGGGGGCAAAGCTGGTTCGGGCGAACAGCGCGAGCTGAGTACCGGCGGCTTGCCGCAGCGTCTCGCGTGCGGTGAGCAGTTGTCGTAGGTCTGCCCACGCGAAACGCTCAGTCCACTTCGCCTCGCCAATTAACCGCCATGACGAGCCGGTGATGCCCACCGCGTCGATCTCGACCTGGCGCGGTCGATTCGTCCACCAGCGGCCGATCACCATGTCGCCGGGCAAGTCGCCACGCGCAACAAGTCGGATCAGATATTCGCGAGCCTGACGCTCAAACGTGTCGGCCAACAGGGCGTTCCAACGAGGCCCGGCCCCGCGAATCACGGCTGGCCCTTGATTTGCTTCGATGAGCTGCAGGTCGCGTTCGACGACTGCGAACCAGAAGCGGAGGTACTGGTCGGTGAGCTCATAGTTCGCGGGCGTTCGCCGATCCCCTATCGGGCGGACCGGGCGGATGTATCCCGCTCGTTCGAGTGCGAGGCGGTGCCGGTCGATTCGCAATCCGGCGTGGCTCGCGATCTCGGTGTACTTGGTCGCACCGCGACCAATGGCGGTCATCACCCGCAGGTCCGGCGCGTCGGCCGGAAGATCGAGCAACATCGTCGAGGCGTTGGTCGCCAGCGCGCCCACGGGATCCCCGGCGAGGCGGACGAGATTCTCCATCGCCGGCTGTTCGATGTCCCATCGACCGAGCAGTAGCGGGTACCCGCCCGTCGCCGCGTACGCCTCCAGCGCGGCAACTCCGTTGGTGACGCCGAGAAACGACGCGCTGGTCGGCAGATCGAACGGTTCGAGCCGGATCACCACATTGGGCCGGTCGAACAGGGCCCCATGACTCGACACGATGCTCGACATGGTCGCGAGCGCCGACCCCGTGAGAATCAGGTGCAGTCGCACCGGTCGCCCAAGGTGTCGAGCTCGGTCCCACGCACGTTGCAACTCCGCAGCGAATGACGCGCTTCCATCGACGAGATACGGGGCTTCATCGAGCACAAACACGATCGCCTCGTCATGGGAGGCGTCGACCACGGAATCGAACAGTTCCGACCAGCTCGTCGGGTGCGGTCTGCGTCGCAACGCGGCCACGACTGCGCACACCGTGTCCCAGGTCGCCGCTATCTCATCGGCATTCGCCAACCGACTCGCCGCTCGGTAACACGGCGCCGCATCCGCGAGCCCGCGGAGGTGGTGCTGCACGAGGAACGTCTTGCCGACTCGGCGTCGACCCAACACCACCGTCAACTGCGGCGCACCGGCCGCCGCGGCACGACTGGCGCTCGCGAGCGCCGCCAACTCGTCGCGCCGGCCGTGCAGCTCCATCACCACCTTGAGTTTACCCACGACTCGCGGGTGGCACAGCCAGTTATCCTAACATTGGCCAGTAGACAGGACGGCGGGTTAGACTCAGGATCGCCAGCGACCCGCATTGAGGGTGGCCGATGTTGGACTCGGCAACGGCCATTGCCGCCACTCCGTCGCTGGCAGGTCTCACTGTCTCACCCCGGTGAGACAGTGAAATTCACACGCTTGTTGGAAAGGAACCAACCAATGCCCACCGACCTCGATGGCCTGCTCGATCGGATCGAGCAGGCGGCGACCCTCTCGTCAGACGACGCGGGAGTTCGCATCACCGCCGCCTACGAACCTGCCGGCGGGCCCGGTTCCAAGGTCTTCCCCCCCACCTATCCGTTTAAAGACGAGAAATACGCGCTCGAAGAGCGTTACGACCAGGCTGGCGAACTCCACCAGACAGTTCTGATCGATTCTTTTCAAGCACAGGCGAATCGCTGCGAACTGGCGCTTCTCGACGCGATCGACGACGGACTGCTCTCCTTTCCATACCTCCAGTTGCGCGGCGAGGTCCCGATGGCCGACGGCAGCGCTGTGGTGCCCATCCGGATCACGAGTCTGGAAGCACCCCACCGAGGGCCCGACGCGTACTTCCGCGACTCGGAAAACTCCGACGGCGTTGAGTTCGACAAGACCGACGTCGGCGCGGCCCTGCGCCGGGCCGACGCTCGAAACGCCCGCGCGTACTTCCGCCACGTTCCGACGGATCTCATTTTTGGGTTCTGGGACAGCCAACGTGGCGGGCGCGGCGTGAAGTTGGCCCGCGCGTACACCTCGGAAATCTGGGGCTGGAACCCCAAGGTCGGCCGCCGCGGAGCGGGGCGGCTCGACCCGATGAACATCGAGAAGGCCCGAATCGCGTTCCCCGACAAGAAGCCCGGTGAGTTCGTCGTCCTCGGTGACGGTCCGGTGCCGAAGGGCATGAAGGAGAAGGCTCCCTCCAACGCCGGTCACGGCAATGCCATCACCTCAGACGGCGCCAACCCCGGAGTTGCCGTCACCGGCATCGAGCGCTCAGCCTTCATCAGCGCCGCGGCGCTGGAGCGGCTGCGTTTCCCCAACGACGACGCGCGAGATCCGCGGGCCGACTCAGCCGCTCGAGCCGTGCTTTTCGCCCTCGCCCTCGCCGGAGACCGGCTCGCTTTCGACCGCCCGTCGGTGTGGCTCAGGTCGGGTTGTGAACTCGTCGTCACCACCTCGCGCCTCGCGTGGCTCCGCCGCGGCGGGGAACACGACGAGTTCACGCTCTCGCCCGCAGAGGCAATCAAGTTGGTGTCGCGCGCTGTCGAACGAGCCAGCGCCGCAGGGATCAGCTGGGCAGCCGAGCCGGTCACGCTTCGACCGAAGCAGAACCTCCTCGACCTCATGGCACAGACGTTCGCCGAGCCGCCCGAGGAAGCGTGAGGTGTTCACAATCTCCGTGCGCCTCGTGCACGGCGTGTACGAGGCCACATCCAACGAATCACCCGACCAGCCTGAGTGGCCGCCACACCCCGCCCGGCTTTTCGCGGGCCTGCTCGCCGTAGCCGACGGCCCCGGCGACCTCGCGGCGCTCGACTGGCTCGAGACGCAGGGCGCGCCCACGATCTCGGCCTCGCCGCCGTCGCACCGCACCGTCTCCCAACACGCCAATTGGGTCGTCACCAACGAAACGGTGAAGGGCAAGTCGCACATGGAGTTCAGTGGCCGCGCCGCGTCTGGGAAACGAACCTGGACGAGGGTGGCGCCCCGACACCACGACGTCGCGTTCCATTGGCCGAGCGACCCCGGCGAGCACGCCGCGGCCCTTGAGATCATGACTCGCCGTCTCCCCTACCTTGGGCGCAGCACCACACCGGTGGTTGCGACGCTGCGCCGTGGTGAGTGGAGCGTCGAGCCGGACCTCGCGTGGAGTCCCGACGACGAGGGCACCGAAGAACTCTCAGTTCCACACGCCGGTTTCCGTGCAGCGCTCAGTGACGCGTTCGACGCCGAGTTGCGGCCGTGGACCGTCGCGCGGCGGTGGCAGCACTACCGCATCCAAGCGAAGAAGCCCGCCCCCAATGAGCAGGCTCACGAATCGGCCTTCAGCGACTTCATTGTCTTCGCGATCGAGGGCCGAGCAAGACCGTCGTACCAATCCGTAGTGCGATACACAACGGCCTTTCGCAACGCGCTCATCAAAGAGATCGACACACTGACCAGAGGCGCTGTGCCCGTCGAGGTGCATGGCCACGTGTCCCCCGGGGAAGAGTTGCCGCGACATCGGGTGATGTTCCTCGGGCTCCCCTTCGTTGGCTCCGATCACGCCAACGGCCACCTGCTCGGTTTCGCGGTCTGTGTCCCACGCGACATGTCCGCGGAAAGTCGCACGAGCCTCTACCGCGGCCTTCTCAACGTGAAAGAGCTCTTCGGTGCTGGCCAACGTCGAGTCGAACTCACAAGCCAGCGACTTCCCGCGCTCACGCTGCGCCAACAGAGATGGACCCAGCCGGCACGGGCGTGGGTTTCTGCCTACCCGCTCGTGCTCGATCGCCACGTGTCGCGTAACGACGACATCAAACCGCTCGTGCGCTCCGCGTGTCGCCATCTCGACCTGCCCGAGCCACTCACCGTCGACTGGTCACCCAACGGGCTGATCGAGGGGACCGATCGGCTCCGGCCCAACAACATCGTGCGCCGCAACGGCGAACGCGCTCGGCCCGCGGTGCACGTGCTCCTCACATTCAAAGAGCCCATCGCGGGTCCTGTTGTGTTGGGCAATATGCGTCACCTCGGGCTCGGCCTCATGCTGCCAATCCCCGGCAATCCGAAAGCCGAGTCGTGATGGCCAGCTTTTCGTTCGACGACTTCTTTCGCGAAGTCCACGACGGCCGCGAGCCATTCCCTTGGCAACGGCGAATGGCCGAGTTACTGGTCGAGGGCACGCCGCCCGATGTGCTCACAGTGCCAACCGGGCTGGGCAAGACCTCCGTGCTCGACGCGTGGGTGTGGGCGCTCGCGACGCGAGCCGACGACAGGGTCGGTCGCGCGGTCACCACCAGAGCTGCCTTCGTGGTCGACCGCCGAGTGATCGTCGATGCAGCCTTCGATCACGCCGACAAAGTCCAACGGGCTCTCGCTGCTCAATCGGGCCCGGCCACCGCGTGGGCCGCCCAGCAACTGAAGAAGGTCAGCAACGGCCTCGGGCGTCCACTGGAAGTCGTGCGTATGCGTGGTGGCGTCACGTGGGCATGGAGATGGCTCCGTCAACCAGATCAGCCAGCAATCGTCGTCGGCACAGTCGACCAATTCGGCAGTCGGCTGCTCTTTCGTGGCTACGGGGTGGGCAACCGGCTGCGGTCGATTGATGCCGCACTGGTGGGAACCGACATCACGACGTTCGTCGATGAGGCGCACCTGTCGACCGCGCTCGGCAACACCGTGCGCACGTGCGCGCAGCTTCAGCGCGGCGCGCCGCATTCGCCACTACAGCGAGTCCCGCGAATCGTTGCCATGTCGGCCACACCCCCGATCGGGCTGCCAGCCGAAAGCTCGCGGCTGACCATCGGCGCAGCCGATCTCGACCACCGAGGCGCCGCCGAACGCCTGAGCGCGGTCAAACGAGCCGAGCTCGTCGACCTGCCAGCGACGCCGAAGGGCAAGGCGGTCGACTCACTAGCGATTGCACTGGCCAGTCGTGCCCGCGCCCTAGCCGCACAAGGGCTCGTCGTCGCCGTCGTCGTCAACACCATCGATGCCGCTCGGCGGACCTACGAAGAATGCACTCGTGATGCCCAGAAGGGTGAGCCGGACGTCGAGACCAAGCTGGCGATCGGCCGCTGCCGCAACATCGATCGCGACTCCTCGAGAGATGAGTGGTGGGGCAAAGCACGGGCCGATCGAACACGAGAGCTCGACGCGGCCGGCCTCGTGATCGTGGCCACGCAGACAATCGAAGTGGGCGCCGACCTCGATGTCGACTGCCTGCTCTCCGAAATCGCGCCGCTCGACGCGTTGATCCAACGTTTTGGTCGCGTCGATCGCCTCGGCCGCGTTGGCGAAACCCGCTCGTGGATCGTCCGCCAGCCCACACGCTCAGCAGCGGAAGCCAATCGCGTCTACGGCGCCGCGGCAGATCGCACGTGGGAGTGGCTACAAACCGAGATGGGTTTCGCCACCGAGATCGACTTTGGCCTGCGGGCAATGGCCGAGCGCCTCGCCCGTCTCGACGGGCGCGGGAACTCAACCCGGCTGGCCGACCTCATGGCTCCCGTGGCGCCCGCGGCCGAGATCTACAACGAGGTGCTCCACCAACTGGCCCGCACGAACCCTGAGCCCATGCCCGATCACCCGATCACCACGTATCTGCACGGGATTCAGCAACCACAGCTCAGTGTCAGCCTGTTGTGGCGCGCTGGAATCACGAACGAAAACGCTCACCAACTGCTCGCCGATACCCCGCCAACCACAGCCGAAGCAGTCGAAGTCCCGCTGTTTCACGCACTCAGGTTCCTGTCTCGCAGCAGTACCGATGCGGCGACGGCAACCGACCTCGATGTGGTCACCTCACCAGAGCCGCCCGAGCAAATCCTCGACGCGCCCGGCCAGCCGCCACAGCTCGTTGAGTCGTGGCGAGTAATCGAGGGCATGGAACGAAACGTCGCGGTCGAACACGTGAAATCCCTGCGATCGATCCGTCCGGGCGATCTCATCGTGGTCGCCGCCGAGGAGGGCGGCCACGACCAGTTCGGCTGGACCGGTGTCGCCAATGCGGGTCGCGACCCGGATCACACAGTGACCGACGTGGCCGACCTGGTTGCAGAGGGCCGCCCACAGCTTCGACTGTCGATGCCCGTGCTCGAAAGCCTGCTCGGGCGTCCAAATCCCGGCGCGAATGACCCAGCGGACGACGTTCGCTCCCACCTCGAGGCGCTGACGGCGCGCGTACGGGAGCTGGTCAAGGAATCGCCAGTAAGTCGGTCGGGCCAACTCGACGCGGTTGAGGGCGAGTTGGTGCGGCAGCTGCTCGATTCTGTTGTCAGTGCGGCAACTAGCCGGCCACTGGCTGACCACATCAGCACACTGTGCCGCGCGTTCGGCAGCGCGCAGGGCCAACAGATGTGGCCGGTCGTGTCGGGCGCGCGCGTGAGACCGGCCTTTAGTGACCAAGGCGTTGTGGTCCTCGACGGTCACGACGAGGAGGCGTTCACGTTCTCCGGTCTGCGACTAATCGCTCCAATTCAAGGCCAGCAGAGCGGAGTCGCGATCGACGGCGCGAGCGACTCAGCTCTCGGGTCATCACAGCTGGGGCGCGAGGTCCGCCTCGAAGACCACTTGGCCGACGTCGGCGGCCGGGCAGAGGAATTTGCCATCAACCTCGGACTGAGCCCCGAACTGGTCCGCACGGTGCGTTTGGCTGGCGAGGCCCACGACATGGGCAAGGCCGACCCGCGATTCCAAGCCCTGCTGCGCGGCGGCAACCTCCTTGAGGCCATGGCGTACGCGAGCGATCCCAAGAATGCCTTGGCCAAGTCGATTACCGGCGCGCCGAAAACACCCGTCAGCGACCCTGAGTGGCGCTGGCCGAGCGGTATGCGCCACGAGGCGATCTCGGTCGCCCTTTTCCGCGCAGCGCTCGGCGTCCAGCTTCGCGACGAGATGGCCAACCTCGACTCCGACCTTGTGGAGCACCTGATCGCGTCGCATCACGGGTGGTCGCGGCCTTTGTTTCCGCCGGTTATCGACAACTCGACACCGCCGATCTCCGGCACGAATGGCAAGCCGAAAGCCGTCACAGCGGCCATCCGCGGGAAGACCGTCGAGGCACGAAGCGACGATGTCGTGGTCGACTGGTCACAACCACAACGTTTCCGGCAACTGTGTGAGCGGTACGGATGGTGGGGCTTGGCCCTGCTCGAGGCCGTGTTGCGTTTGGCCGACATGGCCATCTCCGAGGAGGGCAAATGATCGGCATCACGCTCCCCCACTTGCGCGGCACGGAGGCAGCGCCGTTTCTTGCGGCGCTGGGTGTCTTGTCACTGGTCACCAACGAGCTCGACGATCCAAGTGCCACCCTGGGCTGGCCGGATGGGCCGCGGGGCGCGGCCCGGCTCACCAGCCAAGGGCTGACGAGCGTCGGCGACCTCGCCGAGGCGCTCAAGGCCGTCGCGACGAGAATGATCGCCGACGACGAACTCCTCCCCGGAGCCGGCCCTGGATTCCCGCCGCGTAAACAAGGATCAGCGCCCGACCCGACACGGTCGATCCATCGAGACTCCGCGCAGGTCTGGGCAACCAACGCGAGAGCAGCCCATAGGTCCCGACCGTGGTTGGCCGGAGTGGTCGCCACCAACGACGTCACTACGCCAAAGGACCGAAACAGCCCCAGCGTCGTGATGGGACGTAACCCGTTGTTCGACGCGGGGCCCGGCACGGTGTCGGTTTCCACCACCCTCACCAACAACCGCGACCAGGCTGCCGCGGGCGACAACGTGGCCCGCGCGCTCACTACCGGCCTGCGCCAGGGCGGCTCAATTGGCGGTTATCTCGATTGGCGGGCCGACCGCGACGCTGCCGACCTCGCATCACGGCGCGACCCGAGCAACTACGGCGATCCGGTCGTCGCGTGGCTCGCGTTTATGGGACTGCGGGTAGCTCCCCTCGTCACGATCAACGGCACAACAGGATCGAGCCTGTGCCGCCCCGGGCGGATCAAAGGACTACGTAAGCCTTTGGTGTGGCCGGTGTGGCGGCACGACCTGACGTTCGACGCCGTCGTCGTCCTGCTGGCACACCCCGCGATCGACCCACGAGCACTCATCGAGCTGGCTACACCGCCGCCCGCCGCCGAGCAGCCAGCCGAGAAGTCAGCCGCCGAGCCCGCCGCGGGCAGCAAACGGCGGCGCTCGTCAGCAGCACCTTCTGACCGACTACACGCCCTCGGGGTTACCGACGTGTTTGCCGCCTCGCGGCTTTCGAAAGGAAACAATGACGGCGCATACGGTCCCGCGCGGCGGCTGTGGCCCGTCGTCGAACCCGCCGCACATGTCTGACGACAGCTACGCAGCTCAGCCCGCTGTCGTTCCAGCGCGGATGGTCAACGAGTTCGTCTACTGCCCGCGCTTCTTCCACCTGGCGTGGTCGGGAAACGAGACCGGCGAGAACGACTACACCGTCGAGGGCAAGTGGGTGCACAGCGCGATCGACCGAACGGAGCAATCACTACCCCGCCTGGCAAGCAACGAGCTAACGACACGCAAGTCGGTCACACTCGAATCCGCAACGCTCGGGCTGATGGCCAAGGTCGACATCGTGCAAACGCAATCTGGCCACGCCGTTCCCCTGGAATTCAAACGCGGCGCCCCTGAGCCCGGAGCCGAGGCCGTCTGGGAGCCGGAGCGGGTGCAGCTCGCAGTTGCCGGTCTGCTCTTGCGGGAACAGGGATTTCAGTGCGACCACGGCGAGGTCTACTTCGCTGGCTCGCGCCAACGAGTGCGGGTCGACTTCACCGCCGAGCTGATGACACGAGTGGCCGACGTCGTCGCCGAGCTACGCAAGGTCGCAGCAGATCCGCTCCCACCACCACCGCTAATCGACTCGCCGAAATGCCCCGCGTGCATCATGGTCGGAATCTGTCTGCCCGACGAGCAGAACCTCCTGCGTGATGCAACGCAGGCCCCGCCACGGCGGTTACTCCCCGCCGACTCGCCCGCACGGCCGATGTACATCAACACGCCCGGCTCCCACGTCGGCAAACGAGGCGAGCGTGCCGAAGTCACCCTAAAGGGCCAGACACTGGAGTCAGTGCGGCTCATCGACCTGTCCCAACTGGTGGTGTTCGGCAACGTCGCGGTGTCGACTCCACTGATCCGCGAGCTCATGAGCCGAGATGTCCCCGTGTGCTGGTATTCCTCTGGCGGTTGGTTCGCAGGGATCGCCGAAGGGCTGCCATCAAGAAACGTCGAGCTCCGGCGCCGCCAAGCTCTCGCGTCAGCTGAGGGACAGCTCGCCATAGCCAGCCGGATGGTCGAGGCGAAGATCCTCAACGCCCGGACCCTCCTGCGACGAAACGGCCGCCCGCGATCCGACGACGACTTACGGAACATGAAGTGGTTCGCCACGCGGGCACGCCGAACGACCGATGTCGCCACCCTCCTCGGACTCGAAGGCGCAGCGGCGAAGGCCTACTTCTCGCGTTTTGCTTCGATGCTCAAGTCGACCGAGGCCGACGAGTTCGACTTTCTCCAGCGCAATCGGCGACCGCCGAGAGATCGGGTCAACTGCCTCCTTTCGTACGTGTACGGACTGCTCGTCCGCGATCTCACTGCCACTGCATTCGCCGTTGGCCTCGATCCCTATATGGGCGTCTTTCACCGCCCACGATTCGGCCGACCAGCTCTGGCACTCGATGTCATGGAGGAGTTCCGCCCCCTGGTTGGCGACTCGGTGGTCGTAGGGCTGATCAACAACGGCGAGCTAAGCCGAGGGGACTTCGTATCAGCCGGGGGAGCTGTGTCGTTATCCCAGGACGGCCGCCGCAGTGTGCTGCACGCGTATGAGCGCCGCGTCGACACAGAGTTCACCCACCCAACTTTCGGCTACCGGATCACCTACCGGCGCGCGTTCGAGGTCCAGATGCGCGCCGTGGCCGCTGTCCTGCTCGGGGAGTTCGATGAGTACCGACCAATCGTCACGCGATGAAGCGCACCAGATACCTGATCGCATACGACATTGGCGATCCACGGCGTCTCCGGGCTGTGCGCAAGAAGATGCTCGGCTTTGGCGACTCGATGCAGTACTCGGTCTTTGTATGCGACCTCACGTCGGCCGAGCGCGCTGTGCTCGTGGCGGGCCTGATCGACATCATCGACACCGCCAGGGACAGGATCGCCATCGTGACGCTCGGCGACAGCGGATCGACCTCGATGTTTTGGTTCCTCGGCGCCAAACCGCTGCTGCCCTCGTCGGGCAGCCGCGTCGTCTAGCGAGCGCACCGGTAACGCCGCCGCGCCCGACCACCGCTCGCATCGCCCGGATTTCCTGGGCCATTTGTCGATCGCGACTCGATCACCGTCGCCAGCGACAGCGTGTCCGACCCACCCGCTCGCATGTTGCCCAAACCGCCCTTGTGCTACAACGTCCATCTCGACAGCCCTCTCCGACGGCCCCGGCCGTCGGCTTCATTGCGGGGGGTTGAAGTTGTCGATCGCCTCCTGGCGTTGCTCCTCTCCGACGGCCCCGGCCGTCGGCTTCATTGCGGGAGCCCGCTCACGTGCTGGGCCGATCGTTATGCCGGCTCTCCGACGGCCCCGGCCGTCGGCTTCATTGCGGGAGGCGTCATTCCGCCACCCCCCATTCGGGAGACCCGCTCTCCGACGGCCCCGGCCGTCGGCTTCATTGCGGGCGTGGAACTCTGGTCCTCACTTGAGCAATTCGTGCGGGCTCTCCGACGGCCCCG
>CAZWPY010000088.1:0-12373 GCA_964635475.1 uncultured Acidimicrobiia bacterium
CGGATGGGCAGCGCCGGGCGCGCTTCTGGATGTGCATGAAAGATCCCCCGGCCAAAGGCCGGGGGTTCTCCGTGAGTTCGAGCTAAATGCTCGGGTTGATCCGGTTGGATCAGCCGGTGAACGACGGTGTGTTGGGCACCGGAGCGGCCGGCGGAGCCGGCGTCGGGGCCGGGGGAGCCATCGTTGACGGCGGGGCCATCGTTACGACGCCACCAGGAGCCGACGTCTTCGGCGGGTTGCCGGCGAGGGCCGACACCCAGTAGCTGTACACCTTCGATGTCCAGACGGAGTTGGACAGCGACTCGGAGCCCGACTTCGAACTCGCCATCGACGCCGACGACGGGTTCAGCTGCGCCGAGATCGATGCCTCGGTCGACTTCGCAGTCGACGACGCCATGGAGGCCGACGCCGAGGCGTTGCCTGCTGCGATCGACGAGGCAGCTGACGCCAAGCCCGACGAGGCCTGCGCCGATGCGACGGCCGACGCCACCACAGACGAACTGGCCGACGCGGCGGTTGACGCCGCGAGCGACGAGATCGAGGCAGCGACGTTGGTCGACAGCGACGCGGACATCGACGCCGAGTCTGATGTTGATGTGGAGTCGCTCGCGGAGTCAGCCATTGCTGCTCCTGCCAACGGGCCGGCCACGAGGGCTGCTGTTGCAACCAGGGTGACTAGACGCTTCATATTTTGGGGTATCCCTTCTCTGCGTTTCGGGGGACGGGTTGCTGCGCACCCTAGTACGCCCGAATCCGCCGCGCCAAGTACTCGGCGGGAATTGTGCTCTGACCTGGGGATAGTGCCCTCCCCGGCAGCCCCGCCTACGACCACGCGGCAGCAGTGTTAGGGCCGAAACCCGGCACATTCGCCCGCTCCTGCACGTAAATCCGCCACGACCCTATACCGACCGTTGTCCTACGCGGGCGCGGTCGCCGACACCGGGGCCGGCAGATGCCTGCATAGCTATGCAGCGGCCTGCATAGCCTCCCGCCGGTCGGCTAACATGGCGCGATGACCAAGGTGACAGGCGAGTCCGCCACCCCCACCACAGCGGGTCCGGCTCACGCGCGGGGCGCTCGCGGCCCGAGGCACGTGTCGTGATCCGCGTCGGGGTGATCGGCGGCTCGGGTTACACCGGCGCCGAACTATTACGCCTGCTCGCGCAACACCCGGAGTTCCAACTCGTCTGGGCCACGGGCGACTCGCAGGCAGGCGCCCAGGTCGGCAGTTCGTACCCGGCGCTGGCCGCTGCTTATGCCGGCGTCGCCTACGAGGCCTGGCGGCCGGAGTTAGTCGACAGCGTCGAGATGGTGTTTGCCTGTTTGCCGCACGGCGCGTTTGCGCAACTGCTCGCAGTCGCGCCCGCGATCCTCGACTCGGTCAAAGTGGTCGACCTGTCGGCCGACTTCCGCCTCAGCGAGCCGCAGCTGTACGACACCTGGTACCACGCCGCTCATCCGGTCCCCGAGTTGCTCGCATCGTTTGCGTTCGGCCTCCCCGAGCTCATCGCTCTCGACCCCGACTCCCGCGCCGTTGCGGCCGCGGGGTGCCACGTGACCACCGCGACGTTGCCGCTCGCGCCGTTGCTCGCAGCCGGGGCGATCGAGCCCGACGGCATTGTGGTCAACACCATCACGGGCGTGTCGGGCGCCGGTCGCAAGCTCGACATGGCGTACCACTTCTCCACGGTCAACGAGGACCTGACGGCCTACGGCTTGTTGACCCATCGGCACACGCCTGAGATTGAGCAAGTGCTCGCGGCCGCGGCACCGTCGGACGGCCCCGCGCCGCAAGTGATCTTCACCCCTCACCTCGCGCCCGTCACGAGGGGTTTGGTTGCGACGTGTTACGCCCGCCCAGCCTCGGGCGCGCCGGTCGACACACGCGCCGCGCTCGAGGTCCTCCATGGCGCGTTCGACTCGCGACCGTTCGTGACGGTGCTCGACGACACTGTCCCCAACTCCGGCGCGCACCGTGGCGCCAACACCGCGTCGGTGTCGGTGCGCGTCGACCCCCGCACCGGCTGGGTCGTGGCGATGGGCGCGCTCGACAACTTGGCTAAAGGAGCGGCCGGGCAAGCGTTGCAGTGCGCCAACATCATCTGCGGGCTGCCCGAAGCAGCCGGGCTAACGACGGCAGGCCTGATCCCATGAGCACCCCCACCACCGACGCGACCAACGATTCCGCCGACGATCGTTCCCCGACCGCGGCACCTTCCGCGGCAGCAGCGCCTCCGGCAGTCCCCGCATCGTTGGACGCGGCGCAGCGGGCCGCGGTCCTCGCCGAAGCGTTGCCCTACATCCGCCGCTTTTGGGACAAGGTGGTCGTGGTCAAGTACGGCGGCAACGCGCTCGCCGGCGCCACGTCCGCAGCTCACGGAGAGGCCGAAGCGCTCGCGTCGTTTGCGTCCGACGTCGTCTTGATGTCGTCGGTCGGGATGCGCGTCGTGGTGGTGCACGGCGGCGGGCCGCAGATCGGCGAACTGATGGCCCGACTGGGCAAGGAGCCGGAGTTTCGCGACGGCTTACGAGTGACCGACGCGGAAACGCTTGAGATCGCCCGCATGGTGCTCGTCGGCAAGGTCAACCGCGAGATCGTCACGGCGATCAACGTCCACGGCTCACTGGCCGTCGGCGTGAGCGGCGAGGACGCGGGACTGATCCGTGCCGCGCAACGTGACGTGCGGCTCGGTTTTGTGGGCGACGTCACCGGCGTCGACCCCGAACTGCTGCACCGGCTGCTGAGCGAGGACCTCATTCCCGTTGTCGCGACCATCGGCGTCGATGACGCCGGTCAGGCCTACAACATCAACGCGGATACGGCGGCTGGCGCGATCGCGGAGGCGCTGCAGGCGGAAAAGCTGGTCTATCTGACCGATATCGAAGGGCTGCGGCGCAATGTCGACGACGCGAGCAGCTTGATACATCGCATCAGTGCCGCCGAACTTGCCGCGCTCGTCGACGATGGCACGATCGCGGGCGGCATGATCCCCAAGGTCCGTTCGTGTCTCGACGCGCTCGCGGGCGGCGTCACACAAGCGCACATTCTCGACGGTCGCCTCGCGCACGCGCTGCTGCTTGAGACCTACACGGCCCAGGGCATCGGCACCATGGTCACGCGAGACGCCGACGAGGCCGCGACGCCGGGTGGCGCTGCGCGGTGAGCGGGGAGAACCCGAACGACCATGGCGGCGCTCGCGCGGCGGACTCGCACGGACTCGGCCCGGCCGGCGCTGGCTACGACTCGTGTCCGCTCATGCCCACATACGGCCCGCCGCAGCTATCGATCGTGTCGGGCCACGGTTCGTGGGTACTCGACGCGCACGACAACGAGTACCTCGACGCATTGTGTGGGCTCGCCGTCACGTCGTTGGGCCACGCCAACTCCGCCGTTGCCGCCGCGATCAGTCGGCAAGCACACACACTGCTTCACACCTCGAACCTGTTCGCCAACCCGATTGCCGGTGAGGTCGCCCGCGAACTCGACGTCTTGATCGGCGATGGCACACCCGCCGGCGGGCAGGTGTTTTTTTGCAACTCCGGCGCCGAGGCCAATGAGTGCGCGATCAAACTTGCTCGCCGTTGGGCCGGGCCGCCGCGTCACGAGATGGTGTCGGCCTACGGCTCCTTTCACGGCCGCACGCTCGCGACGTTGCACCTCACCGGCCAACCGCAAAAACATGAGGCTTTTCAACCCCTCCCGCCGGGCTTTCGCCACGTTGCCTTCGCCGACATCTCAGATCTCGACCGCGCGCTCGACGCGTCTCGGGTCGCGGCAGTGGTTCTCGAATCCGTGCAAGGGGAGGGTGGGGTCAATCCTTTACCAGTCGAATACGTAAAAGAAGTTCGACGGCTGTGCAGCGAGCGGGGAGTGCTGCTCGGCTTCGATGAGGTGCAAACGGGCCTCGGGCGCACCGGGCGCTGGTTTGGATTTCAACACTTCGACGTCGAGCCCGACATCGTCACAGTCGCGAAGGCCTTGGGCAACGGCGTCCCGATCGGTGCCTGTTGGGCCCGCCGTGAGGTCGCGTCGGCATTTCGCCCCGGCGACCACGCGACGACCTACGGCGGCAACGCACTGGTCACCGCGGCCGCGCGTGCGGTCTTGGCGGAGATGCGCCGCCTCGACGTGGCGACTCTGGCGCGCGAGAAGGGTGCACAGCTGCGCGACTCGCTTTCGGCCGTCGACGGCGTCGGTCAGGTCAGGGGCCTCGGGCTGTTGCTCGCGGCCGAACTTGAGCCACCGCTCGTGGCCGCCGATGTCGCAGCTGCCGCGCTGGCAGCTGGTCTCATCGTGAACGCGGTCAACCCGACGGCGATCCGCCTCGCGCCCAGCCTGCTCGTGACCGACGAGGAGCTAGCACTCATCGCGACCAGGCTCGCGCGCGCGATCTCGGCGGTCGCGAGCTCGCAACGCGACTGAGAGTGGCCGGGGTGCGTCCGAGTCCGGCACGCCCCGACGCCACAGGTGGGGATCGCCTCACCCGACGTGGTCAAAGGGCGTGTCGAGCGCTAACCTAAGTACGACGAAAGTTCACAGTCCTGTTGGCACATCCAGTTAGTAACGAGAGGGTTCGCCGCCGTTGACAACTCTGACCGTGTCGGAGGCCCCAGACCTGGGACCAGGACAACGGACGAGCGCGCTCGTTCGTTCGTCCGACGCGCTCGTCGGACTTGCTTTGGTTTGCCTGTTGGCGGTGATAACGGCGTTGCCGTTGGCGATGTCGGCGCTGCGCCGGGGTGTGCCGGCTGTGGCGGTGCGGACCACGGCTCTGGCCGCCGGTCAGGCCGCAGAGCCGCCGGCGCCGGTAAAAACTCTCGTTCAGGGGCTACTTGAGGCGGACGCAAAACGCCGAGCCGAGACACAGGCGGCCACCTCCCTCAGCGGCTCGTCGGCCTCGAGTTCGAGTTCGACATCGGCGTCGACGAGCTCGACGTCGCTCGTGCCGTCCACCTCGACGCCGCCCGTCACGAGCGTGTCGGTCTCGGTGTCGGTCTCGGCTGGAGTCGGCGCGGCGGGCGCCGCGGTCGCCGTGCCGAGCAGTTCGCGACCTGCAACGACGGTGCGCAGCAGCACGTCGCGCTCCGCGAGCAGCTCTCGACCGCCGACGACGAGGGTGAGCACGACCCGCGCCACGTCGACCAGTCGAGCGACCACCACCTTCGTGACGTCGACGTCGGCTTACACGACGTCGACCGTTCCGACCTCAAGCACCACGACGTCGCTAGCTGCACCGACGACCACGTGGGGAGCCGAGCTGTCCGTCAGTGTCTCTGCGTCGATACCCACGACGACCACAACGACGACCACAACGCTGGCGGCCTCGCTCGACGTCAATTTCGGTGCCGTCGTTGTTGTTGGCGCCGACGGTCAAGTGACGGGCCAATACACGCCGTAGCCTCCGCACCCAACGACGCTTCGGCCGGGCTCGATCAGTGCCCAGCCACGGGTTTGCGCTGCTCCGTCGCGTGGACGAGGGCTGCGAACGGGAGCTGCAACCATGCTGCAACGTCTGACTAGGTCGAACGGCCCAGTCAGATTGCACAAAGATGCACTTTTCGCCCGGTAAGATGACGGGCGGTAGCAGTGAACCTCTAGGCCGTGCCGCTGAGCGCCGGGGGGCGATCTGACACCAGCAGCATCTGCTGACGGCGTCGGGGACCCGCCGGGGAACCATGTGGTGACGGCCACGGAGTTCGACTCCGTGGCCGCCTACCTCGCCGACAGCAGCGACATAGCCGCAGGTCCATTGTCGGCAAACGACTGAAGAATTGCGAAATCTGGTAGGGGAACAGGGGATCCGATCGCGACGGCCCCGGCGCACGCTTCGACCAACCATCGGACGGCCTTAGGGCCTGATGATGGAAGCGTGGCACCCACCGGAAGGGACCCCCGGGACCTAGTGCCCGGGGGTCCTCAGATCACCTGTCGGCCCGTTGCGTCGTCCTCGAAGCGTCCAGCCCTAGTCGATGGCGACTGAAACCGTGTCGATTCCGAACACTCGGGCCGCGTTTTTCCACAAGAACCGTTCCTTCAGGTCGGCGTCGAGGCCGAGTTCGTCGATGCGGCCCAGGGCATGTTGCGGCGTGAGCATCGGGTAGTTGGACCCGAAGAGGACTTTGCGAGAGCCGTTGCTCTTCAGATAGGTGACGAGTTCGGTGGGGTAGCGGTGGCTCGCCCACGCGCTGGTGTCGATGTAGACGTTTTCGTGTTTGGTCGCCACCGCGACCATGTCGGCGGTCCAGGGGTAACCGATGTGCCCGCACACGATCGTAAGCTCAGGAAAGTCGATGGCCACCTGATCGATGTAGGGAATCGGTCGGCCCGGCTCCGACGGCCGCAGTGGGCCGGTGTGGCCAACTTGGGTACAAAACGGGACGCCGAGTTCCGCGCATGCGGCGTAGAGCGGATAGAAGCGGCGGTCGGTCGGCGGAACCTCCCATAACCACGGAAGCAGGCGGAGGCCGACAAATCCCCACTCCTGCACGCAGCGGCGCAACTCGGCAACCGCCCGCACCGGGCGGCGGATGTCGACGCCGGCCACCCCGCGAAGGCGCCCGTCGGACATCGCTACAAAGTCGGCCACTTCTTCGTTGGAGATCAACGCGCCCTCAGGGCCGTACCAGGCGCTCGTCAGGGCGAGGTCGACGCCGGCGGTGTCGAGCGCATCGAGCGTGAAGGTCAGGGGCAGCGGCTCGTCGAAGGTGGTGAAACCCATCCAACGCCGCAGCGAGTCGAACATCTCGTGATTGGAGTGCCGAAGCGTCGGGTGTTGGATCCAGGCGTCGATGATCATGTGTCGATCTTGCCGCGTGTTTGCCGCAGGCACTCGGCTGTCTGCGGTTGCACGGCGGCGCGGCCCCGGTTGCGCTAAGTCAGTCGATCAAGGCGGGGTTGTCGATCAGTGGCCGGTCGTGGCGACGACGTAACCACTTCACGAACTCGCGAGCTTCGAGCGGCGCGGAAAATAGGTAACCCTGCGCTTCGTCGCAATCGAGTTCATACAGGCGTGCGAGCTGGTCGGGTCGCTCGACACCCTCGGCCACCACGACGAGGTCGAGCGCCTTGGCCAAACCGATGATGCCCGCGAGGATCACGCCGTCGCCGGTCGGTCGAGGAACCGGCCGAGCGGGACCTGCCGATCCGGCCTGTCCCGCCGATCCGGCCTGTCCTGCCGAGCCGGCCTGGCCTGATGGCCCGCTCGCGGGCGCCGGTACCGCGGCGCCCGACGGCACGGGCAGGGGATGCACTGTCCCTGCGGGCACGTTCAGACCGCCGGCAGGGGGGTCGGCGCCGCCAACCGGGGTGGTGGTGAGCGACGAGTGGTTGTCTGTGCCGGGTGACACGCTGGCCGAGCCGGTCAGCGGCGGGGCGAAGACCGACTCGTCGATCACCCACCAGTCGGCTTCACGGTGGATCGAGTGTTGGCCGATCTCGTCGACAAAGGTCTTATCGACCTTGACCTTGTGGATGGGGAAACGTTGCAGGTACGACAATGACGAGTAGCCGGTGCCGAAGTCGTCGATCGCGAGTGTGATCCCGAGCGACTCGAGGGCTTCCAGCGTGTCGAGGTTTACGTCGGTATGGCCCATGATCACCGACTCGGTGACTTCGAGGGTCAAGCAGTGCGGCGGCAGGTCGGCCGATTGCAGTGCGGATGTCACGTCGCTCAGCAGCGCGGGATCCTGCAGCTGGCTCGCCGACAGGTTCACTGCAACCGACAGGCCGGGCTGGTCGTACTGCCACCGAGCTGCTTGGCGGCACGACTCGAACAAAACGAAACGCCCGAGCGGCACCATGAGGTTGGCTTGTTCGGCCAAAGGAATAAACGTATTTGGTCCGAGCTGGCCGCGGGTGGTGTGGTTCCAGCGGAGGAGCGCTTCGACCGACGTGATCTGTCCGGAGTCGAGGCTCACGATCGGCTGGTACACCAACGAGAGTTTGCCGAGAGCGATGTCGTGTTCGAGGTCGGCTGCGAGGTCGAGGCGTTCCAGCACGAGGCTGTGCATCGTCGGTTCAAAGGTGACCGAACGTTGTTTGCCTTGATCCTTGGCCGCGTGCATCGCGACGTCGGCTCGGCGCAGCAGGCTCTCGGCGTCGAGCACCGGCGAGACCGACTCGCTCGGCTCAGCTGGCATCCGCGGCAAGTCGATGCCCTGGCCCGTGCCCGCGAGGCCAAGTGACACGTGCGCGTGGAGGTCTTGATACAACACGCGTAACGGGCGGTCGAGGCGATCGAGTACTCGTTGCGCTGCGATCGGTCCGATTGGTGGGTCGGCCTCGGCACGCTCCTCCAATAGCACGGCGAATTCGTCGCCGCCGAGGCGCGCAACGGTGTCGGTCGGGCGAAACAGCTCGCGTAACAGGTCGGCGAAACTCTGCAGAAGAGAGTCGCCCGCGGCGTGGCCGAGGCGGTCGTTCACCTGTTTGAAGTCATCGACGTCGATGAACAGAACCCACAAGCGGATGTCGGAGCGTTTGGCTCGCTCGATCGCGTGAGCGACGCGGTTTGTAAACAGCGTTCGGTTGGCGAGGTTGGTGAGGGGGTCGTGGTAGGCGAGGTGTTCGAGATCCATCTCCCGCGCCCGTAGTTCGCTCACCGTCGCTTCGAGTTCCTCGGTCAGGGTCATGTTCTCGAGCAGGCTGAGCAGCTGGCGAAAAGCAACGAGCACAGCGACAGCGAGGCCGGTCCAATAGAAGGTCTGGCTCTGTTCTTGCTGGCGGACCTGGTTGGCCGAAATCAGCACGAGCGCAATAAACAAGGCGATAAAGGGGGCGAGCATGAGGCCCCAACGCAGTGACGACGGCACCGGCCTGTCGAAAGACCGTCGCGGGCTGCCCGATGCGCCCGTGACCAGCGCGCCAAATGCCGCAATGACAACCACAAGTGGACCCCAGCCGGAGACGTCGAGGTCGAGCGCGGCTGTGCGTACGGTCAACGCCAACGCGATCACGATCACGCCCGAACCCAGCAACACGCTGCGCAGTCGGCGTTCGACCGGTGTGCGTGGCATCAATACGACCGTGACTGCCGCGAGAGCGTTGTAGGCGAGCGGCCGGATCACGACGAGTGCGTCGAGTTCTGCGGGCGCGGCCTTGATCAGCGGGCTCAGCAGTGGAGCCCACAAGATGAACGTGGTCAGGCCGAACAGCGCGGCGAGATCAACCGCCGCTCGCCCTTTTGCGTAGGACGAATCCCAGCCTTCGGTGGGTGTACCAAGGCCGCGTACGACTAGGACACATCCTGCGACAGCGAGCGCGGTCGCAGGGAAACGCACGAATTCGGCGCGTAGGGGTAAGGCCGAAAGTTCTCTAACAGTGCCGGTGATCGCTTCCGACGCCGCGATCGTGGCCAGTCCGGCGGCCACCAGGGCCGAGCCGCGCGGCATGGTGTTGCGCCGGCCGCCGACGACGATGGCCAACACCGCGGCGGCCAGCACTGCCGCCAGGACCCAGCTCACTCGGGCCTCGTCTGCACTACAGCTCGACTCTGCACCTCGGGTCGACTCTGCAGTTGCTCTACAGCTCGACTCTGCACTACAGGTCGACTCTGCACTACAGGTCGACTGTGGCCAGCACCCCCGGGTCGCGCCGCGCCGTGAGGCGCCACACCGGCGTCGCACGCCGGGCTGCTGCTCACGGGATGCCTGCTCACTGGTGGTGATTCTCCTGAACGTGCGGCACGTGTGCCCTGAGTGGACCACGTGGCGACGGTGAGTGGCAGGGTACCAGCACCACGGGGAAATCGGCCCGGCCGGGCCACGACGCCGGGCCAGGAGAAGGGGGGACGACAGAGCGAGGAGACAGAGGAGGAGACAGAGGAGGAGACAGAGCGAGGAGACAGAGCGAGGAGACAGAGCGAGGAGACAGAGCGAGGAGACATAGTCGGGCATGTGGCCTGCTGGCCTACCAGCCTTATGCAGGCGAATGAATAGTCATGCAGAAGGAGGCGAAAACGGGTACCGTTGGCTCATGACTGAACCGACCGAGGTCGTCGTGGAGTCCACGGCCCCGTTTCCTAAGCAGGCGCAGTCGGCGCGTTCGTTTCTCGACCTCGACGACGTCGGCAGCGAGGAGCTCGCCGAAATTCTTCGTCTGGGCCGCGTCGAGGCGCCGACCCAGGTCCTCGCGGGGCGAGGTGTGGCGTTGCTGTTCGAGAAGCCCTCGGCGCGCACGCGGCACTCAACCGAGGTGGCCGTCGCGCAGCTTGGTGGGCACCCGGTGTACGTGCGCGCCGAGGAGGTGGGCATCGACGGTCGCGAGTCGGCTGAGGACGTTGCCCGGACGCTTGCGTGTTACCACGACGTGATCTGCGCGCGGGTGTTTGATCATCGCGTCTTGACGCGGATGGCCGCGTCTATACGCGGTGCGGCACCCGTCGTGAACCTGCTGTCGGACCGTTCGCATCCCTGCCAAGGTCTGGCCGACCTGTTGTGTCTGCAAGACCAACTCGGCGACCTACGCGGCACCCGCTGGGCCTACGTCGGCGACGGTAATAACGTCGCCCGCACGTTGGGCGTCGCGGCTGGTTTGGTGGGGGCGACGCTCGCGGTCGCGACGCCGGAGGGTTTCGAACTCGACGGCGCTGGGTCGGGTTCGCTGGCCGCCGTTGACTCCTACCACGACCCTCGCGCGGCGGTGGATGGCGCCGCGGTCGTGTACACCGACGCGTGGTACTCGATGGGCGAAGAAGCCGAAGCTAACGAGCGGCGACCCGTGTTTCGCCGATATGCGGTGACGGCCGAGTTGCTCGACTCCGCCGCGCCGGGCGCGGGTTTTATGCACTGTCTGCCCGCGCACCGAGGCGATGAGGCGAGCGACGAGGTTCTCGACGGACCACGAAGTTGGATCTGGCTGCAGGCCGCACATCGCCTCACTGCTATGCGGGGATTGTTGTGGTGGCTCGCCGAGCGGGGCCGCGACTGATGGCGCGGAGTCAAGGGTCGGCGTCTCGGGTGGGGGTGACGGCGACTGGACGAGCCGACCGCACGAGCGCCACAAACGCGACAAATGCCGCAAACGCCGCAAATGCGGCAAATGCCGCAAACGCCGACGCCGATGCCGATATTCCCGCGGCCGGCGGCACCGCTGGCCAGCGTGCGCCCAAGACCCAGCGGCAGAGTCGCATTGCCCGACTGCTCGAGAATTATGCGGTAACGAGCCAAACGCGTCTGGTGGAATTGCTCGCCCTCGACGGCGTGGTCGCCACGCAGGCGACGGTGTCGCGTGACCTCGAAGACCTCGGGGCCGTCAAAGTGCGCGTCCCGGGTTCGGAGACGATCTACGCGATTCCCGATGCGCCGAAGGATCGTCCCGCACCCGAGGATCACCTCCGTCGGGTGCTCGGGGAGTGGGTCGCTGAGGTCAGCTGGTCGCTCAATCTCGTCGTGGTGCGGACCCCGCCGGGTTCGGCCCACGTGGTTGCGTCGGCGCTTGACCGCTCGGGAATTGCGGGTGTGTTGGGCACTGTTGCCGGCGACGACACGTTGATGATCGTGTGCGAAGCCGATGTTGGCGGGGCAGTGGTGGCGGCTCGGTTAGCCGAGCTGGCTGGGCTCGTCGAGCGATAAGTCGGCCGTCGCGGCCGCACGATTAGTCGGCCGTCGCGGCCGTCCGATTACTCGGCCGTCGCGGCCGTCCGAACAGTCGGCGACATGCCACCCGATCGGCAGTTGTCGCAGGGGCGGAACCACCGTCAAAGTGGGCCGCGCCGCACGGTCGCCCACCGTCGGCGAAATCCGTGCGACAATAGAGCCGGTTGTTCGCCGGTCGGCGGACGGCCATGCGTCGGATAGCGACACGTTTGTTAGTGACACCGTGCCTCGTGTGAGTTTTTGAGCGAGTCCCGCGGTGTCTGGTCAAACCAGTTTTGACCAGACAGTCTCTGTCAGGTTCGTCTCTGTCGGGCGCTGGGCCACTGTGGCCCGCCCGCTGGTTCAGCGGTCATTAGCGCGACCCGACCACTCGTTGGCGAGATGTTGGCCGCGCGCCCATCGTAAGAGAGAGATGAAAACCAATGACATTCGAACCCCAATCGGGCGCGTCCCGCGCGCCATCGACCGGTTCAGACTCCGACAGCCCAGAGGCGGCCATCGACGTCACATTTGAAAGCCTTGGTGTCGACCAGGGATTGATCAATGTTTTGAAGAAGGGCGGAATTATAGCGCCCTTTGCTGTTCAGTCAGGAACGATCGCCGCTGCGTTGCAGGGTCGTGATGTAACGGCAAAGGCGCCGACGGGCTCCGGAAAAACGCTGGCGTTCGGTATTCCGCTGGTACAAATTGGCTCAAGGGGCCGCCCGTTGCACCCCAAATCACGTTTATTGGCTCCGACACGTGATCTTGCATCGTAATTATCTGAATACTTAAAGCC